>CAZMLI010000034.1:0-1155 GCA_964566865.1 uncultured Planctomycetota bacterium
TCGACCTGCACCAGCATCCCGCGCCAGGTACCTGAACCTCCGCATACAGAGTTACTTGCGATTATCGCATTGCGAGGAGGTGTCCACCGAAACGGGGTAAGGTCAGATTCGGCCTAAAGGGAGGGGATCAAATCCTTCGCCTCGCCCCACTCGTAGGCCCGCAGCGTCGTGGTGCGCACGTTGCCCAGCGCACCGAGGCCCAGCAGCAGCGAGGCCGCGATCTCGTCGGTCGGGGCCTCGAGGATCAACACGCCATCATGCGAACCGATGGTCCAGTACTGCCCCACTAGCTTGGCGCCGGCCTGCTCGACGCTCTGGTTGAATTGATCGGCCCGCAAGGGCGAGTCGGTGATGTTGCGAATACCCTGATCGGTATATTCCAGCAGAGCGATGAACGTCGGCATTTCTGCAATGCTCCTTAGAGGTTCTTGATCTCGACCGGCGCGATGTCCTCCGCCAGTTCGAATCCAAAGATCTTGCCATAGAAGAACAGCTCGGCTTCCAGCGTGCGCTGGATCGTCTCCGCCTTGCGAAAGCCGTGCTGCTCTCCTTCGAAGACCAGATAAGCGTAGGGCAAGCCCTTGCGCTCGAGGGCGTCGGCCATCATGTCGGCCTGCGCTTGCGGGACCACCTCGTCCTCGGCGCCCTGGAACAGGATCACCGGACAGGAGAGCTGTTCGGTGAAGTGCAGCGGCGAGCGGGCGTGGTACAGATCCTCGCGCTCAGGATAGGGGCCGATCAACTGATCCAGGTAGCGCGACTCGAACTTGTGCGTGTCCTGGGCCAGCCCGGCGAGGTCGGCCACGCCGAAGTAACTGGCGCCGGCGCGGAAGACGTCGTGAAAGGTCAGCGCGCAGAGGGTGGTGTAGCCGCCTGCGCTGCCGCCGCGAATGGCCAGGCGATCGCCGTCGACCTCCCCCTGCTCGGCCAGCCAGCGCGCGGCGTTGATGCAGTCGTCCGTATCGACCACCCCCCACTGTCCCTTGAGCCGATCGCGGTAGGCCCGGCCGTAGCCGGTGCTGCCACCGTAATTGACGTCGACCACGGCGATCCCGCGGCTGGTCCAGTACTGGATCGACAGCTTGAGCGAGGTATTGCTGGCCGAGGTCGGACCGCCGTGACTGAAGACGACCAGCGGCGGGCGCTCTCCTTCGG
>CAZMLI010000034.1:1255-4254 GCA_964566865.1 uncultured Planctomycetota bacterium
GCCGGAGCGAATGCGCTGTAGGGCGTCTCGATCGGTACGAGCTTGCCGTCGGTACCGATCAGCCCGAGCTGGTCGATGCCCCCCTGGCTGAAGACGCAGGCGATGCGCCCGTCCGGCAGGAAGTCGTAGCGGGAGGTGCCGAAGACCCAGTGGGGCACGCCGAATTCGGCATCCATCGCCGCCAGCGCCTCCTGGCCGCGGTACAGGTTCCACCAGCCGCTGCGATCGCTGATGAAGTGCAGCTGCCCGTCGGCGCTCCATGCCGGCCCGTAGACTGACTCCTGCTCGCCGCCCGCCACCAGGCGCGCCTCGCTCAGGCCCGTTTGGGGCGAGAAGCGCGCACGCCAGAGTTCGGTGCCGTCCCACGGCATGCGCGGGTGATCCCAGCAGATCCAGACCAGCTCGCTGCCGTCCGGACTGATTCGCGGCATCGCATAGAAGTCGTGCCCGCCCTCGATCACGCGCGGCGGCGCCGACCCGTCGGTTGGCATGACCACCAGCTCGTTGGTCGCCTCGCCTGTCTCGGGGTGGCGCTCCCGCACGCAGACCAGCCAGTTCCCGTCGTCGCTGACGCGCGCGTCGGCAAAGCGATCGGCGCAGGCGCGTTCGGGGGCCGGGGTGATTGGCTGCGGGGCGCCCTGCGGGTCTTGCCGGTAGAGCCGTTGATCGTCGTAATTGGAGAAGAATACGACGCCGGCGGAGACGATGTAGGCCCCGCCCCCATATTCGTGCACGCGTGTGCGAACGTTGAAACCCTCGGGGGTGACATCGACACCGTCGCGCACGATCACGTTTCGGCCGCCTTCGAGCGGACGGCCCTCTAGCCAGTAGCAGGACTCGCCATCGACGCGAACCTCGCCGAGTGAGATTCCAGCTTGCGACATCCAGGCCGCGCTGATCGGCGACGGCCAGGATCCATACGGTGCGATTTCAGTGGGATTCATCTCGTGGCTCGCTTGTCTTCGAAGTCTCAGCAGATATCGTACTCGATCAATATGCCCAGCGCAGAGATCCTCACCATCGGCACAGAAATTCTCCTGGGCCAGATCGTCGATACCAACGCCGCCTACCTGGCCCAGCAACTCGCCGCGGCCGGTCTCAACCTGTTCCGCAAGACCTCGGTCGGCGACAACCCGCAGCGCATCGAGCAGGCGATTCGCGGCGCGCTCGAGCAGGCCGACGTGGTGATCACCACCGGCGGGCTCGGGCCCACGGTCGACGACATGACACGCGACGCCGTCGCACGAGCGACCGACCGGCCGCTGGTCCTGCGCGAGGATCTGCTGCAGGAGATCAGTCGTTTCTTCGTGCGGCGCGGCCGGCCAATGTCTGACAACAACCGGCGACAGGCCGAGATCCCGCAGGGCGCGACGGCCATTCACAACCCGGTCGGCACCGCGCCCGGATTCATCGTCCCGACCGAGTCCGGTTATGTGATCTCGCTGCCGGGTGTGCCGCGGGAACTGCGGCAGTTGATGCAGAGCGACGTCCTGCCGTTCCTGCGCGAGACCTTTCCGGCGATGACGACCATCCGCAGCCGCATCCTGCGCGTCGCCGCGATGTCCGAGAGCGAGATCGATCGCAAGATCGCCGATCTGGAGACCTCGAGCAACCCGACCGTCGGGCTGGCCGCACACGCCGGGCAGGTGGACATCCGCATCACCGCCTCGGCAGAGACCGAGGCGCAGACCACTGCGTTACTCGACGAGATGGCGGCGCAGGTAGAGGCGCGGCTGCCCGGACGGATTTACGGCACGGATGCAGAGACGCTGGAGGGCGTGCTGGCCGGGATGCTGAATGAGGCCGGCAAGACGCTGGCCATTCTCGAAACCGGGACCGGCGGTATCGTCGCCAGTCGTCTGCCGGTGTATGACGCGCGGGTCTTGCCCACCAGCCGGGCGCGAGAAATGGCGCAGGATGCGCCGGCGCTGGCAGAGCAGCTACGTCAACAGACCGGCGCTGACATCGCGCTGGTGCTGCTCGGCGATGACGACCCGGCGCTGGGACCCTACGCCGAGCAGCCGGGCCAGACGGTGCTGGCGATCACCGACGGGACCCGCGCCCGCTCACGAGAGGTCCCGCTCGGTGGCGTCTCGGAGGTGGCCCGCTCCTGGCTGGCTTGCGGGGCGCTGGAGTTTCTGCGGCGCTTCTTGCTAGCCGCCGAATAGCCGCTGCGGCAGGCTCTCGGCCTGGATCTCTCCGCTGCCCGGAAACTGATAGCCCCAGCGCACGCCCAGCTCCTCGAACAGCTCGACGAACCCGATCAGCTGCTTGCTGTTTTCGGCGAGCCGGTACTTGTTGACCCGCTGGATCCCGCAAAAGGCCATGCTCTGCAGCGACAGGTCGGCGTGCAGCCCGGCGTACAAGGCGAGCGCCGGGTCATGTTCGCTCGGGTCCAGCACGAAAGGGATGAAATCCAGCCGCGTGCCCGGGCGCGCAGCGCCCAGCTCTTGCGGGCGCAGCGTTTCGGCCGTCTCTCCGTCGAACGAGAGGGAAAAGCGCCAGGCGCGCGAGATGCGCACCGTCTTGCGCAGCAGCACTGGCCCGGCCGCCATCAACAGGGCTCCGCGCAGGCAATCGCGCGCCGGCGCATCCCAGCTGAAGGCGGGGACCTCCGTCCGGGGAGAGTCCGCGCTGAGCTGCAGCCGGTAACCCTCGTCGGTTCGTTCGATCCTGGCCGCCGCGGTTCGCGGCCCGGCGGCGGTCTCCAGCCTGGCGGCCAGCCACTCCGCGGACTGGCTGACCCCGCTCCAGAGCAACGAGGCCTCCGGTGGATAGATCAAGCGGATCCAGCGAAAGCCCAGCTCTTCGAGCACTTCCCACAGCGCGCTGCGGAAGCGCAGCGGCATGGCGAGCGGACAGATCAGCGTCACAAATGTCTGGGCCGGATCGAGCGCCGGCTCCACGGTCAACAGCAAGTTGCACAACAGCTCGCGCAGGAATGCGCGACCCGCCTCCGGTTGCTGAAAGGCGTCACAGGCCTCTGCGAAGCTGAACGG
>CAZMLI010000034.1:4354-19925 GCA_964566865.1 uncultured Planctomycetota bacterium
CGCGACCCGCCTCCGGTTGCTGAAAGGCGTCACAGGCCTCTGCGAAGCTGAACGGATCGTGGGCTTCGAAGCCGTCCGTGGGGATCAACGCCAGTCGCGTGGCAGCCCCATCCTGCGACATCAGCGCGAAGCGGCCGGACAGCTTGCAGCAATGGATCTTCAGCGGGCCCAGTGGCGCGTCGAGCTCGGTCAGCGCATCGACCAGCTCTTGCTCGGAGATCCGCGTGCTGCGCAGCAGAGCGCTGCTGGCCAGCTGAATCTCGCTGGCGCCGAGATAGATCGCGAGTAGCTGCAGCTTCATCGGTGCCCTCAGGGAGCCAGCTTGGCTTCGCCCGGCAGCCGATCCAGTGCTTCGAAGAACGAGCCCCTGGCCTCTTCGGCCTCGTCCACGGTGGCCAGCAAGTCATCCTGAAAGAGCGAGCGGAAGACCTTCTGCGCGCCGCTCGTCGGATGCGTCACCACCAGCTCCAGCCGCTGCGCGCCGCCATCCAGCGACTTCCAGAGCTGAAACTGCACCGGGAAGTCGTCCCGCTGGGCCTGCGTCCAGTCGACAAAGAAGGGGTCGTCCGCGCGAAACTCGAAGCGGGCGATCAGGTCCTTGCCGCCCGAGGTGATCGGATCGACATAGTCCAGACTGCGAAAGACCTTCAGCGAGGCGATCGGACCGCACAGGCGCAAACGCAGCTGCCGCTCGATGAACCAGCAGCGCTGCCCGTCCGAGGCGTCGCGCTGTTCGAGCTCTGCGCCGTTGGCGAACACCGGGTGGAAGACGCTCTCGGAGAAGTCGATCTTCTCGATGCCGATCGGGATCAGGGTGCGGGCGTTGGCCTCGCCGAGCTGGAAACGCAGCCCCGTGACGAGAATGCTCCAGAGCCTGCGGTAGTAGCAGGCGCCCTCGGCCACCACTTCCTTGGCGCTGCGAGGGTCATGCACGATCTGCTCGTCGTCGAGCGAGAGGCGTTCGGCCATCAGCTTGCGCACCAGCGGAATCGAGGAACTGCGCCCGGTCAACAGCACGCGGGCCAGCCCGCCTCCAGGATTCGCCGTCATCTTGCCGCTGAAGCGCCAGAGGTTGTAGGCCCGCTCGATCGAGCCGGCGACCTGCGGGCGGATCACGCGCTCGACCTCTTCGATTCGCAGCGTGATGCGCGCGTCCTGCAGATCCAGCCCGCTGAGCACCGGCCGCTGGTCGGCGTCGGCCTGCTCCAGGCCCGCCCCGTCGCCCAGGTCGACCCAGAGGTCGTCCAGCTCCTCGTCGCCCGGATGGATCGTATAGCTGCCGCTGGAAAAGATCGCGATCTTGGCCTTCTCGGCGAGGAAGTTGAGCCGCGCGTTGTTGTGCTTCTTCGGTTCGTAGAGTCCAGGCGGATCGGACAGATCGCCACAGGGCAGGCTGAAGCGCGGATGCCGTCGCCGCATCGCCCGCTCGATTCGCCGCACGATCATCTGGCGCACCAGCACCGTGATGTCCTCCCCGCCAAAGCGATACAGCCCGGTGACGCCGATCGGCGTCGAACGCACCAGCTGCCCGCTGAAGTCGGTCACCACTTCCAGTAGTGCGATGTCGATCGTACCACCGCCGAAGTCATAGTTCAGCACGTACTCGGTTCGCTTCGGCGCCTCGGGCTGCTTGCGATAAGCCGCGTTGGCCCAGCCGTGCAGGTAGCGCACCGAGCCGGCGCTGGCCTCGTCCATCGCGGGGCGCACATCCCGCACGCCGAGATCGCGGAAGACCTGCGAGAGGATCTCGACCTGCCGCGGACTGAACAGCACCGGATAGGTGAAGAAGATCGCATCGACCTCGATCGGCGCGCCGCGCCCATCGAGGAATTCACGCACCTCGCGCAGTACCTCGGCGAGGAACAGCCCGGCGAGTTGCTCGGGCAGGAACGCGGCCCCCCGCCCCTCGGGATCGACCACCTGCTCACGGGTCTCGAGTCCGATGCGCCGCTTGAAGTTGCGCACCAGCGAACGTTCGCTGTGTCGCCTGGCCCGCTCGAGTGCGGGCTGCCCGATACGCAGGCGTGGCTTGCCCGCATCGGAGAGATCCTCGAAGAAGATGACCGACGCAATGGAGGTTCGACCGTCGGCGCCGAAGGGGATCATCTCCACCTCCCGATCCTCGAGCTTGAGCGCACAGCAGGTATTGGTCGTGCCGAAATCGATTGCCAGGTAGCCCTTTTGCGCCAGCGACGCGGCCGGCGCAGCGCGTCCGATACGCAGTGCCAGTTCGCGTCGATGCGGCGGTCGGTCGAGCTCGAAGCGAACTGTCGCGAACAGCTCGCCGGCCTGATCCGACGGGAACAACGGATGGTTGGCATCGACCAGCACGTTGAAGTCGAGGCCCACCTCGGGCGCCAGCGCCGCGGGGCAAGGCAACGGCCGCAGCTCTTCGGCGCGCAGAGACGGCTCATATTCGGTGACCCTGACCCAGGGCACGTCGCTGGTGACGCCGGTGATCGTCAGTGGAAAATCATCGCCGTTGTTGAAGTGACCGGCGCGACAGCCGATGCGGCCCAGCGTGGCCACATCGAACTCGCAGGTCTCCGGCTGAAGATCACCGCCGACCCGCTGACGCTGGACCAGCTCGAGCGGCAGCTCCCAGCGCGGCAGACCATCCAGCTCGACGACGAGGGTCAGCCTGCGCGACTGCCCTCTGGGCCAGATCGACCGACGCTCGATCTGGATCTGAAGCTGGCGTTCGAGCCCCACCTCGCGTTCCAGGTCCAGCAGCCGCAGCGTCAGCCCGTCCGTCACCAGGGTGCCCTCGTGACCCCAGACCGGCTCGCTTCGCGCATCGGTCAGCAAGCCGATGCGACGGGGCAGCAACGGCGCCCCCTGGGCGCTGACCCGGATCAGCAAGCGCTCGACCGCCGCGCGTGCGTCGACGAAGGCGGCCTCGAACCGCTTTCGATGGCGAATCTGCAGGCCGCTGGGGTCCGGCAGCGGCTGGATCTCGGGCACCGGCCAGAGCGTCAGCTTGCGCGCGACCTGCGGGCTGCCGATTCTCAGCGTCAGCTCGACCGGTTGCGGGCTGTAGCCGCAGGCGACCGTCAGCCGGTAGAGCCCGGGCTCATCCGCCGCGCTCACGCTGCACTGCCCCTCGTCGCAGACCACTTCCGGCGCGCCATTGCAAGCCGCTCCTCTCTGCCGCAGGAGATAGACCCGTTGCTTGTCTCCGGGGCGCAAATAGTCTCGCGCGCCGAGTGGCTCTCCGTCCTCCCGCAACAGCGAGACTTCGAGCAGTGGGCTGCCGCACCAGCCGCAGTAATGATCGAACTCCGGTTGCAGCAACCAGACCCGGCACGCTTCGCAGATCGTCGACATCTAGATGGCCGAGAACGGATCCGGTTCTTCTTCGGGCGAGGTCACCGTCTCGGCAGCGGGTTCCACTGTGGCGCTGCGGTAGGGATTGAAACTGCCCCCGTTGCGCGAGCCGGTCGACTCCGGTAGCGTGACGCCGCGGCCGGCCCAGTGTCCGACCCAGGCCGCGGGCACCTGCGATTGCTCGTCGACTGGGTTCATGTTGCAGAGACGGTCGGGATCCGCATCCGAGCGGCCGATGATCCGCTGATGGTGATAGCGCAGGGTCTCCAGCGCCGCTGTGTCGGTCGCCTCCGACTCGCCCAGCACCAGACAGCGGTTGTGCTTGGGACCGACGAAGGCGCAGAACGATTCCAGCCAGTACTTCCAGTTGTTGGCGTAGCGCTCGACACCCTCGGCGTCATATTGGGGATGACTGCGCAGCAGCTGATCCACCTCCGTGATCAGCCCGTCGACGATCAGCGACTCGGTGGTCGGGATCGTGCTGGCCAGCTCCGGATCGTCGCAGGCCTGCGGGAAGCGGCGAAAGATGTTGCGCTGATAGTAGCGCAGCGCGAGCCAGTAGTGCACCAGACGTTCGACGCCCGCCTGGTCCCGTTGCTGCTGCTGGACCCACTGGTTACGGGCTGACTCGAGGGGGCCGCGCAACTCCGGCCGCGTATTGAAAGTGTCGAGGATTGCGCCGAGTCCGCTGCCGCAATCGACGGTCTGGTCCTGTCGGATGACGCCGGAGTCGTCCGTGTAGCGCAGGACGAACCTGCCCGAGGGCTCGTTCCAGTCGATCAGCCGCAGGATCACACCCTGCAACACCGCCTTCATCAGGGACATCTCGGCCAGCGCCTGCTCACGGCCTTGCTTGACGATATCCGGAAAACGCGCCGAATTCTTGTCCAGGTGAAAAGTGGCGGTGCTGGTGCGCGGGTCCTCGAGCAGCCGCTGATAGGCCTCGCGGAATTGCTTGAGCTGATCGATCGCACAGAGCGGCAGACCGTTGATGATGTAGAGAAACAACACCGCGTCGCGGTCCGAGGGCAGCGGCTGAAACTTCTGCTCGCCCTCGCGAATCGCGCGCATCACGAGCCCCTCCTTGCCGCCGGCGGCCGCGTCGAAACCGCAGTAGGTCAGCGGCGCCATCCGGTCCTTCATCCAGTTGACGACGAAGTTCTGGTCGAACTGAACGAACGGCCGGCAGGCATGCATGCGTTGTTCGAGCTTGTGACGCGCGCCCTCGGCGCCGTGGCAACGCGTCAGCTCGTCGATCGCGTGGCGCCGGGCGTAGAAGCCGTCGAGCGCCTCGTAGCAGATCCGCACCAGCTGATTGCGCAGGTCGGCGAAGTGCACCGCGTGCCCAGGCTCTCCGTAAGCCACGAAGCTGCGAACGTGCGGATCGATCGCGACCAGCGCGGCGCGAAATGACTGCTTGAGATCCTGCATCCGGCTGCGCAAGATACCGTCGTCGCCCTCTGCCGAGAGCGCCTGACGACAGGCCTCTGCCAGCTCGGTATCGACGGTCAACAACAGGTTGCGCGGGCTCTGCTGGAAACGCAGTAGCTCCGCTTTGTGGTGCGCCAGACCGTAGGCCCCCGCCACGTCGTCCGACTTCTCCGAGAGTTGCACCAGCGCGGCCTTGGTGCGCTCGAGCCTGTCCGCAGCCAGCTGCAGCAGCTCGATCAGCGGGGTATAGAGCGCGCGGTTGGCGTGGATCTTGATCAGCCGCTCGATCACGCTGCGGGCATAACGCTCGGCTTCATCAGAGCAGGCGCTCAGCAACTGGCTGGTCGCATGGCGCTTGAGGCTCGCCGGGAATCCGGGCAGCCCCTCGGCTTCGGTCAGCCTGGCGATCCGCTCGCCCAGCGGACCGTCCGGCGCCGCAGGCGGATCCATTCCGCTCTGCTGATCCTGTTCGGCCTCCGTGCGGATCTCCAGCAACAACGCCAGCAGGGGATCGATCCCGAGCTGCTCCAGCCCCTCACAGAGCAGCGACTCCAGCCAGTCCCGAAACCTGTCCAGCTGGCCGGCGAGGAAGGTGGTCAGCGAGGCGCCGATCTTCTTGTAGTCCCGCGCGCTCTGCGGGTCGGCTGTCTGGCGCAGATCGCCCTGCAGCGTCTGGAATTCTGCCGACGTCTTGCGCGCCATCTCAGCGGCGATCTGTCCCTGCACGCGTTCGGTCAGGCTGGAGAGCAGCGCGTCGAGCCGCAGTGGCAGCTGCGTCAGTTCGGCGCGCTGCTGGTCCTGATAGGCGTCGGCCGAGCCCGTCCCGGCTGACAGCTCACCCAGGACCAGCTGTGCCAGCTCGTAGCTGGCCGCGTGCCGCAAGCGCATCCGGTCCATGTAGATCTTCGAGATGGCGAAGGAGCTGAAGCGGCAAGAAAAGGGATTGGAGTAGATCACGTTGCCCGCGTCGTCCTTGTGGGTCAGCGGGTAATTCTGGCTGTAGCTCTGCTTGATGTTGGCCTCGCGCTGCTCGCGCTGGGCGGTGAATCCGCCCTCGTCGAAATCGAGATAGATCCGCTCGGCCAGCATGTCGACGACGTCGCGTACGCTGTTCAGGTCGATGCCCGAAGCGTTGGCGTTGCCCAGCACATTGCAGACGTCGAACGGCAGCTCGTCGAAGTCGCGCGCCGGTTCGTCGAGCGCCCAGTGGGCGCGAAACACGGCGCGCTTCTCGTTGCCGTCCTCGAAGCGACGGGTGCGTTGATCGCCGACGGTGCCCAGCCGACTGTAGTACTCCAGCTCCTTCAGCGCCGCATAGCCGTTGGCCTGCATCTTGCGTTTCTCATCGGGCGTCAACTCGAAGACGTCCTCGGCCTGCACGTAGACATCCGGCAGGACCAGGAAGCCGCTGACCAGGCCCAGCTCGCCGGAACTCTCGCGCGCCACATCGCGCACGATGTAGGGCAGATCCAGACACATGCCCGCGCCGGTCCCCCCCGCAATCGAGGCCACGATGAAGACCTTCACCGCCCGATCGGTGTCGCGGATGTTGAAGTTGGGGTCGTCGCTGTTGAGGCCCTGAATCGTCGCCTCGCTGGCAATCCGGTTGAGCTTGGCGGCGATCGCCTTGCGGATGTCCTTGTAACCATGAAACAGCGCCAGTCGGCCGAACGGCCGATACTGACCGGCGCCTTCGGTGATCGCGCTCGGCCCGAACTTGAACGCGCCGCGGGAGAGCCAGCTGAAGATGTGCGGATAGGTGTCCGGATGCTCGAAGTAATCGGTCACCGCCTCCTGCGTCACGCGGGCAAAGACGGTCTCGCCGGGCCGGAAGCCGATGGCGTCGGAGATGTGGTCCGGCGGATAGAACCTGGAGCGTGATTGGCGCCGATCGGTGTCGATGTAGAGGTACTCCAGACAGGGCACCTCGAACCGCCCGTAGCGTTCGAAAAACAGCCGGCGCACGCCGGTGAGCACTTCCATGCCCGTGCCGCCGAGGCCGATGAACAGAGTTGGCGTGATGTCGACCATGATCTCGTCCTACGAAATGAAGAGTCGTTTGATGTTGTAGATGCTGGAGGCCAGACCGGCGCCGAGCGCGAGCATGCCAGCGCTGAGCAGCCAGACCCAGAACTGGTTGTAGGCCGCGCGCAGGCTGACCGGTTCACCCTCGCAGGCGCTCGCGACGGCCTCCTCGAAGACGCGTTTGCGCCAAAGCAGGATGCTGCCGAAGAGTGCGGCGAGCATGACGTAGAGCAGGATGTTGAGCGTCCAGTCGGGTTCGTGAATGCCCTCGAACGAGGAACCCTGCTCGGCCGCGAGCATCGTCGGCATCCACGTCAAGCAGATCGTGATCAGTCCCGTTTTCATGATGCAGGCTCCTCCAGGTGAATTCGCATGACCCCGATATTCTGGGGGTCCTGCGGGTCGACGACCAGCACGTCGCAGCCCTGCTCCCCGACCAGCGCATCCGAGATGGCCTGCGCTTCCGGCAAGACCAGGCGGCCGATGTTGCGCATATCCAGTTGCGGATCGGCGGGCGTCAGGCGATAGAGCTCGAAACCGTCCAGCGCGACGCGGCGGCAGATCAGCAGGTCGCCCGAGCGTTGCGGCAGGCCCAGCTGGTCCAGGGTCGGTTCATGATCCAGTGTTCGCCGCCGACCGCGCAGGCTGTAGACATGCGGCCGGCGGCCCCAGATCTCGATCAGCTGCAACTGGTCGTCGATCTCCAGCGGCAGAAAGGCGACCTCGGTTTCGGGGATCGCCCGATCGACCCGCTGCAGGATCGGCGCGCCGTCGAGAAAGAGGATCTCGTAGAACGTCGTGCCGTCGGCGTCGTTTCCCATGACCACCAGGCGGCGCCCGGCCAGGCAGGGATTGCCTGGATGGTAACAGTGCGACTGGGCGAAGTAGTCGGTCTCGCCCAGCTCGAAATGGCGCACCGACAGTCGACCGTCCAGCGCACCTACCAACCACAGCGCATCGTTGCTGAGCAGCGCCGCCTCGCCCTCCCAGGCCAGCAACGGCCCGAGGAATTGCTTGCGCTGGGTCTGGACCGTCTGCTGGTCGATCAACCTCAAGCCAGGCCCACCGCTGCGGCCGGCGCTGAGCTGCCCCAGGTGCAGGCTGATGCCGCCGCTGCCGACCTGACGTGTGGCCAGCAGTAACTGGTCGCCCAGCACGACCGGGCCGCCGATGAGCGTGGTGTTCGCATCGAATTGACGCTCGATGTCGATCAGTTCGTCCAGCTGATCCGGCGCATCGACCGCTGCCGCGGCGATGCGCCGCTGCGAGGCAAAGAGCACGAACAGTCGCTTCAGCCGGCCGGTCTCGAGCGTCACGACCTGGGGCGGGCACAGACACAACTCCTGCCGCTCGGCAAACCGCTGGGACTCGAACAGCCGCGACAGCGCAACGGTCGTGCTCTCTCCGTCGATCTGCGGTGCCGCGCAGATGACCTCGCCGCTGGGCAGGCAAAACCAGCTGCCTCCCGCAACCCGCAGCGCCTTGACGTGCTTGCGATGCGCGAGCTCGAACGGCCGATCGATTGAAACCCAGCCGAGCAGCCGGGCGCTCTGTTCGCTGCCGCTCGTGCGCAGCGGCGGCGCGCTCGAGCAGCGGTCGATCGTCTCACCGCAGAGGCGACAATAGCCGGCCAGCATGCGATTGCTCGCGCCGCAGCGGCAGACGCGATAGCTCTGCTCACAGGCGCGGCAGCAACCGACCGGTCGGACCCGCACGGAGGCCGTGCAGTGTGGGGAGGGACAGGGCGCGAGCTGCATCACAGAACAATGCCTTCCTCGTCCTCCTGCGTGCCCGATTGCGCGGCGCCGGCGGCCGGTGCTGGCGTGGGCGCGGGCGTCGGGTCGAGCGCCGGCGCGACCTCCAGCGACGGATCCTCGAGGCTGATCGCGGGGCCGTCGTCGACCTGCGCTACCTCCGGCTGGCTCAGGTCCACCGCCTCGATCGGTTCGGCAGGGGAGGACCGGGCCTCGGTCGAGCCGCGCCGAGCGCCACTGAGCTTGATTCCGACAAACAGCACGAAGGCGCCGATCAGCAGGACACCGATCAACAGCGGCGGCTTGAAGCGCGGCGGCAGGACCACCTTGATCCGCATCTGCGGGGCGCTCAACTCGACGGGCCCGCTGCTGCTGAAGGTCAGCCTGGCATACATCGGCTGCTCGGCGAACCACGGATGCGGGACCGTTTTCTTGAAGCGCACCGTCAAGCCCGGCTCCTCGAGCAACTGGTCGATGGTGGCGGTTGGCTTGCCGGTGGCGCTGAAGACGATCGACTCGACAATGGCCGCGCGCTCCTTCCATTCCTCGAAGGCGACGGTCACTGTCTCGGCGCGGACCGCCTGTTCGATTGCCACGGGCGTGCGTGTCAACTGGTAAGCCAGCTTGACGCCGGCCGCTGAGACCAGCGTCTGTTCGTCCCGCTTCTTCAGCCCCAGCTTCACGTCCTTCACCGGTTTGCCGTCGGCCAGATAAGCCAGCCGCGGGCGCAGCGAGTTCCAGCAAATTGACAGCCGGTAGTCGGACTGTTCCCGGTCCTGGCGAAACAGGCGCAGCTGCGGTCCGGAGCGGATCTGCAGGCTCGCCTGTCCGAGTCCGGCCTTGAGCGCGGCATAACTGAACTGGACCTCGACGCGAATCTCGCTCGCGGGAGATTGTTCGGTGGGCAGCTGCCAGGGCGGGGCTGACTTCCCGGTCGCGAGCGCGCGACCGCTGGCGTCGAAGAAACGTAACTGCACACCCGGTTCGGTGCTGGCGATGACCTGTACCGGCTGGCCGGCCGCAAAACGATTGCGCAGCGAGAAACGTAGCTGCCCCAGCGTCTGCCAGCTCGCCGGCTCGATGGCGGCGCCCAGCGCTTTGAAGCGAACGCGCGCCTCCCCCACCACGCCACGGATCGGCAAGCTGATCTTCTGTGTCTGGCCCAGCGCGACGACATCAAGTAGCAGCCGCGACTCGCCCTCCTTGCCGCCGATCAGTTCGAGCGCAAGTCGATGTGTCAACGCGCCTGCAGCGCCGCCGAGTTTGAACGTGCGAATGCCGGTATTGCCGTCCGCCCAGCGCCAGCGAATACCGGTTCGACAGGCCCCGCCAGCGGGCCCGACCAGGCGCGGCGAGATCTTCACGCTGAAGCGCTGCTTGTCGGCGTCTGCCGTCCAGCCGAGCAGCAGGTCCAGCTTGCGGCTGTCGCCCGGACGCAGGAAGAGGCGTCCGGGTGCATCCAGTCGGGCCGTCAGTTCGCGCTTTGGCGCGACCAGCTCGAAGGGCAAGGGGAATCCTTCCGTGGGCGACTTGCCGTCGCGGCCGATGATGCGCAGGCGGGTGCCATCGACCGGCAGTAAGATGATCCGGATGGCCTGCAGATCGATTGCCTCGAGACGCAGCCCCCGGGCCAGCGTCATCCGTAGGCCCAGATGAAACAGACTGCCGCTCTCGACCTCGACGCTGATCGGCTGGTTGTTGAGGACCCGCTCGAAGTTGTCGCGAATCTCCAGCGACACGCCGGAAGGCACCCGTGTCTTGACCAGAAAACGCTCGCCGACCGCCAGTCGATCCGGCTTGAGCTGAATCGCCAGCGGCGCCAGCAGCGGCAGGCCGGCAAACAGCTTGCGCGTGCGCCGGTCCGGAAACTGGACCGACATTCTGCCAACCTGCTCGGTCAACTTGATCTGGACCGTCTGCGGCGGCACGGCTGCCAATTTTCCCGCACCCTTGAAGGTCAGGCTGCCGCTGAGGTCTCCTTTGCCCTCGAGCGAGACGGCCAGATACATCTTGCGCTTCAGCCGGCCATCCAGCGTCAACTGCCTGGGCAGCGGTCGGCGCGTGCGGCTGTCGACCAGCTTGACCGCGCCGCGCAGCGCAGCTGAGAGCGTCCAGTTCAGCTTGCTGCCGACGGCCGTCTTGTTCCAGGCCAGCTCGACCGGATGATACCGGCGTCGACCGACTTTCAACGCGTCGGACAGCTTGCCGTCCCGGGGACTGACGCGACTGAAGATCGCGCTCGGCGCCAGCACGAAGTGGGTGTAGAGCCGCCCGGGCATCAGCCGCAGGATCAGCCGGTGGTCTTTGATCTGCTGCAGCACCAGGTTGTCGTTCTCGGTCTCGCTCAGCTTCAGCCGCAGCTCGAGTTCGTAGGGCCGGTACTCGCGCAGCTGTCCCAGCCCCTTGAGCCAGACCCGCAGCTGCAGCTTGCCGGAGGCCTTGTCGACGATCAGCCGCGTGGGATCGACCTTGGTCTTCAATCCCCGCAGGTGAGCCGACAGTTCGAAGACCAGCTTGTGTTTGTAGGCCATGCGCGTCGCCTGAAACTGCAGACCAATCGTGATCGGCGCGATGTCCTGGCCGCGCGGTCGCTCGAGATAGATCTTCTCCTGGTCGAGGCGCAGGATCAGGCCGGCGAAGCGGGCCCGCTTGGAGGGATCCTTGTTCTCCTCGAGCACCAGCTGCAGCTGCTTGTTGCCGCGGGTCTGCTGCTGGATGTTGCGCAGGATTCGAGAGAAGTCGCGGTTCTCCTTGGAGTTCCACATGTGGTGGTAGAAGGAGACGAAGGTTCGGGTCTTGAGGCTGTTGAAATAGGAGATGAAGGACCTTCGCGCCATCTCCTTGCTGACCCGCTGCCGAGCTGGATTGCTCAGCGCCTCCTGGCCGTCGGTGTAGAGGCTGACCATGATGTAGCGTTCCGACGGCGTGCTCTTGATCAGCTTGAGCGCGTAGGCCAGAGTGTCGCCGATGTTGGTCTCGCCGGAGGGTTTGAACGAATCCAGGGCGCTGCGCGCCTCGGCTATCGAACGCACCTCGACGATGCCGCTGACAAAGCTGTCGAAGAAGATCAGCGTGACGCGGGTGTCGCGAGACTCGAGGTCGAGCGTCACCTCCTGCAGGATCAGCTGCTTGGCCTCGTTGTACTTGGTCTGCGCGCCCCCGCCCCGGTCCGGATTGCCCATCGATCCAGATTTGTCGATGATGATGATCTTGGTGTAGGCCAGGCCGGAGGCCGGCAGGCCGGTCAGGCAGGCGAACAGGCAGGAGGCAATCCACAAACGCCGCATGGGGGGGCACTTTCTGCTAGAGAGCTGTGACGTTGGTCGCCCTTGCGTGCCGGGCGCCAGTGTAGCACATCAGTTAACGCGAAGCTCCCGGGGGCGTCACAGGGGCTGCAGCCCTTGACGCCCGTTGTCGATCTCGGTACCCTTTGGTCAGGCAGAACCATAACCACATCAAGGTTTTCCGATATGCGCGGTAGTTACTGGCCCCTGGTCGTATTCCTCGTCATCGCGCTCGTCACGCCCGCCGCCGCCGACGAGCGGCCGCACTGGGGCACGGCGGCAGACGACATCGCCCTGGTCACTCCGCGGACAAAGACTGCGATCAACAAGGGCCTGGCCTTCCTGGCCCGGACGCAGAACCCCGACGGCTCCTTCGGGCCCACCAAGTACAAGATCGCGGTCACGGCCTTTGCTGGCATGTCCTTCCTGGCCGGCGGCAATACGCCTGGACGCGGCCGCTACGGTGAACAAGTCGAGAAGGCGCTGGTCTTCATTCTCGACTCGGTCAGCCCCTCGGGATACATCACCGGCAGCGGCGAAAATTCTCGGATGCACGGCCAGGGCCTGGCCACCTTATTTCTGGCCGAGGTCTACGGCATGACCCGCGGCCCCGGCCGTAACCGAATTCGCAAGAAGCTGGCCAAGGCGCTGAAGTTGATACAGAAGGAGCAGACCCCGGACGGCGGCTGGGGCTACCATCCCAACGACCTGAACCATGAGGGATCGATCACGGTCACCTCGCTACAGGCGCTGCGCGCAGCCAGGGACGTGGGCTTCAAGGTCAGCCGAGGGGTCTTGATCAAGGCGCTGGACTACCTGATCAAGAGCGCCAACCCGGACGGCAGCTTCAAGTATCGGCTGACCGGATCGGCAGAGCACAAGACCTTCCCGCTGACCGCTGCGGCGATCTCCACCTTGAACGCCTTCGGCATCTATGACAAGCAAAAGGTGCTCTTCGGCAAGCGCATGCCCGAGCTGCCGAAGATGCTGCGCAAGGGGATCGAGTTCATGAATCCCTACCTGAGCAAGCGGGGCAAGAACGACAGGTACTACCAGACGTTCTACTACTACGGTCAGTTTTATGCCGCGCAGGCCTATTACAAGTCGCGCTACAACGGTCGCCGGCTGTGGAAGCGCTACTACACCTTCGAAAGGGACGACCTGCTGAGCCGATTCGACGGTTTCGCCAGGACCTTCCCGGGCGAGGGCTGCTGGTCTCATGCCCGTTATGGCAAGGCCTATGCCACGGCAATCGCCACCTTGATCTTGCAGATCCCCTACAAGTACCTGCCGACGTTTCAGCGATAAGATGCCCGCGGGTGGCGCACCGGGAAAACAGATCGGTCCCTTCGTCCTCGAGACGTTGATCGGACGGGGTCCCTTTGCCGAGATCTGGAGAACGCGTCACGCGCACCTGGCCGAGCGTAGTCTCGACCTCAAGCTCTACACGGATGGGGTGATCATCCGCCTGCTCAAGCAGGCCGACCCGATCCCCTGGTATCGGGCGGGGCGAACGGTGCCTGCACTGATCGCGTTCGAACCGCAGCACGACCCGCCGCATGTGGTCACAGAGCACGTGGTGGGTCAGCCGCTCGACAAGTTGCTGGCCGAGAGTGGCAAGTTCGACCTGCCGCGTGCGCTCAACGTCTTGTCGCACATCGCCGGTGCTCTCAAATCGGTACATCATCAAGGTCTGCTGCATCTGGATCTCAAGTCGGAGAACGTGCTGGTCTCCGAGCGGGACGAGGTCTATCTGCTGGACCTCGCGGTCGGGCGGTTTTCGGTGGCGGCCGCCAACCACTATCGCAACCGCAAGTCGGCGCCGCCCGAGGTCGCGCGATCGATGGCCTATCGCACGCGCCGGCAGAAACGGGGCGGGGAGACCGACGAACGGACGGACATCTTCGGCATGGGCGTGCTGATGTTCGAGATGCTGACCGGCAAGCTCCCGGTCGGCAAGCAGATCCCCTCGATGCTGTCACCCGAGTTGCCCCGCTGGCTGGACAAGGTCTTCACCCGCTGCGTGACCCGGCTCGAGAAGCGTTATCCCAACGTGCTCGCGCTGGAGAAGGATCTGCGCAAGAACAAGCAACAACCCCGACCGGCCGCATCCGGACGCTTCAAGACGCTGAAGGTCATTGGTCCCGAAGTGGTGCTGGTCTCGATGTTCGAGATCGCGGGCAACCGCGACACGGTGGATGCGTACAACATCGAGACGATCATCAAGAACATCGACTACCTGGGCCAGCACGGCTACAAATCGATTGTCTTCGACTTCAGCAATATCGCCTATGTCTCGTCCACCGGCTTCGGCTACCTGGTCAACCTGGCGGACGCAATCACCAGCCGGGGCGGTAAGGCGATCATCTATCAGGTGCAACAAAAGGTGCGCACGATCCTCGACGTGCTCGGCCTGTCCCCCTTCTTCGTACTCTGCGAGAACCTGGCCGAGGCGCGGTCGTCTCTCGAGCTATGAAGCTCGAGACCCTGCTGCTGACGCCACTGCCGCAGGAATCGAGGGAAATCCGCCAGGCACTCCGCCTGCGCCCCGACGATCAGGGGCTCTGGCGCCGCGAGCGGATCGGCCTGGCCCATACCGGCATCGGCGCGGCGCGGGCCAGTCAGCGCTGCGATGAACTGCTGGTGCGGCATCGTCCGGAGCAGCTAGTATTGCTCGGACTGGCTGGCGGCGCCCGAGCGGGACTGGCCTCGGGCGACCTGGTACTCGTCGAGCGAGCGCACAGCACCGGCGAGGACCGCACGCTGGACAAGGCGTTGCTGCAGCGCAGCCGCGAGGCGGTCGCGCGGCTCAACTTGCCAGAGATCATCGGCACCAGCCTCGAGGTCCCGGCGGTGGTCCACTCGAGCGACGAGAAGGCGCGCAAGGGCCAGGCACCCGGGGCCGACTTGCTCGACATGGAGACGGTCTCGGTCGCGCGCATCGCCGAGCAGCACGGTGTGCCGCTGGCCGCGGTGCGGGTGATCTTCGATGATGTCAACGAGGACCTGCTGCCGGTCGAGACCTTCTGTGATCCTGACGGACGTATTTGCTGGGGGCCTCTGCTGCACTATCTGCTGCGCCATCCGTGGCACATTCCGCGGCTGATGGATTACGGCGCCCGCGGAAATAGGGCGGCCAATTTGCTGAGCCAGTTCACCGCAGAATTACTGGCCTGACTGCCAGCGCTTGCCGTCAGTCGGCGATCAGGGTGACGAAGCGATATGGATGCGGGTGACGTGAATCCGCCTCGAATCGCTCGCACGCCGTCTCACGCCAGAGCACAGCGTCATGCTCCGGATAGAAGGTGTCGCCGTCGATCTCGGCATCGATCAGCGTCAAGTATTGCGTACGTGCGCGTGGCAGGAAGAGGCGGTAGATCGCCGCCCCACCGATGACCATCAGTTCTTCGACTTCACCGGCGGCCGCCAGCGCGGCGGGCAGGTCGTGCACCACGTCACAGCCGCCCGCGCGGAACAACGGGTCACGCGTCAGGACGATGTTGCGACGACCCGGCAAGACTAGCCCGATCGACTCGTGCGTCTTACGCCCCATCACGATCGGCTTGCCCAGGGTCAGCGAGCGAAAGCGCTTCATGTCTGCCGGCATCTTCCAGGGCATGCCACCCGCTGCCCCGATGACTCGCCGGCTGCCGGCCATCGCCGCGATCAGCGAAATTCGCATTGCCTGGGCCGGACTAGACGGCGATCTCGCCGCGGATGTGGGGATGGTGCTGATAGTCGATGAGCTCG
>CAZMLI010000035.1:0-18538 GCA_964566865.1 uncultured Planctomycetota bacterium
CGAACAGCGTGGCGAAGGAGGAGACCTTCTCCAGGGCGGTGTAGCCTTCCACGGTGCGGTGGGTGCGGCGCGCGCCGCCGCCAGCGGGTGCATCCGCGCGGGCCGTGGTCTTCTTGTGCCGGCCGGTGGTCTTGCGCTTGGATGTCGGGGCCGCGGCGGGCTCCGGTGTGGTGTCCGGCTCCGGCGCTGGTTCGCTCGCCTCCTCGAACTCCGGCGGCGCTTCGCTCTCCGACCTCTCCGACTTGCGCTTCGGCTTGACGCGGCGCGTGGTGGGGCGGCGCTTACCGCCTTCGGAGGTCTTGCCCACCCGGCTCTTGCTGCGCTTCGGGGCCAGTTCGTCGCCTCCCTCGCCGATGGGTTTCTGGCATTTCGGGCACTTCATGCCCTTACCGATCTTGTTCGGAGCCAGCTTGAGCACCTTGCCGCAATCGCAGGTGTACTTGATCGTCGTCGACTTGGCCATGGGTTCCTAGCGCGGTGATTTTCGCTGCACGAAATTGAACGGCCGTAAGCTCACGTCCGGATTCCGCAGCGTACCGGTGATCTTGACGGGGAAGAAGTTCCGCTTCACCTTGCGCCAGAGCCGGTCTACGATCGGAATCCTAGGAATTGTCTCCGGGGCGAACCAAGTCGTCAAGGTGACGTCCAGGTTTCCGCCGAAATCCATCGTGCCTTTTCCGCGCAGCCAGATCGGCGCGCTGCGGAATTCGATGCGGTCGAAGATCAGCTGCTTGTTGCGAATCTTGAACTCGACCCGGCCCTTGTTGAAGGCCGCTGTCTGCTTGAGATCGAAGACTTCCGTCAGCCCGAGGAACAGCGGCAGCTTCCAGATGTTGCCGTCTTTGATGTAGGCGCCGCCCTTGCCCACCAGCCGGGCGCTGTCCCCGCCGATGCCCTCCAGTTCGATGCCAGCGGTCAGTTTGCCAGATAGCGCCTTCTTGGGCATCACCTCCTTGCCCAGCTTGGTCAGGTCGACCTGCTCGACGCGGAAGGCGGCCTCGAAGGCGCCCAGCTTGGAAAGATCGGCGGTGGTCCGGCCGGTCAGCTTGCCGTCGTAGACCTTGCCCGTCAGGTCTTTGATCGTCAGGTAGCGGTCGATGATGCTCCAGTGGAGCGACAGATCGGTGGCTTGCACGCCTGCCAGTTTGAGCGCGCCCTTGCGCAGGCTGCCGCGGCCAGTGTGGGTCTCGTCGCCGATCGTGCCGGATCCCTCGAAATCGAACTGGACCCCGCTGATCTTCACGCCGGGCTCGAGCGCGCCCTCGACCAGTCGGCCGCTCAGCTTGTAGCCCAGCCGGTTCTTGTCCGCCAGGTAGCCCTCCAGGCTGACCTTCAGATCCCGCAGTTCACCACCGAGTCCCAGGCTGGCGGGCTTGTTGCCGATGTACTGCGCGAGCGCCGCGAGCAGCGCCTTGTCGATCGTCAAGCGCTTGGTCTCGAGCACCAGATCGAGGCGGTCCTTGAGGAAGGTCGGCGCGGACATGCCCGCGCTGGCCAGCGGCAGCGCGACCGCCATCGGCAGCATGGAGTTGCGCGTGACCGAGCGGATCTTGCCGTTCAAGGTCAGTCGAGATTTTCCGTGTCGTCCCACCAGCTGGCGGAAGTGCACCAGATGCTTGGAGATCTCGACCTGTCCCGAGGTCAGTTCCAGCGGATAGTCGAACAGCTCGAGCCGGACGGTCATCTTGATCGGCGTGACGTGCACGATCGGGCTGAGCTCGGGGTCCTGCGGATTGCGCCGCAGCAGCCGGCAGCGGATGTTGAATTCTCCCGACGGGCGGACGATCTGCACCATCTTCCGGGCCTTGTGCGGCAGGCAGGCCAGCAGCTCCGCATCGGTCCGGGCGCCGGTTGCCCGGATCCAGATGTCGATCAAGTCGTGCGGCTCGTCGGTCACGATGATGCCGTTGACCTCGACCGACGCGGTGCCCGCGGTGCCCTTCATGTTCTGGAACAAGACACGCTTGTCGCGGATCTCCAGTTCACCGCTGACGCCGGTGAGCGGATAGGGGAAGGCGAAGAAGCGCAGCGAGGCGTGGCCCCGTGGCTGCAGTCGCAGGAAGTCCAGCTCCATCTTGCCGCCCGGCTTCTGCAGCAGCAGCAGGTGCAGATCGATCTTGCCCCGCGGGTCGTACTGGTCGTAGATCCGGCGCAGCTTGGGCTCCAGACACTGGCGGGTGGTCTCGCCGAACGGGACGTCGGTTCCTCGGATCTCGATCCTGGCGGCCGGCTGACCGTCCACCGTCTCGAAGACGCCGGAGGCCCTGGCGCGCGTATCGCCGTTGCGGCCGGTGATCGCGATCAGCTCCACGCGGGGTCCATCGAGCACGATTTCGCCGCGCACCTGGCGCAGCGGCAGGGGGAAGTCGCGCGGGCGGACCATGCCGCCGGTGATGCGCAGGCGTCCTGTCACTCTGGGTGAGTCGGCCCCCTTCAACTGGATCCGGATCCAGCCGATCAGCGTGATGTCGGGCGAGATGTCGACAAACAGCCTGCGGTCCTTCTGCGGAATCAGCGGAATCAGCGAGGGGTCGAGCCCCAGCGGGTTGGCCTTGATGGTCAGGTCGCCGTGTGGGTTCTCGACCGTCTCGATCCAGCCGTTCAACTCGATGCTGGATGTCGCGATCAGCAGCGCCAGTTTCTCGGCCCGCAGGCGGTCCTTGGCGAGCACCACCACCCCGCTGGGGATGCGGATCGGCACGCCCTTGTAGCGCAGCCGGATCGCATTCGGGCTGACCCGTCCCGTTGCGCTGAAGCGCCCCTGGCGGTCTCGCTTCAGCGCGAGCTTGCCGGAGAGCCAGCCGGCCAGCCCCAGCTCGATCAGCCGCTTGCGGGGCGCCTCCGGCAAGACCCCCAGCACGGTGTTCGACAGCTCGACCCGATCGAACTCCAGCGCGAGCGACAGCGGGCCTTCGCCGTCCAGCGGTAGGCTGCCGCCGGTGCAGCGGATCAGCCCCTCCGGCAGTCGCGCCGAGAGCGCGCCAATCTGCACCGCGCTGGCATTGGCGGTGACCTGACCGTTGATTTGCGTCACTCGCAGCTTCTCGTAGGTCAGCGCGACGTCGGTCAAGGTCAGCTCGTGACGCAGCGCCAGCGTCTGGCCCGGCTGCTTGCTGATGCGGACCGTCAGCGCGAGCTGACCGCTGGGGTTTGCGGCCGTCCAGCGGTCTCGCAGGACCTCGATCCGCACTGGCGAGGCGCCGCTCAGGTCCAGCTGCGGCAGGCTGGCGACCAGCGACATCGAACTGTCGTCGGCCCCGGGGCGCAGCACCCCGCCCTGCAGGTAGATCGGTTGGCCGCGGTAGCGCGCAGCGCAATTGACGAAGCGCAGCTGCTCGTCCTCTCCGAGCACCAGGTCGCCGTGGACTTGCTCGATGACGTCGGCCATGCCGCTGAAACGGACCCAGCCGTTGCGCAGCGACAAGCGCGCCTCCGCGGTCGATCCCGGCAGCGGGATGTAGACCCGCGCCGCGACCTGACCCTCGATCCGCAGCTGGCTGTCGAGCGGAAGCCCGGTGAGTCGCTCCAGGCGCCGGGCCAGCGCTTGATCGATCCGGATCATCTGGTCCGGCCTGTCCGACTCGATCACCAGGTGTTCTTTCTCGGCCCGCGCGATCAGCGGGACGCCCGCAAGCGTGGCGCGCAGTGGCCGCGGCGTGCTGAACTTGCCGTCTCGATAGACCAGCCGGCCGGTGACGCCCTCGATCGCCTCGGGCAGGTCGCCCGGCGCCAAGGTGACATCTTGCAGCGTCAGGTCGAGCTGCACGTTCATCGGGGCCTTGTCTGTTTTTTTCGTGAAGCGGACCGATCCGAAAATCGAGCCCTTGCGCGCCCCGAGCAATTCCCAGTTCTGGCGCAGCGTCGGGATCATCTTGTCGATCAGCGGGTGGGAGCCCTGGAGTCGAATGCTATCGACTGGCTGGACGTTGATCGAGAGACCGCCGCCGTGGTAGTCCTTGTAGCCGCTCAGCTTGGTCAAGCCCAGGCCGTATCCGGAGAAGGTGCCATGGAATTCGATCCGCTCCGCCCCGGGCGGGGAGTCGATGCGGAGCTGGATCGGCTCGAGGCTGGACTGCTGACCCGCCAGCAGGACCTTGGCGTCGCGGTAGACCAGCCGTCCCCCGACGATCTGCACCACCGGAACTCGGCCGCGCTTGCCGCTGACGCCCTTGAACACCTTGATCAGTCGTTCGAAATTCCACTGCCCTTTGTGATCGCGCGTGATGTGAACCGTCGGCTGGATCAGTCGGACCTCGGCGATTTCTGTCAGCGACCCCGGGACGAAGAGGACCCGCACCTGTCGGACGTCGAGGAACTGCCCTTTGCCCGCCGCGCGCATCTTCGACTGACTTTCCCGGATGCGCAGGCGATTGATCACGGCCAGGCCCTCGAACGGATAGACCTCGACATCTTCGATCAGGATGTCGGCGTCCTTGAAGAAGCCCTGGAGCGATTTGGTGACCAGGGCGACCGAGGTCTCGGGGTCCTTGATGATGCCGTAATAGAGGTACAACAGGCCGCCGACGAACAGCAGCAGCAGCACGCCAGGGAGGACGAGCCAGGTGCGTCGGCTCTTGACCAGCTTGAGGGCCGCGCGACGTTTGATGCCTCTTGTCATACGTGTGGCAAGCGAAGGGGGGATGGTTAAATTAGATGCGTGCGACCAGGCCCGAAAAAATGCTAGCACACCCCCTTGAGGAAGTCAAAGCGCGGGGGCGCCTGGAAGGCCCGGTCCGCGCTGCCTGGCTGGACGCCCTGGTACAGCCGGCGCACGCGGCGGCCGAGCCCGCAGGTGATCGCGTAGGGGATCATCTTGGCGCGGCGCGCGACCTGCTCGAGCGAGATCTCATCCGCGCCGTCGCGGCCGATCAGCGTCACCACGTCGCCCAGCTGAACCTGCGGCAGGTGACCCACATCGACCAGGCAGTAGTCCATCGAGACGGCCCCGACCAGCGGCGCGCGCTGCCCGCCGATCAGCACCTCGGTCCGATTGGACAGCGACAGCGGCAGCCCGTCGTCATAACCGACCGGCAGCGTGGCGATGCGGGTTGGACTGGATGTCACATGGGTCCCGCGATAGCTCAGCGGCGAGCCCGCCGGTACCTGCTTGAGAAAGATCACCTGGGTGCGCAGCGTCAGCGCCGGCAGGAAACCCGGTCCCCGCACGTCCTCGTTGATCGGCTGGGTCCCGTAGAGCAGGATTCCGGGCCGCACCATGTCCAGCCGGGCCTGTGGGTAGCGCAGCAGCGCGGCCGAGGCCGCCGCATGACACTGGCCAATCGGCTTGCCCGCTGCTTCGACACGCTGGATCAAAGCACGGAACTGATCGAGCTGGCCGCAGGTGAACTGCGCATCCCCGGGGCTGGAGAAGTGCGTGGCGAGGCCGCGCAGCGCCACCGCCGGGTCGGCCTGGATCGCCAACAGCAGCTCCGGCGCGGCGCCGGGCGAGATGCCGAGCCGGCCCATGCCGGTGTCGACCATCAACTGGACCGGCGCGACACGTTGTTGCCGGCGCGCTTCTCCTGCGAGCAGCCGCAGCCGGTCGTGCGAGTGAATGCAGGTGGAGATGCCGTAGCGCACCACCGCCTCGACCTCGCCGTCGACGATTGCGCCGAGGATCAGGATCGGGCAGCGAATGCCGGCCTGGCGCAGCTCGATCGCCTCGCTCGAGTCCCCGACGCCGATCATCGTCACACCCGCATCCGCCAGGGCTCGTGCGACGGCGACCGCGCCGTGGCCATAGGCGTCGGCTTTGAGCACCGCCATCACGTCGACGGCGGATCCGACGAGTGACTGGACGGTGGCAAGGTTACTGCGGATGGCGTCCAGGTCGATTTCGGCCCAGACTCGCTCACGAGGCATAGGGTCTCCACAACGGGTGCAAAGTCATTCCCTCGCCGCTGCAAATTTTCCCCACTGAATTATCCGCCAGGAGGCCGGCGGGGACAAGGGATTTACCCTGGGGTCTGCACTTCGCTCAGGTGTGCCAGCGGAAGGACCTCAGATTACAGAGACATCGCTTCGCGGCGGTAGCCCCCATACTGCTAATTTAACAGGCTACAGGGAACAGGGAACTGGGAACTGGGAATGCTGATGTGCGATATTGGACGGGGTTCCTGTTGCATAATCGCATGTTGAAGATGTCTGCCGTGCTTGGACAGCCCGCTCGAGCTGAATTTCGGCCATTTCAAATTCAAATCGCCAGTTCCCAGTTCCCTGTCGCCTGTTCACAAAGGCAAGGCTACTGGAGCAAGCAGTCGGTCAGAGATCCTCGACGAACTGGTCGTAGGTTTGCCGGAGTTGCTTCCAGCGCTCGGGGCCCAGGTGCGCTTGGAGTGTTTGCTTGCCGCCGTCGTTGCGGGCGCCGATCCAGTTGACGAATGCCTGCCGCAGCGCCGGATCCGCCGCGCGCTGGAACAGGTGGAACAGGGCCCAGGCCTGGGCCTCGAACACGGCGGCTTGCCGGAGCGAGGTCAGCTTGTCGCGCCCGGTGCGGGTCAGCTGCTCCAGCGAGAAGCGCATCTTGCGCGCATTGGCGCGGCGTGCCATGCAGGATGGTTGGGTCAGCATCGCGGACCAGTCGATCTGGGCGTCGAGCAGGACGAACCCCATGAAGTGCGTCTTGAAACCGCGCAGCGCCCAATCGGGCGGCGTCGCATCGAGAGCCAGGCGGAGGTACAGCTCGACCACCTCGCCGACGACCCGTCGCAGGAACGCGATCGATGTGCTGTCGCGATCGTAGATGGCCAGCGTCCGCGGCTCGCTCGAGACCATTGCGGCCCGCCGCGCTGCGGTGCGGTGGGCCGGCGAGTCGAAGCGCGAGAGGTAGGCCAGGTAGTCGCGCTGCCGCGAGTAGGCCAGCACCGTCAGCCGCTTGTCGAGCTTGCGCTTGCGGAATACGCCCTCCAGCTTCTCGTGCAGTTTCTCGAGCACCAGGGCGAGCTTGGCCATGAACAGCTTGCCGCGGTCGGTCTTGATCAGGAAGTGACGGGTCTGTAGCGTGCGCTCGGCCTTCCAGCCGGGGGTCTCGCGCAGTGAGCGCTCGGTGAGCCATTTGCCCTTGTGCTGGGCAAACCCCTGAGCCTCGAGCCGGGTTGGATCCTGTGCGATCCACTTGCCGTCGATGCGGCGCTGACCGGCCTGCAGCTTCTTCAAGGTCGCCTTGCTGACCCAGCGACCGTTGTAGCGTCGCTTGCCCGCGTTGAGCGCCTTGCGATCAGCGGAGGTGACCAGCCGCCCGCGGTGTGTCAGGAAGCCGGACTTGGGTGGGTCGATGCCGCGCATGTCGGCCAGGAAGCGGTCGACCAGGGGCCGGACTTTGCGACTCTTGCGGGCGCGGATCAGCAGCCCGTGGGCCTCGGTTCGCCTGCCGAGGTGCCAGGCCAGGCTGCCCAGCAGGTAGTGGTCGGTCGGCGTCAGCTTCAACTGCTCGAACAAGGCCCGCAGCTCGGGGAAGCCGATCCTGGACCAGGCGATCGTGGTTCCGGCGGCCAGCGTCACGCCGGTCGCGTCCGCGCCTTTGACCGGCTGCGCCTTTCCCTGCCAGCGCAGCTTGGGGCTTTTCAGCTTGCCGACTCTCGAGCAGAACAGCGCTCGCAAGGCGGCCAGGCCGCCTGCGCGTTCGGTGCGGCGCAGCAGCTCGGCCTTCAGCGACGCGGCCTGGATCATCGGGCCGAACGCCTGGTAGCCCTCGATCGCGGCGGCGAACTCGTTGGCGCCCAGCAGTGCGTCGACCCGGGTCAGCGCTCGCCGCAACAGCCACTGATCCTCGTGGGCTGTGACGCGCGCGAGCAGGTCGCCAGTGACATCGGCGATGTCACGCAGCACGTCGCCGGCGATTTGTGAGATGCCGGGCAGGCGCAGCATCGCCGCCTTCATCCGTGGACGCCGGCGCAGTGCCTCGCCGAACTTCTCTCTCGCGCCGGCCAGCTCGCCCAGCTGGAGCAGCGCCAGGCCGTGATTGAACGGCAGCTCCGGGATCGACTGGTAGATCCCCCGGTCGATGTACTCGAAGAACTCCACCGCGTCGCTGTAGAGCTGCTCGGCCACCAGCAGGAGGGCGTAGACCAGATATTCGTAGCTGGTCTTGAAGGGCGAGAGGGTCAGCAGGATCTTGCGCGCCTGGAGCACCGAGAAGCCCTTCTGCTCGGCCGCGGCGCCCGTCAGTTGCAGCCAGGCATGGTGCGACTTGGTCACCCTGGCCATCGTCTGATCCTTGTTGTCGTCACAGCTGCTGGCCGTGTCGAACGCCGCCTGGGCTTGGGCGAACTGGCCCAGGTTCATCAGGCAGTAGCCGCGGCCGAGGTGCGGCCAGGCCGCCTGGCGACCGGCGGCCGCGACCAGCGCGTCGTAGCGCGTGAGTGCTTCCGCGAAGCGGCCCGCCGTCCAGAGCAGGTCGGGCAGCTTCAGCATCTCGGCGCCCTTGAGCGGCTCGAGCTTGTTCGCCTCGGTGTAGGCCTCGATCGCCTGCTGCGTCTCGGACATCGAGGCCAGGATCTGGCCGCGCAGCATTCGCAGCTGGGAGCGGGCGATGTTCGGTATCTCGGTGCCCTTCTTGCGCCACAGCTCGGCTTGCGCGATTGCCTGGTCGATCCAGCGCAGCGCCTCGAGCTGATTATCGAGGTTGTAGTGGCAGGCGGCCTTGAGGAAGTGGGAGCGGAAGTTGGCGGGCTGGGCCTTCGAGACCGGACTCAGCAGCTGCAGCGCCTCGACCCATTTCTCCTGCTGATGCAGCTTGGCGCCTTGCTGGAATTGTTCGTCCAGCGACAGCGCGCGCGCGGGCCCCGGCTTGGGCTTGGGCGTGGGTCCCGGCGTGGGCTTGGGCGTGGGCTTGGGCTTGGGGGCGGCCGCCTCCATCGCTTTTGCCAGTGACTGGCTCAGTCGCTCCAGCGCATCGGCAAACTCGGGCGGTAGGCTGCCCCACAGATCTTGCAGGATCGCGTCGGCCGCCTTGAACTTCTGCTGCGCGATCAAGGACTCGATCTTCGCCTTCTTCGGCCGGAAAACCTTCTCGCCCTGGGTGCGGATCCGCGCGATCAGCTCCGTCCGGACCCCATCCCAGTCCCGACCGCCGCCGTCGCTCAACAACGCTTCCTTGAATGTTTCGAGGGCGTCCACGGAACGGGCCAGCTTGCCCTCGTTGATCACCAGCAGGGCGGCGGCGCGCGCCCGCAGCAATCGCTTGTTCTTGCGCAGCTCGGGCTTCGGGTCACGTCTGGCGCGTGGTTTGGGTTTTGCCCGGCTCTGCTTGGGTTTTGGCCGCGCCGCGACCTGTTCCTCCTTGTTCGTCTCGGCGGGTTTCTGCTTGCCGCTGAACATCATGCCCAGTCCGACGAGCAGCGCGATCGCGGCCAGCCCTATCCCGATGCCCAGCTTGGCATTCATGCCCTGCTTCTTGGCCGGTTGCTCCCGTTCCGCGCTCGCTTCGCGCCGCCGGGACCTGGCCTTGACGTCGGTCTTGGTCCGGCGCGTGGTGGGGCGGGTCTTGCGGCCCGTTTTCGGTCGCTGTCGTGTCTTGACGCCCGTGATCTGCGACACCTGTTCGGCCGTCAGCAGGCCGGCGGCGCGCATCATCTTCTGGATGTCCTCGACCGGGCTCGCGATCAGCTTGACCAGGCCGGCGTAGAGTTGCTTGTCGTCGAGCATCTCCCGCTGATAGGCCGAGCGCAGGAACTGTTCGTTGGTCTCCAGCCCCGGCGTTTGCTCCGCACCGTAGGCGGCGATCTGCGAGAAGGACTGCACGAACGCCGCCAGCTGGGGATCCAGCGACTCGCGCAGCTCCGCATCGAGCTGGCCCTGTTCGACGAGCGAGTCGAGCAGGGTCTGCGGTTTGTCCGACCCGTCCTTCAGCCCCTGCTTGATCTGGCCCATGCAGGACTTCAGCTCTTCGCGTGAGACGAATCCCTGGCTGACCAGATGGCGACCGAAGAGCCAGGTGGCCGTGTAGACGTTTCGGCGTGCCAGGCTGCCGAGCAGGACCTTCAGCTGGGCCGGCTGGAGCAGCGACTCGGAGAGCATCTGGTGACCGAGTTGCGCCTCGGGGCCCGAGGCTTCCAGCATCGCGGCCAGCTTGGTCTTGTTGAAGATGCCTTCAACAACGGCCAGCTTGCCGAGTTCCTGTTCAGATTTGAGCGCCATGATGCGAGGCCCGGAGCTTACCGGACGGCTCGGGACAGGGCAAGGGCGGGACCGCGAGCAGCGCCACAAAGGCGGCCAGCAGCCAGTGGAACAGGATCGGGATGGTATGCCCGCCGAGCCAGCGATTGTCCGGGACCAGGCCGACCTGGACGATGTAGCGCACGACCATCGCCAGCAGGTAGATGATTGCCAGCCGATTGAGGACCCGTCTGCTGCGCGGCCGCTCGACATGAAACAGGCCGGCCCCCCGGCTATTGTCGTAGGCCACCGCCGTCATCCACATCAGCAGCAGGATCTGGGCCGGAATCAGCAGCGGATAGGCCACGTAACCCGAGTACCAGCGCTCCATTGTCGGCAACCAGCCCTGACCCTGGCCCAGCGCCACCTCGAGCTGGCCCAGCACCCGGAGCAGAAACAACCCCAGGCAGGTCCAGAGCAGCAGTACACGTCTATTTGTCGTCATCATGCCTTGAGGCTAGCTCTACGGGGCAAGAAGCGCTATTTATTGATAAATAGATTTTCGATAATCATTGATTATGAATGCACTCGCAAACCAACGGGAGGGCGGGCTGGAGTTGCGCGCGCTGATTTGCGCTAGCGGCGCACGCCGGACATGCCGTAGATCGGCACGGCGGTCAGCGGGTCGAGCGATTTTCCCTGGTCGACCAGCGCGAGCAATGCTGCCGGGCTGGGGATGTCTGCTGCTTCGGGCGCGAGCGGGTTGTCGGGCCAGTGTTCTCTGTAGACACGGGCGCCGGTGCCGAGCAAGGGCAGGCCTGGGTCGAGCCGGAGATCTTTGGCGAGCGTCATCTCGAACGGGCCCTCGGGCGCGCCGGGGCGCTGATAGCGGCGCAGGTAGACCGACTCGCGTCGGGCATCGACCAGCACGGCGAAGGGTCCGTCGAACGGCGCATTCGCGGCCAGCACGTCGAGGCTGTCGACGCCGATCAGCTCGGCGCCGAGTTCGAGGGCCAGCACCTTGGCTGCGGCCAGGCCGATGCGCAGGCCGGTAAAGGAGCCGGGGCCGATGCTGACGACCAGCCGCTGCAGGTCGGCGGGCGTCCAGCCCGCGGCGGCGACGAGTGCGTCGAGGGCCGGGATCAGCTCGCGGGCATGGACCAGCTTTTCAGCGAAGCGGGTCTCGCCGATCAGCGCGCCCTGCTCGCCGATCGCCACGCCGCCCATCGCGGCGCTGGTCTCGAAGGCGACCGTTTTCATCTGGCCGCGCTGGAGACCTCGCCGCTGCCGATCTGGGCCATCAGCAGTGCGGCCAGCGCATCTGCGGCGGACTCGGCGGCGGCGCCGTCGGTGTCCTCGACCAGAACACGGGCTTTCGGTTCGGTGCCGGAGTAACGGATCAGCACGCGCTGGCCGGCCGCCTCACAGCGGGCGACGATCGCGTCGAGGCCGTCGATCTCTTCGAGCGGCGGCTTGCGGGTCACGCCCAGGTTGCGCCGGGCCTGGGGGCAGGGCTCGTAGAGGCTGGCCAGTTCAGTCAGCGACTTGCCGCTGCGGCGCATCGCGGCCATCACCTGCAGGGCCGTGTGCAATCCGTCGCCGAACGGGTGGCCGCCGTCGCGGAACAGCAGGTGGCCCGACTCCTCGCCGCCGAGCGCGGCGCCGGTCTGGTCCATGCGCAGGCCGACGTTGATGTCGCCGACGGGGGCGCGTTCGAGGCGGATCTCGTGCGAGGCCAGCAGCCGCTCGAGACTCAGGTTGCTCATCACCGTGCCGACCACCACCGGCACCGCGAGCGCACCGCGCGCCTGGCGCTCGAGCGCGCAGAGCGCCAGCATCTTGTCACCGTCGACCAGGCCTCCCCGACCGTCGAGCAGCATGGCTCGGTCGGCGTCGCCGTCGAGGCAGACGCCCAGGTCTGCGCCGGTCGTGGTCACCGCCTCGGCCAGCGCGAGCGGCGCCAGCGCGCCGCAGTTCTCGTTGATCCGGCTGCCGTCGGGCTGGGCATGCACGGCCTGCAGCTGGATGCCCAGCCGCGCAAAGAGCGCGGGGCCGATCAGGCACCCGGCGCCACGGGCGCAGTCGAGCACCACCTTCAGTCCGGCCAGGCCCGTGTCGCCGAACAGCGTGGCCATGCGGTCGATGTAGTCGGCGCCCACGTCGCGGCCGGCCGACCAGTCGCCGAAATGCGCCGGGGGATCCGGGCGCGCGCCCGCGAGCGCGGCGGTCAATTCGGACTCGATCCGTTGTTCGAGCTGCTTGTCGATCTTCTGGCCATTCGCGCCGAGGATCTTGATGCCGTTGTCGGGCGGCGGGTTGTGGCTGGCGGACAGCACGACCCCGGCCTGATAGGGTCCGGCGGCGGTGGCGCTGGCCACGCAGGGGGTGGGCAGCAACCCGCCGGAGACGACATCGGCGCCCGCCTCGAGCAGGCCGGCCGCCAGCGCAGATTCGAGCATCGGGCCGGAGGTCCGGCTGTCGCGGCCGATCAGTACCGGGCCGCCGAGCAACTGGCCGAGGATGCGGCCCAGCGCCAGCACGGCGTCGCTCGTCAGCGGGCCGACGCCCGCTTTGCCCCGAATGCCATCGGTGCCGAAGAACTGTCTGGAGGTGGACATCAGCGCGGCGCTACTCTTTTTTCTTCTTGGCCAGCTTGATGTAGACCTTCTCGATCAGGTCCTTGTCGTGCAGCACCGTTGCCGTGAAGCCCGGCGGCAGGCCCCTGACCACGATCCGATAGTTGGTGCCCTCGAAGTGCTTCGCGAGCACCTCGGACCCCAGCTGGGCCAGATCGGCCTCGACGTAGATCTTCTGCTTGTCGTCTTCGGTCAGCGTGCCCATGCCGGTCAGGTGGACGGTCAGCTTCGTCTCCTTGACCTGCACGAGCAGGTAGGGGAAGTCGAACGGAAATCGTACCTGCACCGCCATGCGCTTCAGCTCCAGGGTCAGCCTGTCCTGGATCGGGCCGATCTCGATCGTCACCGATACCGGCCGCAGCTCGAGATAGTTGATCTGCTCACCCTTGATCTGCTTCTGCACGTCGACGTTGATGTGCGCCGTGGTCCGCCGTCCGCTGATGTCGATTGCCTGGGTCTGGATCTTGGACAGATGTTGCATCACCGTGATCGGGCCGCGGATGCGCACGTCGGTGGGCGAGAAGGTGAGCTTCTTGATCTCGAACCCCGGCGCGGGCTGGCTGCCCTGCTTGAAACGGGCCACCACCTTCAACGAGCGCGTGACCGCACGCACGACGGTGACACGTACGCGCACCGGTTGCTTACGCAGCTTGATTCCTGGCGGCAGCTTGAAAAATCGTCCGGGCGAGCGTTCGAGGCTGCGCGTATCCTCGCCCTCCGGCAGGTCGGCGGCGCGGATCTTCAGCGTGCGGACCAGCATCTCGGCCTGTAGTTGCGAGATCTTCTCTTTCGGACCGGCGAGCACCAGCGTCAGGTCCTTCGGCGTGATGTTGGTGACCATCACCGACTGGCTGTCGATCTCGATCTGCACCGGTATCGTCAGGGTCGTTTCTGTCGTGATCTCGGCGTTGATGTAGACCCAGACCAGCACGGCGAACAGCAGCGCCAGCCCCTTTGTCTTGAGATCCCTGAACAGCAGGGCGAACAGCCAGGCGAGCGCTCCGTCACCCCCCTCGGTGGCTGCCGAGGCCGTGGTCTCGCCGGGCTGTGACAGCGCGCTCATCAATTGTCCTCCAGCGGGGCCGTGGTGAGTCGCTCCTCGAGCATGGTCGCCAGCTCGGCCGTGGTCAGGTTCTGAAACAGTTGCGAGCGATCGGCCATGCTGATCGTGCCGCCCTCCTCGCTGACCGCGATCACGACCGCGTCGGTCTCGTCGGTCAGGCCGACCGCCGCGCGGTGGCGCGTGCCCAGCGCGGTGGAGGTGATCTCTGGATTCTCGGTGAGCGGGAACAGGCAGCCGGCGGCCAGCACCCGCCCGTTGCGAATCACCACCGCGCCGTCGTGCAGCGGCGATCCGGGCCAGAAGATCGTGGTCAGCAGCTGGCGTGAAACGGCCGCGTCGAGTGCGATGCCGCGCTCGACATAGCTGCCGAGCCCGACCTCGCGTTCGATCGCGATCAGCGCGCCGACCTTGCCTTTGGCCAGTCGTTCGGTCGCACGCAGGATCTCCTCGATGAAGCCCGGCTGGGTGACGAACAGGCGTTTGATGAACGGGTTCTGTCCGAGCCGGATCAGGCCGTTGCGCAGTTCTGGCTGGAAGATCACGATCAGCGCGAAGAACGAGGCCGCCATGATGTTGGTCAGCAGGTGGGCGATCGTGCGCAGCTCCAGCTTCTGCGTGATGAACAGCAGCGCGATGAAGATCACCACGAACAGCAGCGCGTAGCCCTTGACGATGCCCTCGCCGCGGGTGCCCTGCATGAAGCGCAGAACGGCGTAGAATCCGAGGAAGAGGATCGCGATCTCGACGAGGGCCCGCACGATGTCCATCAGTTGCGCTCCCGGTCGGAGGTGATCAGAAAGGCCAGGTCGGCGACCTGCCGCATCTCGGCCACGTCGTGCACGCGGATCGCGGCGACGCCGGATGCCACCGCGCAGGCGACACTGGCGGCCGTGCCCCAGACGCGATCCTCGGCTTCGGTTTGGGAACAGCCGTCGGGCGGCGTCTGATTCCAGAGGCCCTCCAGCCCGCTCCTGATGAACGACTTGCGTGAGGTTCCCAGCAGCAACCCGTGGCCCAGCGAGGCGAGCTCGGGCAGTCGACGCAGCAGTTCCAGGTTGTGCGCCAGGCTCTTGCCGAAGCCGATCCCGGGGTCGAGCAGGATGCGTTCGGCGTCGATGCCGGCCTCGCTCGCCAGGCGCAGGCTCTCGCGCCAGTAATCGGTCACCTCGTACAGCACGTCGGTGTAGCTCGGGTCCAGCTGCATGCTCTCGGGCCGTCCCTGCAGGTGCATCAGCACCACGCCGGCCTGATGTTCCGCGGCCACGGCGGCCATCTGTGGGTCGCCCTGGAAGCCGGTCACGTCGTTGACAATCGCGGCGCCGCAGCCCAGCGCCCTGGCAGCCACAGCCGACTTTGCGGTGTCGACCGAGATCGGCAGATCGGTGCGCTCGGCCAGCGCCTGGATCACGGGCAGGATGCGCGCGCACTCCTCGGCTTCGCTCACCGGCGCCGCGCCGGGGCGGGTCGACTCGCCGCCGACATCGAGCATGTTGGCCCCTTGCGCGGCCAGTCGCAGGCCATGTGCGATCGCGGCGTCGGTCTCCAGGCAGCGGCCGCCGTCGCTGAACGAGTCGGGCGTGACGTTGATCACGCCCATCACCAGCGGGCGCTCGAGCGAGAGCGTGCCGCGGGCATGGCGGAAGACAGTCGGCGCGCGTCGTGCTGCCAGGCGATCAAGCAGAGTCGAGAGCTCGGGTTGCAACGGGCGCAGCTTCTCGGCCAGCGTCGAGAAGCGGGCCGACGCGCCCGAGAGCTCGGCGGGCTGATAGGGGGCGTCCGGGGCGTGGCGCCAGTCGATGCCTTGCGCGGGCAGGCAGTCAACCAGGGCGACCCGCTCGCGTTCGGTCAATTGATGGAGCACCATCCAGCGCCAGTCGGAACCGCGCGCGACCGTCCTTGGGTTGAGGCGTCGTTCCACAGCCCTGTGTATCAGTAGGCGAATTCGCCGCCCGATTGCAGGTCCTCGTCAGTCGGCCCGGCCTCCGGCAACGGCTCATCCTGTTCGTCGGCCTGTTCGGCCTTGCGCTTGGCTTCCTGTTCGAGGCGTTCGGTCTCGGCTGCCTTGGCGGCCCGCCGCGGCTCTTTGATGTCCTCGCCGGCGACGATCGCTGTGACCTCGTCCCCGGAGATCACTTCGAACTCGAGCAAAGCTTCGGCGATTTCCCGCAGTTGCTGCTGGTGATTGCCCAGCAGTTGCTCGACATGCGCGAAGCACTCGGTGGCGATGCGGTGGATCTCGGAATCCACCTTCTGCGCCGTGGCCTCCGACATGTGCTGGTTGCGTGTCACTTCGCGGCCGAGGAACATCGTCTCCTCGTTGCCCGCATAGGCGACCGGGCCGAGCATCTCGCTCATGCCCCAGCGGCAGACCATCGCCCGGATCATGTTGGTCGCCTGTTCGATATCCTGCTGCGCGCCGCCGTCGATGTCGTCGCAGATCAGTTGCTCGGCCACCCGGCCGCCGTAGCAGATGCGGATGTTGGCCACCAGGCGCCGCTTGGGCATGTTGAAGCGCTCGCGTTCCGGGATCATCATCGTCACGCCCAGCGCCCGCCCGCGCGGTACGATCGAGACCTTGTGCAGGTTCTCGGTATGTTCCTCGAGCTCGCAGACCAGCGCGTGGCCGGCCTCGTGGACCGCCGTCGTCCAGCGATCCTCTTCATCTTGCTCGCGGCTCTTCTTCTCCCGGCCGAAGCGAACCTTTTCGCGGGCTTCTTCGAGCTCGACCTGATCCACCGCGTCCTTCTCGTGCATCACCGCCAGCAGCGCGGCCTCGTTGATCACCGCCTCGAGCTCGGCGCCCGAGTAGCCCGGGGTGGAGCGCGCGATCACGTGAAGATCGACATCGCGGTCCAGCTTGACGCGCCGCGAGTGCACACGCAGGATGGCCTCCCGGCCACTCAGCGTCGGCAGGTCGATCTGGATCTCGCGATCGAAGCGTCCCGGACGGGAGAGCGCCGGGTCCAGCACGTCGGGGCGGTTGGTCGCCGCGATGACGATCACACCGGTGTCGGTGTGGAAGCCGTCCATCTCGACCAGGATCGCGTTGAGCGTCTGCTCGCGCTCGTCGTGTCCGCCGCCGAGGCCGGTGCCACGGCGCCGGCCGACCGCGTCCATCTCGTCGAGGAAGATGATCGACGGCGACTTTTCCTTGGCCTGCTTGAACAGGTCTCGCACGCGGCTGGCGCCGACGCCGACGAACATCTCGACGAAGTCCGAGCCGCAGATCGAGAAGAACGGGACGCTCGCCTCACCGGCGATCGCCTTGGCCAGCAGCGTCTTGCCGGTCCCGGGCGCGCCGACCAGCAGCACGCCGCGCGGAATGCGCGCGCCGAGGCGCTGGAACTTGGCCGGGTGGCGCAGGAACTCGATGATCTCCTGCACTTCCTCCTTGGCCTCGTCGATGCCGGCCACGTCGTCGAAGGAGATCGAGATCTGCTCCTCGCTGACCAGCTTGGCCCGGCTGCGGCCGAAGGAGAGCACGCCGCCGCCCGCGCCGCCCGCATTCATCTTGCGGAAAAAGAAGAAGTAGACGAAGGCGAACAGCAGGAACCAGGGCGCCATCTGCAGGATGAAGTTGTAGAGCAGGTTGTTGGCTTCGCGGTAGCTGAAGTCTTCGATCTTGGTGTTCAGATACTCGAACAGCGTCAACTGGACCATCTTGCCGTCGATCTTGACCGTGCGCTTGCTCTGGACCAGCAGATCGGGGGGCAGGGTGACGACAAAGGTCTTGTCCTTGCCGCCTTCCTGGAACTCGCCCTCGACCCGGTTGCCTTCGACCCGGGCCTTCTTGATCATGCCATCTTCGGCCTGCTTCAAGAATTGCTTGGTCGTCAACTTCTTGTGCGGGCTGGTCAGCGATTGCTTGCCGAGCATGCCGACCATCATCACGACCGCGACGACGAGGACAAAGAAGCCGAGGAAGTTCTTCGGCTTGCGCGGCTCGGCTGGCTCGCGCTCCTCCTGGTCTTGGTCTTGGGGGGCTGGTTCTGGTTCGCTCATCCTAATTCCTTGGCCGGGCTATCGTTGTGGTGGCTGGTCCCGGGCGGATCATGGCCGTTGCTCAAGCCTATCTTGATTGGGGGTTTTTGTAAAGCGCCCGCGTTACCAGTTACGGTCCTCCATCAGGTTTACGATCTGTTCGGCCATCTTGCCAAAGGCGGCGGTGGTGGCTGAATCGAGATTTTGCCCGAGCGGGGTGACGAACTGGTCTGACGCGCTCTCCCCCTCGATCTCGAAAATCGTCTCGCCGGTGCGCAGGTCGCTCCATTTGAGGTTGATCACCAGCGTCACCCCGATCTCGGTCGGCCGGTCCTGTGGATCCTCGACCAGCACGGGCTGACGGAACTCGACGATCGTCACCTCGAGCAACGTGTCGGCGTAGCGCGACTCGGTCAGCTTGATGTCCCAGCGAGTCTGCAACTCCTTGGTCACCGCCTCGGTCAAGGAAACCTCGAACCCGCGGCGGTAGGTGACGTTGTCGAAGATCGGCACGCTGATCGTGCGGATGTTGTCCGGCATCATCGAACCGGCCGAGTAGCCACAGCCGGCTAACAGCAGCATCAAGGGCAACAGCAGCAGTCGTTTCACTTGAGCTGGCTCAGGTGAGTCCTGGCCTTGTCGGCCGCCTTGGACTTCGGGTGCTTGCGGATCAGCCGCTTGAAGTAGATCCTGGCGGCGCGCAGCTTCCCGCGTCGGTGGTAGAACATCGCGGTGTCCAGCACGCCGTTGGCCAGCGTGTCGT
>CAZMLI010000035.1:18638-19715 GCA_964566865.1 uncultured Planctomycetota bacterium
CCGCGTCGGTGGTAGAACATCGCGGTGTCCAGCACGCCGTTGGCCAGCGTGTCGTTGATCCTTGTCAGCGCCACGGCCGATTGCTCGATCTGCGTGCCCTCCGGCGACTGCTTGCGATACTGCTTGAGCGTCCTGCGCGCGCGTCGCAGGCTGCTGGTGTCGTAGCGCGCGCCGGCGCTCTGGGCCTGCTGGCAGAGCGCGATCTTGTACAGCGAGGCCGGGGCCCACTCACTCCTGGCGAACTTGTCTCGCAGTTTCTGGTAGAGCGCCTCGGACTCGTCGTAGCGCTTTTCGCGATAGTAGTAGTTGGCCAGCACGAACATCGCGTCGTCGGTCACATCATCGGGCGGCTGCTCCGCGTGCTTCTCGAACGGATAGTCGTTGATGATGCTCTGCAAGATCTCCTCGCCCTTTGCCTTGTCGTTGAGGATCTTGAACCCGAGCCACTTGCGTTTTTCGCCCCTGACCAGCGCGCGCCCGATCTGATAGCGACGCTGCGCGATCGTGCTGTGGTGTCGGTCTTTCTGAAAACGCTCGAGGTACTGCTCGTAAAGCTTGTTCGCCTCGTAGTGCTCGCCCGCCTTGAACTTGTTTTCGGCCGCCCTGAACAGGGCCTCACGCGCATGCTGGGACTGCGGGAAGTCCCGCGCGATCTTCTTGAATGCACTGGAGGCGTCGCCGTGTTTCTGCGACTTCTCGAGCTGCTTGGCCTGCGCGATCAGCCGCTTGGCGTCGCTGCTGCCGACGTACTGGCTGTTGACCCAGCCGGTCTCCGCGGACCAGACCCATTGGGCGCTGGCCGTGGCTGGAAACAGGGCCAGCAGGGCGATCGCGAGCAGTTGCTTGTTATGGTTAATCGGTCTGGCGAACAAAGTAGCGCACCTTACCAGTTGGCGGGTCGAATGCAACTCACTAGGGGTTGCGGGCAGTGACGGCTAGCGACGCAGGCGGCGGCTGGCGCGAATCGCCAGGAACAGGCCTCGATAGCCGCCGTGCGCGGAGCGATGGTGGGGACGGGCGGCTCCCGCATGGGGCCGGTGGTGGGGCTGATGCTGCGCTGGCTGGTGGTGCGACGGC
>CAZMLI010000036.1:0-6957 GCA_964566865.1 uncultured Planctomycetota bacterium
TTTGAATTAGAAATGGCCGAATCCAGCTCGAGCGGGCTGTCCTGTCTGCGCAGCCTGAACCTCCTCGTAGTCGTCGCTCTTCATCGCCACACCTCCACGGGCGATTCTGCAACAGCTACCCCGTCCAATATCGCACCTCTGCATTCCCTGTTTCAATTCCCTGTTCCCAGTTCCCTGTAGCCTGTTAAATTCGCAGGATGGGCCTACAGGCGCGAAACGATGTCTCTGAAATCTGTGTTCGTTCCGTTGCCAAGGGTCCAATCAGCCTGGGAACCCGCTCATAGTATCTACGGCCGAAGTAGCAGCCCCTCAGGGTTAGACCGTGGCCAGCACCGGCAACGCCGCCGGATCCTCCACCACGTGATCGCAGGGCTCCTCGGCCACGCCGCCCAGCAGCCGCAGGCCGTTGAAGATCACCAGCAGGCTGGCGCCGAGATCGGCGGCGATCGCCATCCAAAGCGTGGCCAGACCGGCGCAGGCCAGCGAGAGAAAGACCAGCTTGATGCCGATCGCCAGCACGATGTTCTGGCCGATCACGCCGCGCGCGCGCTGGCCCAGCCGGATCGCGAAGGAGAGCTTGCCCAGGTCGTCCGACATCAGCGCGACGTCGGCGGTTTCCAGCGCGGTGTCGCTGCCCGCCGTGCCCATCGCGATGCCCACGCTTGCCGCCGCGAGTGCCGGGGCGTCGTTGACGCCGTCGCCGACCATCGCGACGGTGCCGTACGTTTCGGCCAGTGCCTTGACGGCGGCGACCTTGTCCTCGGGCAACAGCTCGGACTGCCAGCTGTCGACGCCCAGCGAGTCGGCCACCACCTGGGCGGTCGGCCGGTTATCGCCGGTGAGCAAGACGGTCTGCTCGACGCCCGACTCCTTGAGATAGTGGATCGCCCGCTTTGCGCCGGGACGCAGGACATCGCCGATGTGAATCGTGCCCAGAAACTCTGCGTCGCGCGCCACGCCGACGGCGGTGTTGGGCGCGCCTTCATGCGGGCAGGCCAGCGGCGTGGTGGAGGCGACGCGGGCCTCGATCAGCCGGCGGTTACCCACGACGACCCGCCGGCCGTCGACGGTCGCCTCGACGCCTTGTCCGGTGATCGCCGCGAAGCCGGTCGACTCTGGGACCTGCAGCGCTTCGGTCTGCGCGCAGGCGCGAATCGCCCGGCCCAGCGGATGCTCGGAGCCATGCTCCACCGACGCCGCGTTGCGCAAGACCGTCTCGCGCGTGACACCCTCGGCGGGACAGACCTCGACCACTTCGGTCCGACCTAATGTGACGGTGCCGGTCTTGTCCAGCGCGACGGCGCGCAGGTTGCCCAGCGCCTCGAGATGCACACCGCCCTTGATCAGGATGCCGTGACGGGCGGCGCTGGTCAGCGCACTGATGATCGAGACCGGGGTCGAGATCACCAGCGCACAGGGACAGGAGATCACCAGCAGCACCAGCGCCCGATAGACCCAGACGCTCCAGAGCGCGCCGCTGACCAGCAGCGGTGGACCGACAGCGACCAGCAACGCCCCGAGGATGACCAGCGGCGTGTAGATCCGGGCGAACTTGTCGACGAACCGCTCGCTGGGCGCCTTCTCGGCCTGCGCCTGCTCGATCCGGTGAATGATCCGGGCCAGCGTGGTATCGCGGAAAGGCCGGGTGACGACCACCTCCAGGTAGCCGGTCTGGTTCAGCGTGCCGGCGAACACCTCGTCCTCCGGCTGCTTGCTGGTGGGCTTGGACTCGCCGGTGATCGGCGCCTGATTGACGTGCGAGCTGCCGCTGCTGACGGTGCCATCCAGCGGAATCTGCTCGCCCGGACGGATCTGCATCAGCTCACCCGGCCGCACCCCCTCCACCGGACAATCGGTCCACTCACCGTCGCGCTGCACCGAGGCGCGCGCCGGCACCAGCTGCATCAGCGAACTGATCGCGCGACGCGCACGGTCGAGGGTGTAGGACTCGATCAACTCGGCGAGATTGAACAGTACCGCCACGGCGGCCGCCTCGACCCACTCCCCGAGCAGGGCCGCACCGATGACGGCGATCGTCATCAATACGTTCATGTCGAGCCGCCGATGACGCAGGGCATTCCAGGCCTGGGCGAAGAAGCCGGACCCGGCGATCAGGATCGCGCCGCCCAGGACCCAGACCGAGAGCTGGCCCGGCAACGCCGCGCCTAGCAGCATCGCGGCGCCGACGATCAGCGACGTCCACTGACCCCAGCGATCCCACCAGCTCTGCAAGACCTGCTCACCCTGAAAATGCGCCTCCAGCCCGAGCCCGCGAATCGTCTCGACCAGCTCCGTCCCGCTGACGCGGCCCGGTTGATGGTCGATCTGAACCTGCTTGTCGATCACGCTGATGCCAAACGCGTCGACGCCGTGCAGCTCCGCCAGCACCTGGCGGATCAACTTCGCCTCGCTCTCTCAGCACATCCCGGGCACGCTGATGCGCGTGCGCAACTGACTGGCCGCGACGTCGAAGCCCAGGTCCCGCAGCCGGCGTTCGATCTGCTCCGGCTCCAGCGCGTCGGTCTGAAAGGTGATGCGCACGCGCGCCTGCTGGATCTGCACCTCGATCTGATCCACGCCCTCGAGCTGGCGCAGGCCCGCGGACACCTTCTCCGCGCAGGCGCCGCAGTCGACGCCGCCGATCGGCAGCACCACGTGGCTCATCGTCTGGCTGCTCATCGGGACCGCTCCTGCACATGTTCGATGCCCAGCGCGAAGATCTGTTCGACATGATGGTCACTGAGGGCGTAGTAGGCCATCTTGCCCTGCCGGCGATAGCGCACCAGGTCGGCGTTGCGCAGCAATCGCAACTGATGGCTGACCGCCGAAGAAGAGAGGTCCAGCAGACCCGCCAGGTCGCAGACGCAGAGCTCCTCGCGCGCCAGCGCCATCAGGATCTTGACCCGGGTCGGGTCGCCGAGGATCTTGAACGTCTCGCTCAGCCGAGAGATCGTCCGGTCCGACTCGAACCCGGCGCGAACCCGGTCGATACGATCCTGGTCCACGTACAGGTCTTCACAGGTGTCAGGCTGCATGGCATTCCCCAAACGTCAGAACATGTGCACACTTGCTCACATGTTTTACTATGCTGGGGGCTGCGCTACAACAGTTCTTTCAGGGTTTCGGCGGGGGTGCCGATCCGCCTGATCTGCAAGCAGAACTTCTCGCCGATCTTACCGGCCTCGCCGGTGGCGATCGTGCGACTGCCGATCAGGAACTCCAGATACTCCTCGCTCGACTTCTCGAACTCGATCACCGAGCCGATCGTCAGGGCCATGATCTCACTCACCGTCATCTGCTTGCTCGCCAGCAGCACCAGCAGCGGTAGCTTGAGCCGCAGCACCCGATCGATGTCGTACTTGCGCAGGCGACGGGGCGTGGGCTGGGCGTCTTGCGACGAGGCGTGCCCAGCTTCTGCGGGAGCAGCAGCGGCGCCGGGCTGCGGAACGAGCTGACCCACCAGGCTGAGCGGCCAGTAGACCACCGCCTCGCTGGGGTCGTAGCCCTCGATCTGCAGGTCGACCTCGACCCTCAGCAGGCGAGGCTCCGAGGTCAGCTCCTCGATCAGCTTGGGGTTGATGCCGAAGTCGGCCTCGATCGTCTGCAGGTGACGGGTCTCGACATCCCCGCTACCGGTAAAGGCATCCGCCAGCACGCCCGCCATGCCGCCGTAGGCTTGATTGGCGGCCTCTCCGAAGGCGTCCGCGTCGTCCTCGGTGTAGCCGGTCTCCAGCTTGCCCAGGATCTCGGCCTCCTCCATCATGTACATCAGCCCGACGATGATCAGCACGTCGGTCAGATGGAAGACCATCATCGGTTCGCTCTCGGTGTAACCCAGCGTGACCTCGCCCCGCGAGAGCACGCACGGTCCGCGAAACGACTCCGGGACGGCGCCGCTGACATCCATCACCGTCAGCTCGCGGATCTCCAGCGTGACCGTGCGTGAGGAGGTCAGAATTCCGAGCGTCCGGGACAGGCTTGCGAGCTGTCGCTTGCAAACTGGGGTGAATCCGTCGATCAGGTCCTGGTCGTTCATAATTCCGCCGCTAGGACTTCTTCTCCTGCTCCTTGGCTCGATAGAAGGCGGCTGACGCCTCTGCCTCGGTGGTCGCAACCTCGTCCCCGAAAACGTGCGGATGGCGCCGGATCATTTTCTCCAGGCTGCCAGTGATCACATCTTCAAGGGTGAAGTATCCATCTTCTTCGGCGAGATTGACCAAAAAGAGCAGGTTAAAAAGGGTGTCCCCCAGCTCCTCCTTGAGGTTCTGGTAATCCCCGCGCTCGATCGCCAGCACCGCCTCGCGGGCCTCCTCCACCAGGCAATGGCGGAAAGACTGGTAGGTCTGCTCTCGATCCCACGCACAGCCACCCGGGGCCCGCAGCGTTCTGGCTAGCTCTAGTAGACGCTGCATCGGCTCCGAGTCTACTTGATCTGCTTTGTCATCTCCAGGGTCTTGTCCGCCAGCATGGCGAACAGCTGTCGCGAGTTTTCGTCCGACAGCTCGCGCATACTGGCCCGGTTGCGCCCCAGCGGCAGCAGGTGCGTTCGGTTGCGCTGCTCGGCCGTGACGACGCCGAGGATCTGTCCGGTGCGCACGTCGACCAGCGCGGCCTCGACGTGAGAGTGGATCTCGAGTGTATTGCCCGGGACCAGCAGCCAGCCCACGATCGTCGGATACAGATTGCTCCAGGCGTTATTATAGTCGTAGCGTTCGCTCGCGCGCGTCATCAGCAGCAACAGATCCGCACGCGTGCGCGCCGCGCAGTAACGCAAGGTGCGCAGGCTGAGCTCCGTCGGCAAGAGGAAGTCCGGCACCGTCTCGACCGTGCGGAACGGACTGTCGCCGGCCAGCTTCTTCTTGAACGCCTCGAGGTCGACGCTGTCGATCGGGCGCGCGACCTGGGTATTGGCATGATCGCTGAGCTCGATGATCGCCAGCTTGCCAGACTCGATCAGCTTCGCCAGGTCACGAAATTGGTCGGCGATGTCCTTCTCGCTGACGGTCTTGCTCGTCGCGCGATCGATCCGTGTCATGCCCTTGATCGGCTGTGCCCGCTGCTCCTGCTGGTCGACCTTCAGACCGAATTCTTTCAGCGACGCGCGAGGTTGACGGAAGTTCGGGTTGCTGCTGCAGCCGGCCAGACCGGCGAACAAGATCAACGTGATCAGGGCGTGTTTCATCGTTTTTTCTCCTTCTGCTTGGACAGGACGATCAACTCCGACCGGCGCAGCCAGTCGGGAAGCGGCAACGGCCCGGAGGCTGTCGTCGCCTGCTTGCGCTCGCGATAGGCATACGCGGCGCCCAGGTGAATCACTCGGCGCGGACCGACCGGCCAGGCCAGCTGCAGGCGCAGGCTGCCGGCCAGTCCCGCGCGCACCTCCTCGGTCTTGCCCGCGGGACTCCAGAGGTAGAACAGCCGCTCGCCAAAACGCTCGCCGGCCTCGCCGTGCACCGGCCGCGCCGCCCAGCGAACCCAGACATCCGCCAGCCTGCGGTTTTGTGCCTGCCGCGGACGCACCCCGGAGAGCAACGCCACCGCATGGTCGCGCATCCAGGACAGCTCGGCGGCCAGTGGCGCCAGACCGGCCCGCAACTTTGCCGAAACCCCGGCGGCGCCCAGCCGCTGGTCATAGGTCTCGACCAGCGCGGCCAGGCGCGCATAGAACTGCGCCGCCGGCTCGAGCACCACGCGCGAGGGCCGTCCCGCCTGGGGTAGCGCCCGGCCCCGCTTCGGCAGGTTGCGCAGCCGCAGCCAGAACCCGAGCGCGCTGGAGATCGCCCGGTCGCGCCACGGCCCACGCCAGCGCGGCAGCGGGCCGCCCCGTGGCGGATCGAGCAGGAGCGCCTGCATCGCGTGAAAACCAGCCTGATAAAGCGTGCGCACGCGCTCGCTGACGAGCGCTGCCGGCAGCGGCAGGTGACGCTTGCGCGCCCTGCGCAAGAGCCGGACGAAGTGCGGGGTGTCGGTATGCCTCGCCAGCAAGATCTGCGAGGCACGACGTGATCCATAGACCGCCATCAGATCGAGCCCGCCCGGGTCCTCGCGCCGCATCGACGGCGTGCCCACGTGGGGCCAGCCAAACTGCGCGATCAGCTCGAAGTCCTTCAGCCGATGTGCGCCGAGCAGCACCAGACCTGCGCGCCCGCCACGGCCGCGCAGCCGTGAGAGCAAGCTGCTGAATTCGTCCCAGCGGTCAGGCTGCGCCAGGGCGGTCAGCGGCAGCAGATCGCCGAAGGCCTGGCGCGCCGCGGCCATGAAGCCCACCGCGTCGCCGAGATGTTGACCGCCGATCAGCAAGCGCATCGTCTGGTGAAACCGCTCCCAGGCGCCGCTGGCCTGACCGTCGATCAGCAGGGTGCGGCATAAGAGCAGCGCTGCGGTCAGCCGTGCGTCGAAACGCCGGACATCGACCGCGGCTGCATCGGGACGCCCCAGCATCAACTGGACCCAGGCCAGTTGCCGGCGATACGGCCCTCGCTTGCGAAAGACACCGTAGTCCAGCGAGCGTGCGAACAGCGAAGACTCGGCGCGCCTGCCCGCACGGATCGCGGCCAGCTCCAGCCGGACCAGGCCGCCGGCCGCCTGGGGTTTGGTCCGCCCGAGCTGGTCGAGCACATGGGCGTAGGCTCGCGCCAGACGCCAGCCGTCCAGCAGATCGCGCGGGACCCCGCGGGGCAAGGGGAAGCTCGTGGCCAGCCGCCGGCCGAGCAACGCCAGCTGCGGCGCCAGGAACTCGCGCTCCATCGCGCGCACCAGCGCGCCAATTTCGAGCCAGGTCATCTCGCCGACCAGGTCGGCGGTGATCGCGATCGGATACTGACCGACGACCGCCTGACGCGTGACGGCGAACAGACTGCCCGGCGTCGGCGTGGCCACCACCGCGTTGCGCCGCAGCCGCGAGCGAACCAGCGGATCCAGCTGCGCGACATGGGTCAGCGGCCCGCCGCTCCAGTC
>CAZMLI010000036.1:7057-19576 GCA_964566865.1 uncultured Planctomycetota bacterium
GAACCGGGGCCTGCCGGCCGCAGCAGGTAGACGTGATCTCGTCGGGACCCCGATCGGACCACCCGTCCGACCGTCGCCAACCGGCCCCCCGGCTGGGCCGCCAGCGACAGCCGCGCCTGGTGGCGTGCGCCCGAGTAATCCCACAGATGCACGTCAACGCGGCCCGACCGCCGGGGCTCGAAGACCCGCGGCAAGACCAGCACCGCGTAGAGATTCTTCTGGGCGACGAACAGCAGGCTGCGTTCGGGCGGCGGCTGCTTGTACTTCTTGCGCAAGCGTTCCAGCTCGAGCAGATCTCGCGCGACCCAGCGCCGGTGCTGCTCGTTCTTGATCTCGCTCAACTTCAATCCCCAGCGGCTTCCCAGCCGGGCCACCATCACCCCCGGCTTGTGGATGTAGTCGACCAGCCCGCCCTGTTGCGCCTCGTTGGGCGACTCGGTGACTATCTTTGACTTTGCCGCCGTGTCCTCCAGGCCCACCCGCCCGGCCTGCTGCCGGTGGGAGGCGGACTTGGGTGCGGACTCCTGCAGACTCCTGCTCGCGCAGCCAGACAGCACAACCCCGAGCACCACGATCACCCCACCACGAACGCACTGCCTCATCGATCCTCCTTCAGTGCCTTGCGCGCGGCTTGCCATTCGGCGCCGCCCGCTGCGTTCTCCAGAAGCCAGCGCCACCAGCGGCGGGCTTCTTGCTTGTCCTTCTCCGCCGTCGCCTGTCGGGCCAGCTTCAGCGCGGCGCGACGAGCCTGCGGAGACTTCGGAAAACGCCGGGTCAGGTCGACGTACAACGTGCGTGTACCACTGATCTGGGCGACGCGCGCCAGCGCCGACGGCGCCAGCTCGCTCTCGGGAAAGCGCTCCAGCAACTTCTCGTAGGCGATGCGTGCCAGCTGCTTGTCCTGCTTGCGGGTCTCCTGCATTTCGCCGACGAAGAACAGCGCCTTGTCCGAGACGCCCGCCTCGCGCGGGGCACGCGCGAGCAGCGACTCGAAGGCCGCGATCGATTCGTCCGCGCGCCCCTGGAGATACAGCCCGTGGGCCTCGGCGAACTGATCCAGCAGCGGCTGTTGCGGCTGCCGATCCTGGGCCGCGGCGGGTTTCATCCGCGCCACGCTTGATTCCGCCAAGGGGGAGCGTGACAATTTGAACGTGCGAAAGCTCAGCCCGATCGCCAGTATGACGAAGAGCCCCGAGGCTGCGATGGCAGCCGGCGGCAGACGCCAGCGACGCCCACCCGGACGGGCCACGGCCGGGGCGTCGCCCTGCTGCGCCTGCTGTTCTAGCTGATCGAGTCGCAGTCGCTGCGCGAGTTCGGGACCCGCCTGCGGGAACTGCAATCCGCCCATCAGCAAGTCATAGGCCGCCATCCGCCCACGCTCGGCGGTGCAGGCTTCACAGCCAGCCAGATGCTGCTCGAGCTTCGCCGCAGAGTCGGCAGGGAGTGGGCCGTCCGCCGCTGCTTCCAGCGCTTCGAGTGCCTCGTCGCAGTTGATCTGTGCCGTCATTGATCCAGGTATCTCGACAGTCTCTCCCGCAGTTTCCTGCGGCCATAGTGAATCCGCGACATCACCGTTCCCTTGGAGATGTCGAGCAGCGTCGCGATCGCCTCGTAGCTCTGACCTTCGAGATCGCAGAGTACGATCGCCACACGTTGCGCTTCCGGCAGCTCGGCCAGCGCGGCCTGCACCATCTCGCGCCTTTCTTTCTGACCCAGAGAATGGGACGGCGTCGGTTCCCCCGACTTGCCTTCCCGCTCGAGCACCTGCGGGTTTTCGGCCTCCCGCCCACGCTTGCGCAGCTGAGAGATCGCCGTGTTGAGAGCGATCCGGTACAGCCAGGTCCCGAAGTACTGCGGGTTTTGCAGGCTGCCCAGCTTGCCCAGCGCCTTGACAAAGCTCTCCTGGCAGACGTCCAGCGCTTCGTCCGGGGCGCCGGTCATCTTCAGCGCCAGACCATAGATCCGCTGCTGATGTCGATGAACCAGCTGATCGAACGCCGCACGGTCGCCAGCCTGGAACGCCACGACCGCTTTCTCGTCCGCGGTGGTTCCGGAGGCCTGGTCCCGTTGGGGCTCACCCATCAGACGATGCGAAGGCGGCTTGATTCAATCGTCGGTCAAAAAAACTCAGACCGACTCGTAGCGCAACTTGAACCGCGATTCAATTCGCGGTCCGCTTTCGGTCACCACGCTGACGACTTCGCCCAGCCCGAAATAGTCGGACGTGCTCCAGACGGTGATCTCGTTCTGGATCACCGCCGTGTCGTTGATCTTGGTGCCGTTGGTGCTCCCCTTCTTGAAGGTCCCGATGTCGTGGTAACAGACATGTTTCTTCTCGTCCAAGAAGACCAGCCCGTGCTCTCGCGAGACGTAGGGATCCATGTCGGTCGCCTGATCGGCCAGGAAGGGGCGAAAGTGGTTGTGCGCATAACGACCGATGGCCAGGCACATCACGCGATCCAGGCCTTTCAGGTCGTAGAGGAACTTCTCGAAGACGACCAGCTCGGCATACTCCGCGGAGCTGTAGGCGGTCTGATCGGCGGCACCCTCGTAGATCTTGGTCTTCGGCTCGAGCCGGGTGAAGCTCACCTTGCCGATCGGGTCGGAGTTCTCGATGACGCGCTGAACTTCACTCTCGTCGAAGATCAGCAGGTCCAGGTAGCTGTTGCGGGGGGCGCGCAACTTCTCCAGGTCGTGGATAGTGATGGAGGTGAGATGCTCCCCGCCCATGACTACATTTCCGCTCCGCGCTAAAAAGTAGGAATAGAGTGTCGAATGGACATTATAACACGCGCGCAGCGTCAGCATTTGTTACCGGACAAATAATCGCGGCGCCCCACCTGCGGGCATCATCCAACGCAGAGCCCGCAACGCCCTGGACCCAAATTCAACCGCTTGCGACGGCGAAAGGAAGGAGATGCTGACCGTTGCGCTTGACTCCAATTATATATGCAGTTATATCTTCTTTTGCATATGCAATCGAAGAGCGTTCGTGAATTACAGCAGCAAATACGCGAAACCATCCTCTCTTCACAGACCGACGACGTCGTGATCACGCGCCACGGTAAGCCCATGGCGCTGCTGATCGGGGTCGCGGGCCTGGACTGGGATGTCGTGGTCGGCCTGCTGGCCGGTCGGTACCGGCGCGCCCACGCACCGGACCCACCTCCGTCCCACAGGCCGCCGCAACCCGAGAGCCCGACCGACAGCCCTGACGAATGGCGCAACTGGTAACGCTAGATCGATAAAACCGGTAACGTTCCATTACCCGGCACCCCTGCGCCCAGCTCGGCTTCTCCTCTGCAAGTACTGCCACACGTGCTAGTTAAGCCGAATTTTCCGGTTTGCTCGATTCCTGGCAAGGCACTTGCATATCGGGGTTTCAGGGATCAGTAAACAACACGGTGTGTGGAGATGCAGAATGCAAGCAATGGGTTGTTGTCGGGCACGAGGTATGTCCCTGCTCGAAGTGACCATCAGCGTGGCGATACTCGCCACCGCGGTGGTCGGCCTGTCCGCGGCGCTCGCCGCTACCAGCCACCTGGACTCACAGTCCAAGGAACGGCTACTCGCGATCAACGCGGCCCGGGAAACGCTGGAGACCATCCAGGCCCAGCCGTTCCGCGTGATCGCCACCAACGATCAAAAGCTGCTCGACGTGATCGGCCTCCAGCCGATCCCTGGACAGAAACTCCCTGGAAGCATCACGGTCAATACGCTGAGCAGCGAGCTGGTCGAGGTCGTCGTCACGATTGAGTGGATTGGGCTCGTGGGCCGCGGGAGACTGATCTTCCGCACCCTCGTCACAGATCTGACACCGCACGTGGGGTTCATCATCCAATGAAACGCAAACAACAGGCATTCACGCTGGTCGAGATGGCGGTCGTCATGGGCCTGATCTCGATGATCATGCTGGTGGTCTTGACGATTCTACGAGTCAGCACCTCATTCCTCGAACATGAGTCGCGCACGATCGAGCTCGAGAACCGGGCCCAGGTGGTGCTTTCGCGTCTGGCGCGCGAACTGAAGGACGCCAGCGCGCAGACGGTCAGCGCGACGCCCAACCAGGTCTCGTTCCAGCCCTGCATCGGCTACGACAAGACCGACAAGTCGCTGGTGCTCGGGCCAGCCGTCACCTACCAGATCAAGCCCGGCACGGAAAAACTCGTGCGCCGCATCGGCGGCACCGAGACGGTCATCTGCAATCGCGCCAAGAGCCTGACCGTGGCAGCCTATGGCAGTCGTCGCGCCGTCATCACGCTGCTGCTCGAACGCGCCGGCAAACCCACCAATCAGAAACGCCAGTTCTTCACCTCGATCTGGATTGCAAACCCATGAGCAACCTCAACGTTCGCAGACAACGGGGCACGATCAGCGTGCTGACGGTCATCGTCGTCTTCATGCTGGTCTCGCTCGGCGCAGTGATGCTGTCGCTGTCCAACACGCACAGCAAGTCGACATCGGGCCATCAACTGCGACTGCGCACGCTGCTGATCGCCAGCGCCGGCGTTCACGCGGCGGTGGCCGAACTCAACAGCGAGGTCGACCCCAACGGCGACGGCCCGGGTACACTGCCGCTGACCAGCTTCGACTCGGGGTCCTACCAGGTGAGCGCCACCTTCGACGCGACCAACGACGAATATACGATCGTCTCGGTCGGCAGATTCGCGGGTATCACGCGCACCCTCGAAGTGGTGGTGATGAGACCCTGGTATCCGATCTTCCGCTTCGGTATGTTCGGCGACCGCTCGATGACGGTGCTCGATGGCACGCTGACCGACAGCATCAACTCGAGCCTGGGGCCGGTCGAGTCCCAATCGCCGACGCAGGAAGGCGACGTCGGATCCAACGGCCTGGTCGATGTCCAGCCCGGCGCGACCGCCACGATCAACGGCGACCTGTTCTCGAGCGCCGTGCACCGCGACCTGATCCCGAACGAGAACACGACCGTGATCCAGACCGCTGGCAGCTTGCGCATCTCGGGCGACGTGCGCACGGGCTACGGCGGCGTGCAACTCAGCGGCGACACGGTGGTCCAGGGCAACATCACCACCGGCGAGGGCACGATCAACGCCGGCGGGGCGACAGTCGGCGGCCTGACCGACAGCAACGGTCCGCCCGTGCCGGACCTGGACTTCACCGAGGTGATGCAGGGCGTCGAGGCCGCCAAGGCGGCCTATGGCGGCGGCCAGTTCAACGATGCGCCGCTGACCTCGCCCGCCCTGCCCAGCGGCGGCGCGCGGGTGACGGTCGCGGCCGGGGACACGCTGACCCTGACAGCCGGCCACTACAGTTATGGCCAGATCGACGTGCGCGGGACGCTGATCGTCACGGGCGACGCGTCGATCGGCGTCAGCGGCAAGTTCATCATACGCGAGGGCGCCTCGGTCCAGTTCAAGGGCTCGATGCAGCTCGATGCCTCACAGGTGTTGATGTATGGCACGACCAGCAGCCTCGTCGCCGCGAAGAAGACGACCATCCGCGCGATCGGCTCGATGCCCAAGTTGCGCCTCGCCGGCAACCTGACCTTCAATGACGAGATCACGCTCGCCAGCAAGGGCGACATCATCGGCATGGACCTGGCTGGCATGACGATGGAGAAGAAGGCGACCTTCGTCGCCGAAGGCATGATGGAGTTCAAGTCGGGCGCCAACTACACCTTCAAGGACGAGGCCTGGATCGACGCCCGGGGGAGCATCGTGGTGAAAGAAGGCGCAACGATCGACTTCCTCGGCAAGACCGTGATCGACGCCGATACGGTCGACATCCGCGAGACCTCGGTCGTCAACTTCGCCGGCGACGACACCCGTGTCTTCGCCAAGCAGCAACTCGAGATCAAGGGCGACACGACGCTGACCGCCATCAAGCCGACAAGTCTCTGGTGGTATGCCTGGGGCGACAACCCGCAGGTCGCACTGAAGGAGTTCGGAAAGTTCTACGGTGGCCTGGCCGTGCCCAACGGCGAGGTCGACATCAAGATGGGCATGGAGATCTACGGCGCCGTACTGGCGAGGGACGTCATCTTTCGCCAGAACGCAAAGCTGCACTACGACCTGGCCTTCGGCAACATGTCCGATCGGCGCGACCTGAAGTACCGGGTCATCTCCTGGCGCGAAACCGGAAACTAACCAGAGACTGCTTGACCCCGTTCATCCTACGTTGTAGTACTACTGCAGTGTAGTACTACTGCAACGTAGGAGGACAACCCGGATGACGCTCGAGAAATTCAAGGCCTGGGAGCAGCGCACCAAGAAGAAGTTGCGGCGCTGGATCTTCAAACCGGTCGTCACCTTGCCCTGGGAGGTCAAACCGGGCTGCTACTTCCCTGATCCGGCGCCCGAAATGGACGGCAGCCAGATCGCGGCGCTGCGCGAGCAGGAGCAGATGTCGCAGCGCGAGCTGGCGCACTTTCTCAACGTCTCGATCAAGACCGTTCAGGCCTGGGAGCAGGGACTACGCAGGCCCGAAGGACCGGTCCACCGCCTGCTACAAGTCCTCGACGAGACAGGCAAGATCTTCTTCTTTCAACTCTGCCGCGATCCGTAAGACTCCAGCAACTCGGCTTCCCGCGCCGCGCTGATCGCGGCCCCTGAGATTTCGCCGGCGGGCCGACCCCTGTGCCAGACGAGCGTATCCTGGACGGTCTGCTCGAGCGCGCGAAACTGCAGCCCAGCCGCGATCGCGCGCTGGGCGCTGAACCGCCAGAAGTCCTGGTCCTCGACGGGCAGCCACATCGGCAGCTCGCTGAACGGCGCCACGCCCTGCGCGAGCAAGAATGCCTCGTCGAGCCAGACCAGCTCGGCCCCACGTCCACTGACCGCTTCACAGGTGGCGAGCATCTCGCCGAATGTGGTCGTTCCAGCTGGACTGATTGCGTTGTAACAACCGGTCTGCTGCGCGGCCGTCATGCGGATGATCCAGGCCGCCAGGTCCCGCACGTCGATCCACTGGACCGGCGCCTCGGCCGTCCCGGGTGCGAGCACTCGACCCCCGCGATCGATGCGCGCCGGCCAGTAGGTGAAGCGATCGGTCGGGTCGTGCGGCCCGACGATCAGCCCCGGCCGAACCGTCAGCGTCCGTCCAGGCAATCTCGCCTCGACCGCTTGCTCGCAAAGCGCCTTGAGCGGCCCATAGCTCTCGCCGGTGATCTCTTCGGTCGGCTCGGCCAGCCTGCCGACTGCCCCGGACTCGTCGCGGCCCGCCGCCGGCTGTGCATAGACCGAGCAGCTCGAGATAAAAGTGTAGTGCGCGACAGAATCGGCCAGGCAGACCGCGGACGCCTCGACGATGCGCGGCAGGTAGCCGCAGGTATCGATCACCGCGTCCCATTGTCCACCGGCCAGCGCGGCCAGATCCCCGTCTCGGTCGCCGCGCAGCTTCTCGACCCCCTCGAACAGCTCGGGATCGTGCTGACCTCGATTGAACAGCGTCACCGTGTGATCCGCAGCGAGCGCTGCCTCGACCAGATGCCGACCGAGATAGACGGTACCGCCCAGAACCAGCAGCTTCATAACAGCACCCCCTCGCAAGGTAACGCGATCACTCGCTCGGCCGCCTGCAGGACCGTGTCGCCCGGATAGAGGATGATCCCGAACGGCGTTCGGTCGCGATATTCCCGCATGAACGCGCGCAGTCCGCTGACGCTGCGACGGCCGATCCGGGTCGTCGAGCAGATCTCGAGCGGCAACAGGCGGTCGTCGCGCGCCAGGACCAGATCGACTTCAGCCCCCGCATGGGTTCGCCAGTAGCGTAGATCCGTGGGTTCCGACATCTGCGAGACGATCTTGAACACCTCGAGCACCATGAAGGTCTCGATCAGGTCGTGCTCCGTGCCCTGGCGCTCGACCTGATCCCATTCCTGCAGCCCGGCCAGATGGGCCGCCAGCCCCGTGTCGAACAGGTACAGCTTGGGCGCCTTGACCAGGCGCTTGCCCGTCTCCCCGACAAACGCCGGCAGCGACACGACCAGCTGCGTGGCTTCGAGGTAGGACAGATAGCGCCGGGTCGTCTCCAGCGGCAGGTCGGCTTGCCGCGCCAGATGGGCTCCCGAGAGCACCTGACCGGAGCGTCGCGCCACCAGACCGAACAGCCGGATGAAGTCGGGCAGATTGCGCAGCCGCACCACATCCTGCAGCTTTCGCTCGAAATAGGTCTGGCAGTAGGTATCGAACCAGCTGTCGCGCAGCACCCGGAACCGCTCTCTTGCAGGCACGGGCAGACCGCCGGCGAGAATCCGCTGCTGCAGCCGCTTGGGCTGCCACTCGGGGAGCCCGCCGAACCGGGCAAGCACCTCTCCCTCCGAGCTGGCCCCCAGTAACGTCTCCAGCGCCCGCGGCCCCGGTCGCCCCTCAAGCTCGGCCCAGGACATGGGGGACAGGCTGAATAGCTGGATCCAGTCCCGCGGCAGCGAGTCGCACAGCCGCTCCAGATCGACCGACGAGCTGATCAAGAAGCGGCCGGGTGCTGAATCGAGCGCCAGCGCCCGGGTGATGGCGGGCATCAGCTCCGGCGCCCGCTGGATCTCCTCCAGCGTGGCGGGGCCTTCGATGCCCCGAATCAGCTGATCGGGATCCCGCAGCGCACGCTGACGCGTTGCGTAATCATCGAGTGTCAGGAACTGGCGGCCCTTGAAGAGCCGCAGCAAGGTAGTCCTGCCGGTCTGCCCAGCCCCGGAGATTCCAACGACAGGGGCCAGCTCGAGGGCTGTTTCAAGCGCTTGAGTCAGGTGACGGGTGAGCGTTTCAATAACACGAAATTACACCATTATTCAGCGTGAAATCAAGCTGTTAACTGTTGCGCGCCTCGGGTTCAACCGGCCTCTACCCTGCAACAAATGGGTAAAATCAGGCTATTCCCAGAAATACAGCAACGTAAGCCCAGGCCAGCCCTGAAGATAGTGTGAATCGTCCGGAAACCGGACGGTTGCACCGTGGCGACCGCCTGCCTGCCCGCTGTGCACTGCAATCACAAAATAGCCGCACCACAGGACATACACCTCGGGGGTATGACAGCCAAGGCGCAGCGCGCTTGATCAGAGAATCGTAAGCACTTGATCAGGGAATCGTAACGATTCGTGTTCTCTTGACTTGGAATGCAACGTTTCGTGACTCAGAGTTGAAGGCACAGGAGAAGCGGACTGATATGATTAGACGACAGAACCAGGGAAGCAGCTTGCTGGAGACGACCTTGGCCGGTGCGATCTTCGCGATCGTGCTTGCCGGGCTGGGCTCCGCGCTGATCACGAGCCTCAAGACGGACAGCCGCTCCTACCACGCCACCCGGGCCCAGAACTTCGCCAGGGGCGTGCTCGAGGAGCTGCGCGCGCTGGACTTCAAGAGCTTGCCCGCGCAGAGCGGAAACGCTGTGTCGCAAAATGGTTACACCGCGACGATCACGGTGCAAAACCTCTCGCCGACCCTGCGCCAGATCCGGGTCGTGGCGAGTCACGAATCCGCGCCGCAGAAGACCTATACCTTTCTGACGCTCAGGAGCGACCGATGATTGCACGCGCTCGCGGCCTGACCCTGGTCGAAACGATGGTGGCGCTGACCCTCCTCAGCGGCATTTTGCTGCTCGTCGCACAGTCCACCAGGGCAACCTACAGCGCCTATGACACCGTCTCGGGCGAAACCCGGCTGACGCGGAACGTGCGCAAGGGCGCCGACGCGGCGGCGGTGGAGCTGCAGATGGGGGGCAACCTGACAATCGCGGTCGACCAGGTCTACGGGTCCGACATGGTCACCTATCAGCAGGCCATCTCCGTTGGCGAGTCGGGCCCGACCTGGGGGGCGAGCGGACAGAGCGGTTGGTGGCTGCGACTGACGGTCAACGCCCAGCGCCAGCTGGTCCGCCAGGTCCTCGACAGCACGATGACGCTGGTCAGCGAAACGGTCCTGGCCAGCCAGCTCGAGAACCCCCTGCCCGGGCAGAAGGCGTTGACGGTCAGCCTCTCGGGCATCCAGTTGACAATGACCCTGGTCACCCGCCACCAGAACGCCGATCACGACCTGACCCGCTCGGTGACAACCGATGTCACCATCCGGACCAGCACGCAGTAGGAGGCACAGATGAGATACTCTCCCCGACAAACCCGAGGCGCCGCGATGATCACGGTGCTCGTCATCACCCTGGTACTGGTCGGCCTGAGCATGGCCGCGCTCAGCACCTCCACCGCCGAGAGCCGACACAGCCAGTTGATGCTGCGTCAGCTGCGCGCACGTTACGTGGCGGAAGGCGGCACGGAGCAGACGGTCGCGTTCCTCAAGGACGCGACGAGCAAGGCCAGCCTCGACGACCCGTTCGGCTGGCTCGATGCGCTCGATGCGACGACGCTCTACACCGCGCAGCAACTGACCCAGGATGGCTACGTCGCCGGCAGCTTCACCGTCAGCCTGGCGGTCAGCGGCCCGACGAATGAGGGCGGTGCTGGCGGACCGGTGACGACTGCGCCGCAAACCGACGGCTCCGGCTTCACCAGCACGATCACCGCAACCGACAACGGCGACGGCACGACCACGCTGACGGCCACCCTGACATCCAGCGGCGCGCCGGGCAGCAAGGCGCTGTCCCACGTCACCTTCGGTTTGCCTGGCTCGGCGCAGGCGTCGGCCTCCGCCACGGCCACCAGCCCGGGAAACTACCCGACCGAGTGGGTCGACCCCGACCCGACCACCGGCGTCACCGGCCTCAAGTTCGACGAGACCACGCTGGGCGAGGACCAGGTGGTCGAGAGCGAGACCTTCAACTGGACCGTGCCGACCGGTGAAGTGACCACCGTCACCGTCGCCACCAAGGCCGGACCCGGCGTCGCCTCGCTCTCGCACAACCTGGGCGGGGGCGGCGGCAACGCCAACACCACCGAGCTCTACCGGCTGGTCGCGATCACTTCCGTCGCCTGGTCGCCGGCAGAAGGCACCCCTGGCGCGGTGCGCGCCGAGGTGACCTCGACGGTCAAGATGAGCCTGGAGCGGGCGCGGATCTTCGACTATTCCTACTTCGTTCACAACTGGGGCTGGTTCTACGGCAATACGATCGTGGCCAACGGCAACGTCCGGGCCAACGGGCAGTTCGACGGCGGCAACTACAGCTCGACGATCAACGGCGTCCCGCGCTACAGCAAGTCTGACGGCCCCAACCTGAGCGGGTATGTCGACGACGGCGGCATCTTCTCCGGCTGGGATGTCGTACAGGCAGGCAATGTCCTGGGCATGGGTGGGGAGACCGACAATCAGTACCCGTTCTATGAACCGCTGCCGATGCCGAACCTGAGCGACCTGACCAGCTACGAAAACATCGCCAAGGGCGGCGGCAGCACGATCAAGGTCGGCGGCCTGACGATCGTCAGCGGCGTGCTCGGCGACGACGCGGGCGAGCCACAACATCTGTACCTCGAAGGCACTGCGCTGAATCCGATCGTGATCAACGGACCGGTGGTGATCCGCGGCAGCGTGATCATCAAGGGCGTGGTGACCGGGCAAGGCGCGATCTATGCCGGCGGCAACGTCTACATCCCCGACAACCTGACCTACGCCAACCCGCCGGCCACCCCGCGACCGACTTCGAGCAGCCTGGCCGACCGGATCGCCTGGCGCACCGCCAGCCAGGACAAGGACGCGCTCGGCCTGTTCGCCCGGGAGAACATCGTGCTCGGCGATTTCACCGACGGCACGGCCGACTACTACATGTCCTCCTGGCTCTCCAACCCGCTGAACGTCAGCATCGAGGACACCGGCGACGACCAGATCGCCAATACCAACGATGTCAACGAGGGGGATGGCCAGTGGTCGACGCAGATCTACTCGGCCGGCGACGTCACCTTCGGACTGGTCCCCGTCGGCAAGAATGTCGGCGATCCGATCCCCGGCACGGGCGAGGACACCGACGGAGACGGTATCTATGACCCGACCTCCACGACAGCGGACTTCGCGCTGCCGGCCGCGCTCGACAGCGGTCAATGGGCCGGCAACATGCCACCCGGCACCACCAGCTTCAACCAGGTGGCAACGATCTACGTCAACAAGTTCGAGGCCGCTCTTTATACCAACCACACCCTCGGCGGCCTGATGCTCAACTGGGGCGGCGACGTGACCTTCAACGGCACCGTGGTCAGCCGCAACGAGTCGCTGATCTACGGCGCCAACCGGCTGGTGCTCAATCATGACGACCGGCTGACCGCCGGCGGTGAGGACTTCGGCTTTTACCTGCCCTATGTCTGGGGCCCGATCGAAACCCTACGCTACGAGGTGAAGTAATGTGCCGCATCGCCATCTGCCTGGGGCTGCTGCTGGCTTTCGCGACGCCGGCACAGGCCATGCCCAACAAGACCAACAAGGATGAGCTGAAGAACAGGATGCCGCTGTTGCGCAAGACACCCGAGCTCTCGCAGCGCACGCGACCGGGACCGACGGGCCGGCTCCTCCGCGAAGCCAGGCCCGCGCAGGCCGTAAAACGACCGCAGCGCGCCAGCAGACCGCAAGCCGCTGCCGCGAGCCGCCGTGAAAAGGACACGGGGAATCCGCT
>CAZMLI010000037.1:0-18000 GCA_964566865.1 uncultured Planctomycetota bacterium
AAGTCATCGAGGAGATCAAGTCCGAGCGCGGTCGGGACGATCGTTATCGCTACACTCAGATGAGCGAGGCCGAGCGTGGGCGACTCTGGACGATCCTCTCGCGCTACTCCTACGGCGCGAGCCTGTAACCGGCGGCTGCTAGACTAGCGATCTGGGGGTAAGCGCTGATAAGCTTCGCTTGTTTCTGTAGCTTTGCTTATGTGAACAGGCGACAGGGAACTGGCGATTTGATTTTGAAATGGCCGAAACTCAGCTCGAGCGCCAGGTACCTCGGACGGGACGGCGACCAACCAAAGGCCCAGCGCCAGGTACGTTGACGTCCCGTCCGAGGTACCTGGCGCTGTGCTTGTGCTCTAGCGCTTCCAGATGATCCCGAGACCGGCGAAATCGAGCAGCTTGAAGAAGCTGTAGGACGGTCGGTAGGCCAGGAAAGACTGGATTGCCAGGTGAATCGGGCTCATCAGGCAGTTCGGCGCGGGCCTGCAGACCGGCCAGTCCGAGATGTGGATCTTCTGCGCTCGGTTCTGGGTCTGCATGAAGGCCCCGATGTAGGCGTCCGCATTCAGGTAGCCGTAGTCCTCCTTGGATCCGATCAGCCCCTGGCCCACGCCGACGACGATGTCGTGCAGGATCATCACGCCGCCCGGGTTGAGGTACTGGTCGAACAGGAACAGCTCCCGCACCGTGTGTTCGTAGGTGTGGTCACTGTCGATGTAGACCAGGTCGAACATGCTCGGGACCTCCGCGGGTGGCCGGGTGACCGTATAGATCCCGTCAGCGTCCGGCTCGTTTGGTTCGCTGCCCGGCCGGAAAGCCAGGCCATTGCCCTCGAGCAGGATCACGTTCTGGATCTCGTGCTTGGAGATGCGCTGGTGCAACATCGGCTCGCGCATGTTCGGGTCGATGCAGGTCAGCCGCCCGCCGCTGGTCTCCAGACCCTTGGCCAGCGGCAGCGTCGAGGCCCCTTCGAAGACCCCGCACTCCAGCGCGGCCTTGGCGCGGGCGGCGAAGCGATACAACAGGAGCTGGAATTTGTTGGTGCCCGAGCAGTACTCCGGGTACTCGATCGCCTCGCGTAGCGACGCCGGTACGTCGGAGAGGTCGTAGCAGGGCTTGCCCGTCTCGTCGTAATAGAAGCAGTCGAACGAGTCGAAAGGCGGTTCGGTCCAGTGGTCGAGGAAGTCGGCGTACATGGCAGGGAGCTTGCCAGAAGAGAGACGGATCTTCAACCCGGAGGCTGTTCAAGCATGGGTCGCGCCACTCTGCACGAACATGCGCGGCGGTACGTCGCCCTGAATGATGGCGCCATTGCCGATGCGGGCATCCTCTCCGATCTGCACGCCGACGTTGACCAGCACACCCATGCCGACGACGGCGCGCGCACCGACTGTCACGTCGCCGGCCAGCACGGCGCCCGGCGAGATCGTGGCGAAGGTGCCGATCTGGCAATCATGCGAGACGATCGCGCCGGTGTTGACGATCGCGCCCTCGCCCAGTCTGGCCATGGTGCCGACGTAGGCCCCCGCGAGGACCTGTGCGCCAGGCGCGAGCTGTGCGCTCGGTTCGACGATGCTGCGCGGGTGCGTCAGCGGGGGCTGCGCGAAGCCGCGCTGCCTGAGCAGCTGACTGATTTGCAGTCGTTGCATCAGGTTGGGCAGTGACCCCAGGCCGTTGACGGCGGCGACGGTCTGGGACCGCAGCTCGGTCAGCAGTTCGCGTCCACCGAGCACGCGCGCGCCGAGAACCTCGGTCCCGGCTGGCAGGCTGTCGTCGACGATGCCGTGCAGGCTGAGTGACGCGTGCGCGGCCAGTAACTCGATCAACATCCTGGCGTGCCGGCCGCCGCCGAAGAGGATCAGTGGGCCGGCGCTGGGCATCTCGTCAGGCAGCGCGATGGCCGGTTCCTGCTGGACGAGCAGCGCCTGAATCTGTGTCTCGGTGACGATGCGGTCTCGCGGCAGCTCGTCGAGTGCCAGTCCCGATGCCTCGCAGAGCGCGCGTGCGGCCTGCGTCAGACGGACCTCGCTGGCAGCCGGGGCCGTTGCCATCAGCGGCGCGGCTCCCGGGTCTGCTTCGATCTGGCAGATCGTCTCCCCGACGGCGATCAGGTCGCCCTCGGCGATCCGCAGGCCGACGATGTAGCCCGCTTGATCGGCTTCCACTTCGACCGTCGCCTTGGTCGTTTCGAGCACGGCCAGCAGTGTGCCCTGACTGACCTGTTCGCCCTCGCGAACTGCCAGGCTGACGACTCGCACCTCGCGCTCGTTGGCGCTGATCAGCGGTACAATGACCTGCATCTCAATCCCCTCCGACCAGAGCGAGCAGCGCCTCGAGCACTCGCGCTTGCGTGGGCAGCACCTCCAGCTCGAGTGCCGTGCTGGCGGGGATCGGCAGATCGCGGGCACCGACCCGAGCCAATCGCACATCTCGATCGCCGGCCGCGACCAGCGCGGTGACCTCCGCGCCCCAGCCCCAGGAGAGACCCCCCTCCTCGAGGGTCAGCAGGCGGCGGGAGCGCGCCAGCGAGTCCAGCAGCGGCTCGAGCCCCAGCGGGGCCAGCTGCGTGAAGACCACCAGCTCGACGCTCAGTTCATCTTCCAGCAGCGCGCGTATCGCCACCTGCTGGGCGATCTGCGCCTGATGCGCATAGCAGGCAATGGTCACGTCCGCCCGCTCGAAGCCGACCAGTGAGAGCGTCAAGGTCGGATAATCCGCCCCGTGCTGGGTGACCCAGAAGTCGCCGATGCGGCCGTCGACGGCGTTTTGCACCTCGGCCGCATAGAGCAGCTTGTGTTCGATGAACAAGACGGGTCCGGGATCATCGAGCACCGCCTGGCGCAGTAGCTGGCCCGGGTCGCACAGCGTAGTGGGCGCGACGACGCGCAGACCTGGCACACCGAGGAAGTGCTTTTCCAGCGACTGGCTGTGGGTCGGCCCGTATCCGCGGTAGCCGCCCACGGGTGTGCGCACGACCAGCGGGACCTGCACCCGATCGTTGTACATCCAGCGGTACTTGGTGACATAGTTGATCAGCTGGTCGGCGGCCAGCGTGAGGAAGTCGCCGAACATCAACTCGACCACTGGCTTGAGCCCGCGCAGCGCCATGCCGCCCGCCATGCCGACGATGCCCGCCTCGGAAACCGGTGTGGTCAGCACGCGCTGCGGATGGCGGCTCGACAGCCCGCGGGTGACCTTGAACGCGCCGCCGTAGGGATCCAGGATGTCCTCACCCATCAGCACCACGGTCGGGTCCTGATCGAGCGCAGCCAGCAGGGCCGCGTTGAGCGCACCGACAACGCTCACCATCAATCGACCCCATGTGCCGCGGGCGCGGCCGAGGCAGCTGCAAAGGCCTCGCTGATCTCGGTCGCCACCTCGCTGGCCAGCGCAGCTCGCACGCTCTCCGACAAGCGCGGGGCCACGACAGCCAGCGGGTCGTACTGTTGCAAGGCGGCCAGCTCCTCGGCCGAACGCGTATCGTCACCCTTCGAATGCGGGCCCAGGCGATGGGTCCGGATCAGCATCGCCCGTGGTCCCCGGCCTTCGCGGCAGGCCGCGATCAGCGGTGGCGCGGCCTGCGCGATCAGGCTGACGTCGGTCGTGTCCAGCGTCAGCAGCGGAATGCCGAAGGCCTCGAAGCGACCGGCCATCGAGCCGGCCAGCGCCAGCCTTGTGGGTGTGGTCTGGGCGATGGCGTTGTGCTCGACCACGATCAGCAGCGGAACCTGCCACAGCGCCGCCATGTTGAGGCTCTCGTAGACCACACCCTCGCCGAGTGCGCCGTCGCCGAGGAAGATCACCACGATTGCGCCCGAGCCCTTGAGCTTTTCGGCCAGTGCCGCACCGGCCGCCAGCGCCATCGTGCCGCCCAGCACGCCGTTGGTGTAGAAGTGCTCGCCATGCAGGTGCTGGCTACCGCCGCGGCCCCCGCAGACCCCCGTGCGCTTGCCCATCAGCTCCGCGATCAGGCCAGCGGCATCTTGCTGGTCGTGGGCCAGGAAGTGGCCATGCCCGCGGTGGTTGCTGACGACGACATCTCCCGCGGCAACACCGGCCAGCACGCCGACAGGATTGGCCTCTTGCCCGATGCAGGTGTGGGTCGTGCCGTTCAGGGTGCCGCGCGAAAATTCCTCGAGCAGCCGTTCCTCGAAGGTGCGGATCAACAACATCTTGCGGTACAGCAGGACCAGGTCTTGCATTGTGTTCATCTACGGGGGATATACCACATTTCGCAGGGCAGGACTCAAGGGTTCCCTGTTTGTGTCCGATAAGAAGAACCGGAGAGACTCTATGGACAAAACAATCAAGACCGTGATGCTGACGGGCGGGGCGGGCTATGTCGGCAGCGTGCTGGTGCCGGCGCTGCTCGAGCAGGGCTATTGCGTGCGGGTGCTCGATCTGTGTCTCTATGGCGAGGCCTACCTGGCGGGCCTGGCGGCGGAGCAGCCCGAATCGCTGACGCTGATTCGCGGCGATCTGCGCGATCCAGAAGTGGTGGCGCGAGCCCTCGATGGGGCGGACGCGGTGATCCATCTAGCCTGCATCTCGAACGACCCCAGCTTCGAGCTGGATCCCGAGCTCAGCCGCTCGATCAACTACACGGCTTTCGAGCAGCTGGTGCGGGCCAGCCGCGACGCGGGCGTCCAGCGCTTCGTCTACGCCTCGACCTCCAGCGTCTATGGCGTTTCGGATGCGCCCCAGGTGACCGAAGATCATCCGCTGTTGCCGATCACCGACTACAACAAGTTCAAGGGCCTCTGCGAGCCGATCCTGCAGGAGTACGGCTCGGAGCAATTCACCGTGGTGACGGTGCGGCCTGCGACGGTCTGTGGTTATTCACCGCGCCTGCGGCTCGATCTGACGGTCAACCTGCTGACCAATCATGCCGTCAACAAGGGCAAGGTGACCGTCTTTGGCGGCCTCCAGCAGCGACCCAACATTCATATATTCGACATCGTCGACCTCTACTGTCAGCTACTGGCGCTGCCGGCAGAGAAAATTGCCGGCAAGATCTGGAACGCTGGCTACGAGAATCACACGATCGCCGAGATCGCACAGACCGTCAAACGGGTCGTCGAGCAGGAGTACCCGGACCGAGCGCCGCTGCCGATCGAAACCACCCCGTCGGACGACATTCGCTCCTATCACATCTGCTCGGACCTGATCCGCCGTGACATCGGCTTCGTGCCCAGTCATACGATCGAGGATGCAGTGCGTGATCTGTGCCAGGCGTTCAAGGCGGGGCGCGTGCCCGACCCGCTGGAGGGCGAGGTCTATTACAACATCCGGCGCATGCAGGCGGTGCAGCTGACGTGAGCGCAACCTGCATGGATATCACGGTTCCCTTCATCGATCTGGCGACGCCGCACCAGGCGCTGCGCGAGCCGTTGCTGCGCGCTGTCGAAGCCTGCCTGGTTGGCGGTGACTTCGTTCTTGGCGAGGCGCTCAGGTCGTTCGAAAACGCACTCCAGCCGCTGACCGGCTCCGCGCATGTGGTCGGGGTCAACTCCGGCACCGACGCGCTGGTGCTCGCGCTGCAGGCCTGCGGGATCGGCCCCGGCGACGAGGTGATCACGCCGCCCAATTCCTTCTGGGCCACCGCGGCGGCGATCGACCGGGTCGGGGCGCGCCCGGTGTTCGTCGATGTTCGTGAGGATCTCAACATCGACCCCGCGCTGATCGAAGCCGCCATCAACGAGCGTACCCGCGCCTTGCTGGTGGTGCATCTGACGGGCCGGCCGTGCGAGATGGACCAGATCGTGGCCATCGCCGAGACCCATCGGCTGTCGCTGATCGAGGACTGCGCGCAGGCTTTCGGCGCGACCTATGGCGCGCAACCGGTGGGCTCGTTCGGTGAGGCGGGCTGCTTCAGCTTTCATCCGCTCAAGCCGCTGGGCGGCTGCGGCGACGGCGGGGCGGTGACGACAGGCTGCGCCGAGATCCACGCGTTCTTGCTGAAGATGCGCAATCACGGCCTGGCGGATCGAGGGCGGGTCGAATTCTGGGGCGCCAACAGTCGCCTCGACTCGATGCAAGCGGCGCTGTTGCAGGTCAAGCTGGCGCATCAGGCGTCCTGGGCCGATCGTCGTCGGGCGATTGCCAAGCAGTATCAGCAAGGGCTGGGCGCGCTGGTCGGCGTGCCCGTCGAGCGGCAAGCCGAGCACGCGGTCTGCCAGACGTTCATCATTCGCACGCCCCGCCGCGATGCCCTGCGGGAACAGTTGACGCGCTGCGGGGTGGATACGCGGGTGCACTATCCGGTGCCGATACACCTGCAGCCGGCCGCGGCCGGACTGGGCTACCAGCGGGGTCAGTTTCCGGTGGCCGAGCGGCTGGCTGACGAGATGATCAGCTTGCCGATCTATGCCGAATTGACCGACGCGCAGGTGGCGCAGGTGATCGCCTCGATTCAGGAGTTCTTCGACAATGAGCGCTAGCTTGCCCCGCTGCGTGGTGACCGGCGGCGCCGGCTTCATCGGCGGCCACATGGTCGACCGGCTGCTCGCCGAGGGCCACCCGGTCGTCGTGATCGACAACCTGTCGACCGGCCGGATCGAGAACCTGGCGCAGCACAAAACAGATGCGCGGCTGGAGATAGTCGAGGCTGACCTTAACCAGTTCGAGCTGATCGCGCGCACCTTGCAGGCGGATGACATCGTCTTCCATTTCGCGGCGCTCGGCGACATCGTGCCTTCGATTCAGCGGCCGGCAGACTACTATCGGGCCAACGTCGATGGCACCTTCAGCCTGCTCGAAGCGGCGCGCGCCGCCGGGGTGGCCAAGCTGGTCTACGCGGCCTCGAGTTCCTGCTACGGCATTCCCGATCTGACGCCGACGCCCGAAACGGCCGAGATTCGCACCGAGTATCCCTACGCGCTGACCAAGTACCTGGCAGAACAGACGATCTTGCACTGGGCGCAGGTCTATGGCCTGCCGGCGATCTCGTTGCGCATCTTCAACGCCTACGGCCCGCGCTCGCGCACCTCCGGCACCTACGGCGCGGTCTTCGGTGTGTTTCTGGCGCAGAAGCTTGCCGGTCAACCGTTCACGATCGTCGGAGATGGCACCCAGACTCGCGACTTCACCTTCGTCACCGATGTGGTCGATGCCTTCTACCGCGCGGCGCGCAGTCCGCACAGCGGGCGGATCTACAACCTGGGCACCGGCAACCCGCAGTCGGTCAACGAGCTGGTGCGTCTGCTCGGCGGCGGAGAGACCCTGCCGCTGCCCAAGCGCACCGGCGAACCGGAGATTACCCAGGCCGACAATCGGCGGCTCTGCGAGGAGCTCGGCTGGCAACCCAGCGTCTCGTTCGAGCAGGGCGTGGCGACGATCCTGGAGAATATCGACTACTGGCGCGAGGCGCCGGTCTGGACGCAAGACAGCATTGCCGAGGCGACCGAGGATTGGTTTCGTTACATGGGCAGCAGCGCATGACCCCGCTGCTGGAACGTTATACCGACAAGATTCGCACCCCGGAGCAGCTGCGAGAGCTGATCGGCGAGCGGCCCCGCGCGCGCAAGGTGGTGATGTGCCATGGCTCGTTCGACATCGTGCATCCGGGGCACATTCGCCATCTGCTCTACGCCCGCTCCAAGGGCGACCTGCTGGTGGCCAGCCTGACCGCAGATCGCTTCATCGACAAGGGCGAGGGGCGGCCCTACGTGATCGAGGAGTTGCGCGCCATCAACCTGGCGGCGCTCGAGTTCGTGGATTACGTGATCGTCGATCAGCAGCCGACGCCGCTGGAGAACATCGCCTTCATCCAGCCGGACTACTTCGTCAAGGGCTTCGAGTATGCCTCCGCCGGCGTGCACCCGAAGACGAAGGAGGAGATGGCCGTCGTGCAAGGTTATGGCGGGCAGTTCGTCTTCAGCCCGGGCGACGTGGTCTACTCCTCGACCGCCTTGCTGGAGTACGAGCGTCCCAAGCTGGCGCTGGACAAGCTGCTGGTGCTGATGAAGGGGGAGGGCATCAGCTTCGACGACCTCGAGGCGGCGCTGCGCGGACTCGACAAGATCCGCTTGCACGTCGTCGGGGATACGATCGTCGACAAGTACACCTATTGCACGTTGCTCGGCGCGGCGCCCAAGAGCCCGACCTTCAGCGTGCGCCGAGACCGCACCGAACGCTTCGTCGGCGGGGCCGGCATCGTCGCCAAACACATGCATTCCCTGGGCGCGCAGGTCACCTTCAGCACGCTGCTCGGTGACGACGCGCTCTCCGAGTTCGTCCTGCAAGATCTGGCCGAGGCGGGCATCAGCACCACGCCGATCATCGAAGCCGGGCGGCCGACGACCGAGAAGGAGCGCTTCTGGGCGGCCGGCCAGAAGCTGTTGCAGGTCGACGACGTCGACAACCACCCGATCAACGAGCAGCTGCGCGAGCGCTTTGCCGAGCAGATCGCGCGCACCTCGACCGACGGGGTGGTCTTCAGCGATTTTCGCCACGGCATGTTCCACTCGCAGTCGATCCCACCGCTGACCGAGGCCATCCCGCCGGGGGTGCTGCGCGTGGCCGACAGTCAGGTCAGCAACCGCTGGGGCAACATCCTCGATTTCCGCGGCTTCGACCTGATCACGCCCAACGAGCGCGAGGCGCGTTTCGCGCTCGGCGATCAGGACTCCGGTGTGCGCAAGATCACCGAGGAGCTGTTCGCCCGGGCCGAGTGCAAGGGCCTGATCATGACCCTCGGCGCACGGGGCAACTTGACCTACCGCCAGCGCGGGAGTAATCCACGCGACTGGTTCTACGTCGAGAGCCTGACCGACGACGTCAGCGATCCGACCGGTTCGGGCGACGCGCTGCTGGCCACCAGCACACTGGTCTTGAAGAATACCGGCTCGATCGTGATGGCCTCGATCCTGGGCAATATCGCCGGTGGCATGGCCTGTGCCCAGCAGGGCAACGTGCCGCTGCAACTCGACGCGATCCGCTCGCAGCTGGCAAGCCTGCGGGAGGACGCTGTCTGATGCGTTACCTGCTGGTCGGGCTGGGCAACATCGGCCGCAAGCGGCAGGTCGAGCTCGGCTCGCGCTGCGTGGCGACCGTCGATCCGGCCAATCAGGCAGCTGACTTTCGCGATGCCCGCGAAACCGCAGGGGTCGAGTATGACGCCGCGATCCTCTCCGTGCCGACCGCAGCCAAGCTGCCGCTCGCGATGCACTTCCTGGGCCAGGGTACGCACTTGCTGGTCGACAAGCCGTTGCTGTTCGACGACCGCGCGCAGGCCGACCGCCTGCTCGCGCTCAGCGCCGAGCATGGCGCGGCCTGTGTGACGTCCTACAACCACCGGCATGAACCCGCGCTGGCCAAGCTGAAGGCGTTGATCGAAGCCGGCGCACTGGGCAGGCTGTATCACGGCCGGCTGCACTACGGCAATGGCACGGTGCGCAACCTGGTCGGTAGCTGGCGCGACGCCGGCCTGGGCGTGCTCGAGGATCTGGCCAGCCACCTGATCGATCTGGCGAGCTATCTGTTCCCGCAACGGCCGCTGGGATTCGAGGTGGTCGACCTGCGTAGCTGTGAGCTCGAGGCGCCGGACCATGGTCTGCTGCGTTCGATCGACGGCGCGCTGCAGCTCGAGGTGTCCTTTCTGGCCTGGAAGAACAGCTTCGGCATCGACCTCTTCGGCGAGCTGGGTTCCCTGCATCTGTCCGGTTTGCAGAAATGGCAAGGCAGCCAGCTGATCTGGCGCAAGCGCGTCCTGCCCAGCGGGGCGCCGACCGAGCAGCGGTTCGAGTTTTCGGGAGAAGATCTGTCCTGGGCTGCCGACCTACAGGCTTTCGAGCAGGCGGTTCGCGGCGGGGGCAATACCATCGAGCACGACTGGCGCATTTCCGAGCAGTTAACGGGCCTGCTGCTATGAGCGTCGTCTTCGTCGGCTTGAGCCACATGGGCGTGGTGGCCAGCATCGGCTGGGCCAGCCATAGTCCGGGGGTGGTCGGCATCGATCCGGATGGCGAACGGGTGGCGGCGCTGTCTCGCGGAGAATTGCCCGTCGGCGAACCCGGGCTGGCGGACGGCCTGCGGGCGGCCGGAGAGGGCATTCGTTTTACCAGCGACGCAGCGGCGATCGACCAGGCCAGCCTGCTGTTCATCAGCCTCGACGTGCAGACCGATGAGCACAACCGTTGTCAGCTGGATGAGCTGAATCTGCGGATCGAACTGATCTTGCCGCGGTTGCGTGAGGGGGTCGTCGTGGTGCTGATGAGCCAGGTGCCGGTGGGTTTCACGCGGGCCTTGCGGGCGCGGATCACGGCGGCCCGTCCGGGTCTGCGCTGCGCGCTGGTCTACATGGTCGAGACGCTGGTTATTGGCGAGGCGCTGGCGCGCTTTCTGCACCCCGAGCGCATCATCCTGGGGCTGGTCGAGAGCGAGCAGCCCATGCCCGCCGCGCTGGCCGATGCACTGGCGCCGTACGACTGCCCGGTGCTGCCGATGAGCTACGAGAGCGCCGAGCTGAGCAAGATGGCGATCAACCTCTATCTGAGCTGCTCGGTCACCTTCGCCAATACGCTGTCGGATCTGTGCGAGACCCTCGGCGCAAACGTGCACGAAATCAACGGCGCGCTGCGGCTGGATCGTCGCATCGGACCGCGGGCCTATCTCCAGCCCGGGCTGGGCATCGCGGGCGGCAATCTCGAACGGGACCTGGCCAGCTTGCAGGCCCTGGCCGCCGAGGGACAGCTGGCGGTGCCGCTGATCGATACGATCGTATCCTGCAACGCGCAGCGGGGTGAGTGGATCCTGCGTACGCTCGAGCGTGAGCTGTTCGCGACGCAGGCCCGCCCGCGCATTGCGCTGTGGGGGCTGTGTTACAAGCCGGGCAGCGCCTCGTTGAAGAACGCGCCCTCGGTCCGGCTGATCGAGGCGCTCGCGGGACGGGCAGAGATCGTCGCGCACGATCCGCTGATCGATGCGCTGCCTGACTTTCCCGAGGTGCAAATGGCCCCGGACGCTGACGCCGCGCTGGCGCAGGCGGACTGTCTGGTGCTGCTGACTGCCTGGCCCGAGTACGCGCAAGTGGAAGCGGCGCAGATCGCAGCGCGGCTGCGCGGGAGCCTGGTCATCGACAGCGTGGGGGGGCTGGGGCAGTCCGAGGTCCCGGACGCGCTGCGGCTGATCCGGATGGGTGTCGGATGAGCCGGCATTATCTGATCAGCGGCGGAAGCTCGGGCATCGGTGCGGCGCTGGCCACGGCGCTCGGTGCAGACGGGAATCAGGTCTGGATCTGCGGGCGTGACAAGGGTCGGCTGCAAGCCGTGGCCGACAGTGCGCCAGGCATTCGCTGGATGCGCTGCGACGTCGCGCAGCCGAGTGCGGTTGCGCAACTGATCGAGTGGGTCGGCGAACAGACCGAACGGCTCGACGGGCTGGCCAACGCGGCTGGACTGTTCGGCGCGATCGGCAAGGTGCACGAGACCGATGCAGAGCTCTGGCTGCAGACGGTACAGGTGATGCTGGGCGGCAGTTATCTGCTCTCGCGGGCAGCCATGCCGCTGCTGATGCGCGGCGATTCACCGCGCATCCTCAACTTTGCCGGGGGCGGCGCGTTCGACCCCTTTCCGCACTACTCGGCCTACGCCTGCGCCAAGGCCTCGATCGTGCGGCTGACCGAAACGATGGCGGTCGAGCTGGCCGAGACCGCGATCCGCGTCAATGCCGTGGCGCCGGGTTTCGTCACCACGGCGATCCACCAGGCCACGCTGGACCAGGCGCCACAGGCGCCAGCCGAGCATCTGGCGCGCACGCGCAGCCTGCTGGCCGAGGGCGGTGGCGTGCCGATCGAGGTGGCGGTTGGCTGCGCGCGTTACCTGCTCTCGCCCATCTCGGGCGAGCTGACGGGCAAGACGGTCAGCGCCTCGTTCGACCCCTGGGATCAACCCGGTTTCGCCGAGCTCGCGTCAGAGATCAACCAGTCCGAACTCTACACGATGAAACGGATCAACCCGCCGAACCTGCCCGACACGCCCATGCGTCAGCGGCTGGCGGAACTCTATCTGAGCAAACATGGAAAACCAGTCCTTCATTGATCGTTATCTGAGCGGCATCGCCGAGATCACCGAACGCATCGACCGCGCGGCGATCGACGCACTGATCGAGGCGATCTTCGCGCTCTGGCGCGCCGATGCGACGCTCTACATCATTGGCAATGGTGGCTCGGCCAGCACGGCGACGCACTTTGCGGCCGACCTGGCCAAGTGCACGATTGCGCCGGACCGCCCTCGGCTGCGGGTGCTCAGCCTGGTCGACAACATCCCGCTGATGAGCGCGCTGGTCAACGACGAGGGCTGGGGCAAGGTCTATACGGAGCAGCTCGAGACCCACTTTCGCCCGGGGGACGGCCTGCTGGCGATCAGCGTGCACGGCGGTTCGGGCAGCGACAAGGCCGGGCCCTGGTCGCAGAACCTGGTCGCCGCGCTGCGCTACGCCAAGGACCACGACGGCGTGGCGCTGGGCCTGGCCGGTTTCGATGGGGGGGCGATGGCGCAGGTCTGCGACGTCAGCGTGGTGGTGCCTTTTGAGACCACGCCGCATGTCGAGTCGTATCACGTCGTGCTGCACCACCTGGTCACCTTCTGCCTGGCGGAGAAGATGCGCGCATGAAGCCGGTGGTCTTCCTCGATCGAGACGGTGTGCTCAACCACGCGCCGGTGCGGGGCGGCAAGGCGCGTGCGCCGCACTTCCTGGCCGACTTTCAGATCACGGACGAGGCCGCGCCGAGCGTGCGCCGGCTGCAGCAAGCCGGCTACCACACCGTGGTGATCACCAATCAGCCGGAGGTCGCGCGCGGACGGATTGCAGCCGAGGAGTTGACGGCGATGCACCGCAAGTTGCAAGACGAGGTGCATGTCGACGAGGTCCTCTTCTGCCCGCACCAGGACGGCGACGGCTGCGACTGCCGCAAGCCGGCGCCCGGTATGTTACAAGGCGTCCTGGCCCGACCCGAGATGGACGCGGGGCGCTGTTTTCTGATCGGCGACACCTGGCGCGACGTGGGGGCAGGTCAGCGCGCCGGTTGTTTCACCATCCTGCTGGATAACCCGCACAGCGGCGATTGCGCGCCGGACCGCCGTGTCGACCGACTGACCGAAGCGGTCGATCTGATTCTGGACATCGGAGCAAGACCATGAAGCTATTCATTGATTCGGCCAATCTCGAGGAAATCGAAGCGGCGCTCGAGCGCGGCATCATTCAAGGCGTGACGACCAACCCTTCGATCCTGGCCAAGGAAGAACGCGTCGGCTTCGAGCAACTCGTCGGTAGCATCGTCGCGTTGCTCAAGCGCTACGGGGCCTGCATTCCGCTCTCGGTCGAGGTCTTTGCCAGCGATCCCGATGAGATGGTGCGCCAGGCGGCGGAGTTCGTCTCCCAGTTCGACTATCCGGAGATCGTGATCAAGATACCGATCGGCTGGCAGGAACTGCGCGCCATCGGCGAGCTGGGCCGGCGGTCGATCCCGGTTAACTGCACCTGCTGCATGACCACCGAGCAGGCGTTGCTGGCGGCCACCGCCGGAGCCAAGTATGTCAGCCTGTTCTACGGTCGGATCCGCGACAGCGGGCAGGACCCGGCCCGGGTGGTGGCGCAGACGCGGCAGATCTTCGAACGGGAGGGTATCGCGTCGGAGATCCTGATCGGTTCGATTCGCGAGACGCAAGACGTGACCGACGCGCTGGTGGCGGGTGCCCATATCGTCACGATCCCGCCGAAGTTCCTGCCGCTGATGGCCTACCACCCGAAGTCGGAGGAGGCGGTCGGTCAGTTTCTGGGCGACTTCGCGCGCTGGATCAACGAACCGGCGCAAGCCGGTAGGTCGTGAGCTGATTCGGTCCGGCGCTCAGCACATGCAGCGCGTCCGCGTCACCCCAGACGCGGATCAGCGTGCCGCTGATTTTCCAGCGGGCGATCAGCTCTCCCGCGCGCGTCAGTTGCAACAGGTGACGCTGGTCGAGCATCAGCAGGCAATCGTCGCCCAGCAGGTGCAGGCCATTGGGTTGCCAGGACTGGTTGCGGCAGATCTCGCTGGCCTGCGAAGACTGACCATCCCAGGCCAGCAGGCTGTGGTTGCGGGCGTCGACCAGCAGGATCTCTCCCTCCGGCGTGAACAAGCCGAAGTCGGGGGCGCCGAGCTGCGCCTTGTCGAGTCGCGCAATCAGGGCGCCGGAGGCATCGAGGTGAAGCACGTCGGCGTCCCAGCCGATGACCAGCAGGCTGCCGTCGGGGCCGACATCGATCGAGCGTGGGACTGAAACCGCCGGCCAGTCTTGCTCACGGAAGATCATCTCGGTCAAGTCGAGTAGAAAGATCTTGCCCGCCAGGGGGTCGCAGACCAGTACGTCGTCGCCCAGGCGGGTCAGGCGTCCGACGCTACTGAGGCCGAGATCCTTCGCCAGCCAGTGTTGCGGATTGCCGCCCTGTCGGTCCATCCGCAGCAGCAGATGGTGCTGTCCGTCGGCGATCAAGTAACTGTCCTCGAACTCGACGCAGCTGACCGGTGCGCCCACCAGCGGGATGTCGATCGGCTCGCCGATAGATTCCAGTTGCCGCCAATTTGTGCCCGCGGGGCCACCCCGCAGCAAATCCTGCATCGGCCTGCCGAGAAGCCACCACTGGGGGTGTAGCGCGGGTGTCTGCGACGAAGCGGTCAGCGTCAGCAACTCCCCGAGGGTGCGGGTCAACTGGCTGGGCAAGCCGGCGAGGTCCACCAGTTGAAGGAAATTCGGGTAATGCGCGGTGTAGTGATAGGGGGGGCCATCGGACAGCGAGGGCCAGTCTGGCAGCCCGGCCCAACAACGCTCGATAAAGGCGAGTTGCCAGTCCAGATGCGCGGCGATGCGGGTGCGGGCCTGCTCGACCTGGGAACGCAGTGCTGCCAGTCGCGGGTCCGACTCCTGCGCGACCCGCGCCAGATGTCGGGCCTGTTCGAGCGGCGAACTCGGTCCGGTGAGCCAGTCGATGATCTCGGTTTGCAGACGGTTGCGAGGAATCAGCACCTGTTGCAGCTGGCCCACCGCCTCCAGGTCGGCCGGCCCTTCGAGCGCCTGTTGACAGAGCGCGTGCACCGACTGCAGCAAGGCCTGCGAATGCTGCTCCAGCCGGTCCAGCATGCCACCGAGCGCGTCCAGGTCAGGCGTCTCGGCCGACGGGTCGGCCGCGGGCGGCGAAAACCCCAGCTCCAGGCAGGTCTGCTCCACCTGCCAGCGCGCCGCCGCGTCGAGTGTGCTGGCCGCGGCGATTCGCTCGAGCAAGCGCGCACGGACGGACTCGTCCAGGCTCGCGCCGAGCTCCTGCAGCAGCGCCGGCAACCAGCGCTCCGCCAGCTGCTCCAGGCGGGCGGCCACCAGTGCGCCGAGCGGGAGCGTCGGCAGCGTCAGGCGCAGCAGCGCCTGCCCCTGCAGCAACAGCAGTCCGTTTTCCTGCTCCGGGTCGTCGAGCAGCACGATGCCTTCGACCCCGTCGCCTTGCCAGGCGAGCAACGGTATGCCGAAGGGCGTGTGCAGCACCACGCGCGGCACGAACTCGCTGCTGCTGACCAGGAACGAGCCCACGCGACGCAGCGAGTGTAGCTGGGGACCGAGCTCGACCGCGGTCGTCTCGCGCACGACGCCGCTCGACGGATCCAAGCGGCGCAGGCGACTGCCGTGCCGGTCGACGACCAGCAGCGTGCCGTCCGGCTCCTGTAGCAGGTGTGTCGGCAGCTCGTGGTCGGCTTCTCCGAGTGGGCTGCGCGCGCCGCTCTCCGGGTCGACCCGGGTCAAGCGGTTGTTGGATCGGTCGAGCACCAGCAGCCCGCCGTCGGCCAGCGCAATCAAGTCGTGCGGCTCGTTCCACTGGTCAGGACCCGTGCCCATCCCGCCAAATGTCTGCCACTCGCCGGTCGTGTTGCAGCGCGCGGCCAGCCGATGATTCCAGGAGTCGCAGACCCAGAGCCGGCCATTTGCCAGGGCCAGGCCGCGCGGATACCAGAACTGGCCGGGTTCGGCGCCGCGCTCGCCGACGGATTGCGTCAGACGCGTTCGGTCGGGTGCGAGCCAGTGCAGCTGATGGGCGAATTCGTCCGCCAGCACCAAAGAACCATCTGCGGTCCAGAGTGCGGAAACCGCGTGGCAAAGCGGCTCCGTGGGCAGCGGCAGCTTACCGATCGGCTCCGGGTTCAGGCCTGTTTCGGACATCGGTAGCAGTGGATCACGGAATGGCCTGGGCGGCAAGGGCTGCTTGGGAAGGGGCGCTGCTTGTAGAACTGCAGGACCTCGGCGAGTGTGATCGCCTGTGCCATCGGGGATGATGCCAGAGGAGGTCTGGATTCTGTTGTATCCACTCCGCTCAGGTAGTCACCACTGATGAGCTTCGCTTGCTCCTGTAGCCTTGCTCTTATGAACAGGCTACAGGGAACAGGCAACTGGCGATTTGAATTTGAAATGGCCGAAATCCAGCTCGAGCGGGCTGTCCTGTCTGTGCCAATAACGCACTCTGCATTCCCTGTTTCAATTCCCTGTTCCCAGTTCCCTGTAGCCTGTTAAATTCGCAGGATGGGGGCGTACCGGCGCGAAACGATGTCTCTGAATCTGTCTTCCTTCCGTTGCCACAATACCTGGGGTGTGCCTGAGCGAAGTGGATACCCCAGAGTAAGTCTGGATCTTCAAGCTTGTGGCAGTGATTATCGGTCAACCTCGGCCCTGATCCGGACGATAAGCTTGATATGAGGTATTTTGCCGTCAGTCGCTACCGATGAAGTTCTTGCAGGTTCACTACTTCTATGACGACTACCTCGAGGCGTTCTATCGCGACCGCCACGAGCTGGCCGGGCAGTCGCACGAGACGCAGCTCAGCGCGCTGCTGGCCGACGGTTTCTGCGGCGTTCATCTGATCGCGCCCTACATGGAACAGGCCGGTTGGGAGGGGCGGCTGGCCATCGTCAACTGTCAGCCGGCTCAACTGGCCTGGCGGCGAGAGAACGGCCTGGAAGCTGAGCCGTTCCCGGGCTGGACTCGCGATACGCTGAGACAGCAGATCGCAGCCTTCCGGCCGGACGTACTCTACCTGACCGAGCCGATCTTGCTGGACAGCCGGTTCGTCGCCTCGCTGGCCCATCGCCCAAAACTGGTCGTCGGTTGGCGCGCCGCCGACATTCCTGAATCGGTAGACTGGAGCGGATTCGACCTGATGCTCTCGTCGCTGACTGGAGTCCGGCGCGAGGCGCTCGCCAGGGGCGCGGCCTCGGCGGAGCCATTCTGGCCCGGCTTTCCGGAGTGGATCGCGCCCACTCTGGAACAGGTGGCGCTGCGCGATGACGTGGTGTTCGTCGGCCGCTGGACGCGCGGGCAACATCCGGCTCGCAACCGCTTGCTGCACGAGGTGGCCAAGGCCGCCGAGCGAGACGGATTCAGCTGTGCGATGTATCTCTCCGGGGAGCTGGAGGATCTGCCCCCGGTGGTCGAGCGCTGCAACCGCGGTCCCGTCTATGGCGGGGCGATGCACCGCGCTCTGGCCGCTGGCCGGATCGCGATCGACGCCCGCGGCGATCTACGCGCGGGCGGGATCGACCTGGCCGGCCGGGAGACGGGCAACATGCGCCTGATCGAGGCCACCGGCTGCGGGGCGTTCTTGCTGACCGAGGTCCGGGACAACCTGGGACAGCTCTTCCGTCCAGGACTGGAGATCGAGACCTACCGCAACAGTTCCGAGCTGATTGCCAAGATTCGCTACTACCTGGACCATCCTGAAGAGCGCGAGGCCGTTGCGCGGCGCGGGACCAGACGTTGTCGTGAAGCGCACGCGATGGGCCGGCGCGTCGAGCAACTTGACGCGCTGTTGCGCGATAAGCTGGCGCCTTTGCAGCCGATAGGGGACTGAGGTGGAGATTCGCATTCCTTCGGGCAGGCGGGAGCGGCTGGCGCAGCTCGACGAGCTCCAGCAGCGGTTGCTGAGAGACGCGCCGCCGTCGCCGGGGCACCTGCAATGGCAGGGCTTGAGCTTGCGCTACACTCATCCGAC
>CAZMLI010000037.1:18100-19511 GCA_964566865.1 uncultured Planctomycetota bacterium
GCCCTGGCCAGGGTCGGCGCACTGGCCCTCGAGTACCACGGCTTCTCCGAGGAGCCGCAGGCGCTGCACCGCATCCTGACGCTGCTCGACGGCGCGGGCTATCGCTACTTCCCGCATCAGGTGGTTTACCACGAGGGCGGACCGCCCGATCGCCTGTCCGGAGCGGCCTACATGATGTTGATCTACGCCATTCGAACGGGGGCCTGACGCTCCGATGCGCGTCGCCTTCTTCAACGCCACCGACCGGGGCAGTGGCGCCGAAGCGCTGATCAATCAGACCGTTTCGCGGTTGATCGAGCGGGGCGTCGACGCCCGGCTGTATGTCCTGGGTCGCAGCGGGGATGCTGCTCACACCCATCGCTTGAACCTGTTCCCGGGGGAGCGTCGGTTGGAGCGCCTGTTCCGGCGAATCACCGGGCGCCACGACCTGTTGTTTCCCTACACCTGGGCGCTGACGCAGGACCCCTGGATTCGCGAGGCGAGGCTGTGGCATTTCCACAACCTGCACGGCCACTGGATCTCGCTGCCGCTGCTTGCGCGCGAGAGCCGCCGCCGGCGCATCGTGCTCTCGCCAGTCGATCAGTATCTGTCCACCGGCTACTGTCCTTACACGCTGGGCTGCGAGCGGTACCGCAGCGGGTGCGGTCGCTGTCCGCAACTCGGGCTGCGGTACCCAGGCATCGAACGGGATACCACCCGCGAGTTGCTCCGGATGAAGAAGCGCGCCTTTCGCCGCTCCCGTTTCGAGATCCTGGTTCACACCGACTTCCTCGCCAACCACTACCGCTCGACATTTGTCGGACGACGACCGATCGAGCGGATCCGTTACGGCGTGGACACGCAGGTCTTTCGGCCGATGGACCGCGACCTTTGCGCTCGCACGCTGGGACTGGCGCGCTCGGACCGTTTTGTCGTGGGCCTGATGCACAGCTTCATCGATGAACGGCGCAAGGGGCTGCTGGGCATCCTGGATCAACTCGCCGGGCTCGCCGAGCGGCGATCCCTCTCGATCGAAGCGCTGGTGGTGGGGCGCGCGAGCGAGCTGGCCAAGCGTCACGAGACCGAGCGGCTGCGCATCACGACGCTCCCCTTTCTGGAGAGCGAGCAGCAACTGGCCATGGCGCTCAACCTCTGCGACCTGCTGGTTTACCCGACGCAGGCCGAGAATCTGTCGATGACCTGTCTGGACGCGCTGGCTTGCGGCGTCCCGGTACTGAGCACGTCGGTCGGCGGTCAGCCCGAAGCGATCAAGGATGGTATCAACGGCTTTCTCGCCTCACCAGACGCAAACGGTGCCTTTCTCGATCCGGTCGGCCGGATGCTGGACGACCCCGCCTTGCGCCAGTCGCTCGGCGAGAACGCACGCCGCAGCGCGCTCGCGGAGTTCGACCTGGATCGATACGTCGATCAG
>CAZMLI010000038.1:0-14280 GCA_964566865.1 uncultured Planctomycetota bacterium
GAGGGCTTGTAGAGCCAGCGCGTCTTGTCCGGTTGTGGCTCGGCCGGCGGGGGATCGCTCTTGCCGGTGTAGTCCGGGTCTTCCTTGACCTGCTTGGGCGAGGGCGGCGCGCCGTAGCCGGTGGCGGTGATCACCTTCTTCTTGACGTAGGTCTTGATCTGGTTGAACTCGGTCTCGACGAAGCGATCCTCTGCGCCGTCGTAGTAACGGCGGCGGATCCGCTTGAGCGAGCGGATGACCTGGGCCAGCGTCACGGCGGCGGTCACCTCGACGGTGTTGTCGGGGTTATAGACCGTATCGCCGACGATCCGGATGCCGCGAACGAAGTGGCTGAAACCGGACTTTATCTGATCACTCTCGGTGACGAAGTCCTTGACGGTGGTCTTGGAGGAGATCCGAAAACCCTTGATCTGCTCGGTGATCTTGCGGTAGGCGTCGAGCTCGGCGGCTCGGCGGGCCATCAGTTTTTGCTGGGGGGTTAGCTCCGCCTGGGCCTGGTTGGGCAAGGCGACCGCCAGGATGATGGCGATCAGCAACACGGTGCGCGCATTCATCAATATCGCTCCTATGTTAGCGACAGGTCTGTCCGCTGGGACACGTCCCCCCACATGGTGAGGGCAGAAATGGCTCCCGACATCACGCATCTGCTACCTCGGGAGATCCTACTCGGGGGGGACTTAAATTGTAGGCAGCCAGATGGGACCTGTCAAGGTCTGCCAGGCTGCCTACAAAACTAGTCGATCAGCTCGGTGTCCCAGTACTTGTCCGAGACGAACTTCTCCCAGCTCTGCTTCTTGCGAAACAGCGGGATCTGGACGTACGGGCTCCAGCGCGGCATCGCCGGCTTGATCCGCAGACGCATGCCTGCCTGACGTAAAGTCCTGCTGCCCTTACGCTTGTTGCAAGGGATGCAGGCCAGCACGCAGTTGGTCCAGGTCGTCCGGCCCTTGCGGGCGCGCGGCACCACGTGGTCGATCGAGAGCTCGTGGCTGCCGGGTGTGGACCCGCAGTACTGGCAGGTGAAGTGGTCGCGCCGGTACAGATTTCGCCTGCTGAAGGTCACCTCGTGCCGCGGGATCTTGTCGTAATCCATCAGCAAGATCACCTCGGGCACCTTGATCTTCAGGCTGACCGTGCGCACGCAGGCCTCGTCGCGCGTCAGCGCAAGGTCGGCCCAGGAGGCGAAATCCAGTGGCTCGAAGGTCTCTGTGTTGATCACCTTCGCGCAGCCCGTGTAGAGCAGGGAAAGTGCATTGCGAACCGTGGTGGTCTGGATAGCCACCCAGTTTTTGTTCAAGACCAAAGTCGGCTCGGCGAGCATCATGAGTCGGGAAATATCCTTTACCGGTGGTTTTGGGTCGCAGCTAAAACCGGTGGTGCGACGGCTCGTTCAATCCCAGATCCCACTTCTAGTGTACTTTACACGGGGCTGAGGGGCAAGATTGGCTAGAGCAGCAGGTCGAGCCCGATGCAGTAGGCAATCGCCAGCGCGACCTGTGCGGCGGCAAAGACGCCGCCGATCTTGACGAAGCCGATGAAGCTCAACTTCGTGCCGTGTTTCTTCAGAAACATCACGGCCACCACCGTCGAGGCGCTGCCGATCGGGGTGGCGTTGCCGCCGAGGTTGCAGCCGAAGATGGCCGCCCACCAGACGCTCTTGGGCGTCTCGGGAGTGAGGATCTTGCCCAGCACGCTGGCCAGCGGGATGTTGTCGGTCAGTCCCGAGGCGGTCGCCGAGACCAGCACCATCAGCGCGATGCCGGACTGACGGCCGGTGCTGAGCATCGCGGTGATGCCCGTGCCGATCGCGTCCAATACGCCGGCTGCGTCCATCACGCCGAGCACGATGAACAGTCCGACGAAGAAGAAGACCATCGACCATTCGATGCGCTCGAAGGTCTCCTCGACGTCGCCCGGCTTGAGCAGCAGCATGATCACGCCGGCGCCGAGCGCGATGATCTCGAGCCCCATGTCCTGCAGCACGGGTATATAGTCCTTGAAGGCGAAGGCCAGGATCAGGATCCCCAGCGCGACGATCGAGCCCCAGAAGAAGCGCATGTCCTGCACCGCCTCCCACTCGTCGAACTCGGCGATCTTGCGCTTCAGCGCCTCCGCCTCCTCCTCGCTGGCCGGCTGCGGCAGACGGTCGGCGAACATGATGATCGAGATCCAGAGCGTCATCGCGGTCGCGACGATCACATACGGCGCGGCGACCAGCAGGAAGGTGGTGTAGCCGATGTGTCCGGCCCGGCCGAGGATGATGTTGGGGATCGAGCTGATCAGCGTCAGCAGGCCGCCGACGTTGGTCAGGATGCCCTCGGTCATCAGGAAGGGCATCGGATCGAGTTTCAAGCGCTTGCAGACCACCACCGTCAGCGAGCCGATGATGATCATCGCGGTGACGTTGTTGAGGAAGGCGCTGAAGATCACGGTCAGGATCGAGAGATAGATCAGCATCCGGTGGGTGCTGCCGCCGGAGAGCTTCATCATCTTGACCGCGGCCCAGGTGAAGACGCCGCTGCGGGCGACGATCTCGACGAAGATCGTCGTGCCGATGATCACCCCGATCGTGGCCCAGTCGATGTACTGGATGTAGAGCGGCACCGAGTGGGCCGACCCCGCGCTGTGGGCGATCTGCTCCCGGATCGACGGGATCAGCAGGTAGCCGCTGATCAGGCAGACAAAGGCGGCGAGCATCGCCAGCACCGGCTTTTCGATCAGCTCGAGCGCCAGCAGTACCAGCACGGTGACCAGCAGCAGGCCGAAGAAGATGGTGACGCCGGTCATACGACCAGCACGTGGAGATCGTGCATCTCGCGCGCCATCTCCTCGGAGATGTGGTCGCGCTCCTCGCGATCGCCGGGCCGGATGCGCAGCACGACCAGGCCGAAGTGCTGGTCCCGCACCCGCTCGACCGCCATTTCGACCGGATGGCCCATGTCGATCCGGCTGGTCAGATCGAACGGCAGGTCGTGCGCCGCCTCCGTCGCCGAGCGAAGCAACTGCTGGACCTTCTTCTGCAAGCCCTCGATCAGCGCCTGGCGTCCGACCTCGGTCTCGACCGTCGAGACCACCTCCAGCGCCTCGGCGGCGGTCCGCACCACATCCTCGTCGACGACGTGGTACAGCTCGAGGTGGGCCTGCTCGCCGACCAGCTTGAAGGCCAGCGAGAACTCCTTCTCGACGCCGATCGTGCCCGGCACATAGACCATCACCTTCTCGAACGGATTGTTGCGCTCGCGGGTGCGCACCAGCAGGAACGGCTGGGGCATCTCGCCGATCAGCTCGTCGACGATGCCGCCGAGCGAATGCGACTCCGGTTGCTCCTCCGCCACGAAGAACGGGCAGGGCAGCAGCACCAGCTGCGGATCCAGCTCCTCGATGCGCCGCTTGATCGCCTGGCTGACGTCGCCGTCGCCCATCGACTCGGGCTGGCGCCCTGTCGGCGCCGGCGCCCCCGGCAGGATCATCTCGGTCAGCGCGCAACCGAAGCGGTCGGCCAGCAACTCGGCCGTGCGCGCGGTGCGGTTATTGCGCTGGGAGCGGTCGTAGACTACCAGGACGCGTTCCAGCGGCGTCGGCAGGATTTCGAACTCCGGGCTGGCCGAGGCCTCGAACATCGACTCGAACTCGTCGATCAGCGAGGCATTCTTCTTCTTGGAGTAAGTCACGGGGCAGATTCTAGCGATTGCGGCCCCGATTCGCCAGAACTGTCCCTGACCCATGGTAGCCTGAGAGCATGGAACGGATCCAGGATCTGCCGCCGCGCTTGCGTCCGCGCGAGAAACTGGCCTTCGAGGGCGAGGACGGGCTCTCGGAGGTGGAGCTGCTCTCGTTGCTGCTCGGATCCGGTTCCGGGCCGGCGCTGCGCCTGCTCGCCGCCTTCGGCAGCCTGCAGGGCATCGCCTCGCGCAGTCTGGCGGAGCTGCGCACCGTGCCCGGTGTCGGCCCGGTGCGCGCGGGGCGCATCCTGGCGGCCTTCGAACTGGGACGCCGCACGGGCGGATCCCCGGAGACGCTGGCCCGTTTCTGCCGGACCGAGGATGTCGTGCGCTACTTCCGCCCTCGACTGGCCAGCCTGACCCACGAGCGGCTGTACCTGGTCCTGCTGGACTGTCGCAATCGCGCCTTTCGCATCGAGCTGATCGCGCGCGGCGGCTTGACCGGGATCAGCGTCAGCCCGCGAGAGATCCTGCTGCCGGCGATCCGCGAGTCGGCCGCCGGCCTGATCCTGGTCCACAACCACCCGAGCGGCGACCCGACGCCCAGCGAGTCGGATCGCCGGCTGACCGACCGCGTACAGGCCGCTGCGGAGCTCCTGGGCCTGCAATTGCTCGATCACGTGGTGGTCGCCAGCGGCGGTCATGCCAGCCTGATCGGTTAATTATCGGCGGGTTTCAAACGCTGCGCCGGTTTCGTACGTAGGCCGCAAACAGCCCCGTACCATCAAAAAAACGCATCTCCGTCAAACGGGAGCGTCCGGCGCCGCGTACCAAGGGCACTTCAAAACAACACCCCCTTGAAAGATAAGAGGATCCGGACCATGAGAAAGACCATCGCCTTCACGTTGATCGCAGCCTTGATGTTCATGGCGAGCAGCACGTCGCTGCTTGCCGAAGACGTGACCAAGTTCATCCGCTTCACCCAGGGCGAGACGCCCGGCACCGGCGCACTGCAGATCGCCTACGCCACCTACAAGTCCGAGAAGAGCAACGTCACCATCACGCTCTACGGTGTGGTGCACATCGCCGACATGGCCTACTACAACTCGGTTCAGAGTGACCTCGACAAGCACGACGTCGTGCTCTACGAGCTGGTCAAGCCGGGCAAGAACAGCAAGATCAAGCCCTCCAAGTCGGTCAAGGGTCTGGGCCAGATGCAGAAGCTGATGGGCGAGCTGCTCGGCCTGTCCTTCCAGAAGGACGGCATCAACTACAAGTCGAAGAACTTCGTCCACGCCGATATGACCTTCGAGGAACTGCAGAAGGCCAGCGGCGGCGACATGAGCAAGATCCTGCCGGGCGGCGGGATGTTCAGCCCGAAGATGATGGAATCGCTGGGCCCGATGCTCAAGATGGCGGGTGGTTTCCTGAAGAAGATGATGGCCAACAACCCCTCGATGCGGAACAACCTCAAGCTGCGCTTCGCCCAGCAGATGACCGGTGCGACCAAGCAGATGTCCGGTGAGATGCAGCGGGTGATCGTGGTCGAGCGTAACAAGAAGGCGATGACGATCTTCGATCGCGAGCTGGCCAAGCTGGACGGTGGCTCGATGGCCATCTTCTACGGCGCCGCGCACAACGCCGACTTCCACAAGCGTCTGGTCGCCCGCGGTTTCAAGCAGACCAGCAAGACCTGGAAGAACGCCTGGAACATCGGTCTGCCGACCGGCAAGACGCCGAAGGCGGAGCGCGTCGCACCGAAGCCGAACAAGCCGACGAAGAAGGCACCGAAGGTCGAGTTCTACAAGTAAACTCAAAGAGAATCGTAAGCCTCGACAGGGCCGGCGCTAGAACGCCGGCCCTGTTTTATTTAACCCTGATTTTGATTTCGTTGTATTGATGACACGCATGAGCGAAGCCGCCCTGATCGACGTCTACGAGCTGTGCAAGAACTATGACGAGACCTGCGCCGTCGATCGGCTCTCGTTCCAGGTGCCGTCCGGGCAGATCCTCGGACTGGTCGGTCCCAACGGCGCCGGCAAGACCTCGACCCTGCTCTGCCTGGCGGGCATTCAGCCGCCGAGCAGCGGCTCGATCCTGATCGACGGGGCCTCGATCGCTGACGATCCGCTGACGGCCAAGCGCAGCTTGGCCTTCATCCCCGACACGCCCAAGCTGTTCGAGTATCTGACGGTGCGGCAGCACCTGCAGTTCGTCGCGCGGATCTACGGCGTCGACGACTGGGAGGCGCGCGGGATGTCGCTGATCGAGGAGTTCGAGTTGACCGCGAAAATCGACGTCTTGCCGCACGAGCTGTCGCGCGGGATGCAGCAGAAGCTGGCCATCTGCTGCGCCTTCCTGCACCAGCCCAGGGCGATCTTCTGTGACGAACCGCTGACCGGGCTGGATCCGCTGGGCATTCGCAACATGAAGGCGTCCATCTCGCGCCGGGCCAAGGAGGACGGCGCCGCGATCATCGTCTCCTCGCACATGCTGGAGCTGGTGCGTGAGATCAGCGACAGCCTGCTGATCCTCAGCGAGGGCAAGGCGGTCGTCTTTGGCACGATGGAGGAGATCCGTCAGCAAGTGCCCGACCTGCCCGAGGAGGCCACCGTCGAGGACATCTTCTTCCACGTGATCCAGAGCTAGCCAGAGATGCGCGGTCCGCTGCTATTCCTGGTCTGGCAGAGTCTGGTCAATCGCATTCTCTCGATGCTGCGCAAGATGAAGCGGCCGAAGTACGCGATCAGCGTCCTGTTCGGTGCGGGCTACATCTGGTGGTTCGTGATCCGCCCGATGTCGCAGGTCGGCCAGGTGAGCGCCTTCGATGGCGGCCAGGCCGCGCACACGCTGATCGTGCAGAGCGTCGTCGGCCTGCTGTTCATCGTGATGTTGCTGCTGCAGACGCTGTCCAGCGAACGGGGGCTGGCCTATCAGGAGAACGAGCTGCTGTTCCTGCTGGTGGCGCCCGTCTCGCGCGCCGGTCTGCTGCGGCTGAAGCTGATCCAGTCGCAGCCGGGCATCCTGCTCTCGAGCATGTTCATGGGCTATGTGGTCTACCGCATGCCGGGCGGCAGCTTCTGGGCCTTTCCCGGGATGTACCTGCTGGTCAACCTGCTGACGCTGTTTCGCACCTGGTGGTCACTGACGCTCTGCGCGCTGCACCAGCGCGGGATCACGATCTGGATGGGCTGGGTCGGCCTGCTGCTCATCGCGGGGATCGCCGTCGCCGCCAAGGAAAGTTACGAACCGATCGAGCAGATCCAGCTGATCAAGAAGCCGGAACCAGGCAACAAGACCGCGGGGCCGCCGGAGTTCGATACCGAGCCGATCGCCGACTACCTGGTCAGCTGGATCGGGCGTGAGCCGCTGGCCGATGTCTTGCAGCCGCTGCGCTTGACGGTGGCCGTCGCCACGCCGGGAAGCTGGCGCCATCGGCTCGCCGGACTGGCCTTGCTGTCGGTCTGGTTCGGCCTGCTCGGCCTGCTGGTCTTCTCCTCCAGGACCGACTTCGTGCAGCCGTCGCTGCAGCTGGCCAATCGCGTCGCGCGCATCAAGACGCGCGGGTTCTGGGCCGCGAGGCGCGAGGCAAAAGGCGCCAAGAAGAAGCGGCCGAAGCTCAGCCCGCCGCCGTTCGAGCTCAAGCCAGGCGGTCGCCTGTGGGTCGCGTTCTTCTGGAAGAACCTGCTCTGCGCGGGATCGAAGTACACGCCGAGAGTTTTTGGCTATGCCATGCTGGTCGCGGTGGGCGGCGGCCTGACGCTCGGCCTCTGGCCCGGCATGGACCCCAAGATTCAGGTGGGCGTCTCGGGCATGGTGGTCTATGCGTTGTTCCTCTACAGCCTGATCCTGTCGAACATGGTGCGCAACGACCTGCGCCGGGACATTCCCAACTTCATCTACATTCGCTCGCTGCCGATCTCCGGCTTCCAGCTGCTGTTCGGCTCGGTGCTCGGGCCGACGGTGATCGTCGCCGGACTGGCCACGGTCGGCTGGAGCTTCTGCATCTGCGCGGTCTGGGTCATGGGGGATATCGCGGTCCCCTTGCTGTTCAAGATTCCGGTCTATTTCGCCGGGGTGATGTCGATCTACGCGCTGGCGTTCGCCTTCGTCTGCGTCGAGAACTGCCTGGCGCTGACCTACCCCGGCTGGGTCCAGCTGGGCCCCGTGCAGCAGGGCGGGTTCGACAAGATGGGGCAGAACATGCTCAGCATGATCGTGCGGATGTTCATGATGCTGATCTGCCTGATTCCCCCCGCGATCGTCGGCGTGCCGGTCTGCATCCTGGGCGTCTGGCTGGCCGGAGGGTCACTGGTGGGCACGGGCTGGGCCGTGCTCGGCACCGCGCTGGTCGCCGTGCCGATCCTCGTCGTGGAGTTCGTCGCGCTGCTTTGGTTTTGCGGACAGACGGTCTACCCGAAGTTCGACATCTCGGCTGAGCTCGTCTAGACCAAGGCCCTTCTGAGCCTCGGCTCGGCGGGAGCCTCGCCCTCCCTTTGGGGTTTGCCAACTACCACAGATCGAAGGCCTTCAGCGCCTCGGTCATGGCGTCGCGTTTGAACGACGGCGCCAGCGCCACGCGCTCGGGTCCGGTCCAGGTGAAGCGCGAGAACTCACGCGCGATGCCCTCCGGCGGCTCGAGCGTGATCTGCGTGTCGTCACCCTCGAAGCGCAGCAGGAAGTACTGCTGTTCCTGGCCGATGTGGGAATGGAAGCCGCGATTGACCAGGCGTTCGATCACCAGCGACGGGTAGGTGTAGGGGATCAGTTGCTCGAGCCGGCGCTCGATTCGCAGCAGCTTTTGGGGGGCCTGAAGACCGAGCTCTTCGGACAGCTCGCGCCACATCGCCTGCTCGTGCGACTCGCCTTCGTCCACGCCGCCTTGCGGAAACTGCCAGCTGTCGGCGAACTCCGAACGTTCGCACCACAGCAGCTCGTCTCGATCGTTGCGCACGATCATCGTCACACCCTGACGGTACTGGTGTTTCACGAGTGGATGGCAGGCCAGCCAGTCCGGCAGCCCGTTTCCGACCGGTGTGGTCGTTGTTTGCATTTCGACGAGCGGCGTCTCGGTCTCGGGCGGCTGATCGGTCTTGGTCTGCGGTCGACGTGAGAGCCAGCCGTAGAAGACCGGGATCACCACCAGCGTCAGCACCGTCGCCGACAGCAGGCCGGCGATGATCGTCACCGCCAGCGGCATGCGCAGCTCCGCCCCCGTCGGCTGGCCGAAGACGCCGGTCAGCGGCAGCAAGCCTAGCACGGTGGTCAAGGTGGTCATCAGCACCGGGCGCAGGCGGGTCCGGGCGCCGGTCAGCACGGCCGGCAGCAGCTCCGCACCCCCGGCCAGTTCCTGGTTGATCGCGTCGACCAGCACGATCGCGTTGTTGACGACGATCCCGGCCAGCACGATGCCGCCGATCAGCACGATCACCGAGACCGGGATCGTCAGCGCCCAGAGCGCCAGGACCACGCCCAGCGCGGCCAGCGGCACGGTCAACATGATCACCAGCGGCTGCAGCACCGACTCGAACTGGCTGGCCATCACCACATAGACCAGGAACAGTGCCAGCCCCAGCGCGAAGTACAAGCTGCCCGAGGAGGCCTGCATTTCACGGTTCTGGCCGGCCACCTCGAAGCTGATCCCCTCCGGCTGTGAGAGGCGGGCGAGATCCCGCTTCAACGCCTTGGCCGAGCTGCCCAGGTCGATGCCGCTGACCCGCGCCTCGATCACCGTCGCGCGCTGGTGGCCGATGTGGCGCACCTCGCTGGGCCCCGAGCGGCGATCGATCCGCGCCACCTCACCGAGCCGCTTGGCGACCGCATCTCCGCCTGCGTCGACCCGCAGGTTGGACAGCGCCGCGCGCGTCGAGACGTCTTGCCTGCGCAGCTTGATTCGCAGGTCGATCTTCTGGCCGCCCCAGCGAACTCGGGTGACCTGCTCGCCGTGTACCTTCTTGCGCACCGTCTCCGCCACCTGACGGATGTCGAGGCCGAACTGCGTCAGTCGCTCGCGGTCATAGTGAATATGCAGCTCCGGGCTGCCGCGTTTCTGGGTCAGCCGCACATCGGTCAGGCCGGGTTGCCGCCGCATCACCTCGGCCACCTCGCTCGAGGCGCGCGTCAGCTCGCCCGTCTCGTCGCCGCGGATCTCGACCGCTACCGGATAACGCAGCGAGAGCAGCGTCGGCCGGGCGAAGCGCAGGCTGTCGACGTGCGGGTTGGCCCGCACCAGCAGCCGGATGCGGTCGATCAGCCGGTCCTCGGTCCCAGGCGGCAGGCCGGGTTTGAGCCGCAGGCGCAGGCGGGCGGTGTGCTCCCCGGCGCTTGGGTCGGAGGTGGCTTTCTTCTCGATGCCCACGCGGGTGTCGATGGTGGCGATCTCGTCCATCTGCGTGATCTGTTGCTCGAGCGTGCCGATGACCTGGTTGGTGCGCTCCAGCGGCGTGCCGACCGGCAGGTCGATGTGGACCAGCAGCTCGCCCTGCTTGACCTCCGGGATCAGCTCGCTGCCGAGCCGGCCGCCGAGCGTGTAGCAGGTGGCGATGACCGCCAGCAGCAGGCCGAGCACCAGCGCCGGGTGCTTGATCGCCGCCTCGAGCCCGCGTGGATAGATCCGCTCCGCGTGCTGCATCAACCAGCGCACCGCGAACTGGAACGGCCAGAGCAAGCCCCAGATGATCCAGTAGCTCAGCAGCAGCAGCCCCAGGCCGATGTAAAACAGCGCGAAGCTGATCAGCGCCAGGATCTTGCCCATCAGTTCGAAATAACCCGCGACCACCAGGCGCAGCGCGTGATACAGCGCCAGCGGGTGCGCGTACCGATGATTGATCGCTTCGAAGTCCGCCTGGAACTGGGCGAGGCAAGCCCACTGGGTCCAGGCCTGGCCCAGCGTGTAACGTTCTTCGGGGTCGGGCAGGCGACGGCCGGCCAGCATCGGGATGAAGGCCAGCGAGACGATCAGGCTGGCCAGCAGACTGCAGACCACCGTCAGCGCCTGATCGCGAAAGATCTGTCCCGCGATGCCCTCGACGAAGGCGATCGGAAAGAAGACCGCCACCGTCGTCAGCGTGCTGGCCGTCACCGCGCCCGCGACGCGCTGGGTGCCGACGAGCGCCGCCATCAACTGCTCCAGTCCCTCTTCCCGCGCGCGATAAATGCTCTCCAGCACCACGATCGAGTTGTCGACGAGCATGCCGATCCCGAGCGCCAGTCCGCCCAGCGACATCACGTTCAGCGAGACGTCGAACAGTCGCATCGGGATGAAGGTCGCGACCACCGAGAGCGGGATCGCCAGGCTGATGATCAGCGTATTGGGCAACGAACCGAGAAAACAATAGAGCACCACCATCGCCAGCAGCCCGCCGATCAAGGCCGTCGTGCGCACCTCCTCGGTGGCCATCCGGATGAAGCGCGAGTTGTCCGAGATGATCTCGATCTTGACCCGGCCGGCGAGCGTCTTGTCCAGCGCTTTCGGACCCTGCGTCAGCTTCGCGCGCACCTCGTCCGCGACCGAGATGATGTTGGCCGTCGCCTCCTTGTAGATCGCCAGTTGCACCGCGCGCCGGCCGCCCACACGGGTGATCACCTCCGGTCGGCGGAAGCCGCGGCGCACCGCGGCGACGTCGCGGATGCGGATCGACGCGCCGTTGACACGCTTGATCACGGTGTTCTCGATGTCCGCGATCGAGCGGAACTCGTTGACCGTGCGCAGCACGCTGTCGTTCTGGCCGTCGCGCACGACGCCGCCGGCCATGTTCAGGTTCTCCGCCGCCAGTCGTTGGGAGATCTGGCTGATCGTCAGGTTGCGCGCGGAGAGCTTCGCCTCGTTCAGATCGACCACCACCTCCTCGATCAGCCCGCCCTCGACCTCCGCCGCCGCCACCCCGTTCAACGGCCCGATCTTGTGCTGTACCTCGTCGATCGCCAGCCGGCGGAGTTGCGCCTGGTCCTTCAGTCCGCTGATTCCCAGCGTCATCACCGGATCCAGGCTCGGGTCGTAGCGCAGGATCAACGGGGTCTTCGCCTCCTTCGGCAGGCCGACCTGATCCAGCTTCTCGCGGATCTCGCTCACCAGATGCGCCATCGAGGTGCCCCAGCGAAACTCCAGCTGGACATCCGAAAAACCCGCGCGCGAGATCGAGCGGATCGAGACCAGGTTGCCCAGCACGCCGAGCTGCTGTTCGATCGGCTCGGTGATCAGCTTCTCGACCTCTTCCGGCGCGCTGCCCGGGAACTCCGTGCGCACCGTCAGGCTGGGGTAGGCGATCTCCGGCATCAGGTTGACCGGCAGCTTGCGATAGCTGACCGCGCCCAGCAGACAGATCGTGGCCGCCGTCATCAGCACCGCGATCGGGCGGCTGATCGCCAGCCCGGTGAACCCGCTCATCGAGCGCTCTTTCACTGGACCGTCCGGACCTTCGTGCCGTCCTTGATCGTGCGCTGGCCGACCACCACGATCGGCGCACCCTCCGCCAGCTTCTTGCTGAAGATCTCCAGCTCGTCCTCACTCGAGAAGCCCAGCGAGACCGCGACCCGCACCGCCTTGTTGCCGCGCACGGTGAAGACGTAGGCCTGCTGGTCCTCGTAGATCAGCGCCTCTTGCTTGACCAGCTTGGCCCGCGCGTGGTGCTTGACCCGGATCCGCGCGCGCACGAACATTCCGCGGCGGAGCAGGAAGTCGGCGGGGATCCAGCCGATCAGGCCCTGCGGCAGATTGTCTCGGTCGGGCACCTGGATGCGCACACCCACCGTGCCCGTCTTGGGGTCGATCGCCGGGTCGATCTGCGAGATGCGTCCCGCCACCGGCGCGAACAGCAACTGCGCTGTCAGCAGCACCCGCTGGCCGAGCGAGACCAGCGACAGCTCCGCCTCGGGCATCTGCAGGTCGAGGTAGAACCAGCGCTGGTCGACCACCTTGAACACCACCTTGCTGGCCGCCACGTGCTGTCCCAGCTCCAGTTCGCGGAAGTAGATCAGCCCCGAGATCGGTGCCCGCACGCTCTGGCGGTCGAGCTCCAGCTCCGACTTTTTCACCGCGAGATTCGCCTTCTTCACGTGACGCGCGGCGTCGCGCAGGTCCTCCTGCAGATCCGTCTTCTTCAGCTCGACACTCTTCAGGTCGAGCTTGCTCTGCAAGACCGTCAATCCGGCGCGCTTGACCTCCTGCTCGGCCTGGTCGCGCGCGAGCTGGACCTTCTCCAGCTCGTCCTGGCTCAACGAGCCCTTGGGCAGGCCGCGCTTGGAGGCCAGTGCGCGCTTGGTCTCGGCGAAGGCCAGGCCGGACTTGACCAGCGCGACCTTCGAGTCCGTCAGCTTGAGTCGGGAGCGCGCGATCACATGGTCCTGCTCGGTCAGTGCGTAGCGCGCCTTGCCCTGCTTGGCCAGTGCTTCGTTGTGGCTGACCTTGGCGTTGTCCAGGTCGACTCTGCGCAGTCGATCGTCGAGCCTGGCAAGGATCTGGCCCTTCTCCACCTGGTTGCCCTTATCGACCAGGACCTCGATCACCTGGCCCTCGGCGCGAGTCAGCACCTCCACCTCGGCCTTTCCGCGCAGCGTGCCCGAGCCGCTCAAGCTACGCGAGATCGAACCGATTCGCAGCGAGGCGACCCGGACCGGGATCACCTCGTTCTCCTTTTTCTTCTTCGCCGCGGCCTGCTTATCCTTCTCCTTGTCCTTCTTCGACTCGGAGCTGCCCAGCTGAACGTTGCAGCCGACAAGGATCGACAGCAGCAGGACTTGCAGGAGGCGCACGGTGGAAAATTGGGGCATGGGATAGGGTAGCCTGCAACTGGCGAGACGGCCAGTGTTCAGCCGTTACGTAGCGACGTCGATGACAGGTCCACCCGGAACTCCGCTTCGGGGATCGTCTCGAACAAGCGCTCGAACCCCGCCGGAATTTCCAGTTCCTCCGCCGGCGAAAAGCGCTCCCCCGACAGGCGACCCGCGACCAGAAAACGACAGCCCAGCTCGCGGATCGTCGTCAGCGCCAGACCCAGGTCATCGTAGTAGCGCGGATCGAGGATGCGCCGCGCCGTGTCGACCCCGACCACGATCACCGCGCCCGGGTAAGCCCGTGCCTTGTCCAGGTACAGCGGACTGGCCGACAGCAGCAGCGGCCGATTGTCGAACTGCGCCACCCGCTGCTCGATCGTCGAGAGCGCCAGTACCCCCTTGTTCGGATGCACCACCGACAGCTCGAACTGCACCGGACAGTCCAGTCGCGCCGCCGCCACCCGGGCCAGCTCCAGGTGACCCTCGTGCAGCGGATCGAACGAACCCGGCAACAAGGCCCCAGGTGTCGGCGGATCCCCGCAGCCTCCCGGCAGCCCGATCGTGCGGACTTTCCCGCCATGCAACGCCAGCGCCATCGCGCCCAGCGAGGCTGCTGATCCGCCAGATGCTTCAGGCGCGCCCGGCAAGTCGAGCTTTTGGGCCAGCGCGGCGAGCAGCAGCTCGCTGGCCCGCCACTCCTCTTGCTCGCGATCAAGAGCGCCCTTATCGAGCAGCAGCTCCCAGACCCAGGTCCCATCCGCCGTCGCCAGCGCCACCGCGATCCGGTGATCCCCGCGCTTGCTCCGATCCGTCGCGATCGTCGCCGTCAGCGCCAGGCCCGCGAGCT
>CAZMLI010000038.1:14380-19467 GCA_964566865.1 uncultured Planctomycetota bacterium
CCGCGCTTGCTCCGATCCGTCGCGATCGTCGCCGTCAGCGCCAGGCCCGCGAGCTTGTCATGCTCAGGAGCCAGCTCCCGAGCCCGCACCAGCGCCGTCAAGGCCATCGCCCCAGCCGTCTCGCCACTGGCGAACGCGGCCGGCGTCGTGCCGAGAAAGTCCGCCATCGACGACGACGCGTAGAGGTCGATCGCCTCCAGCACCGTGCGCGATGAACCCGGCCGAGCGTGCAGCCAGCACAAAGCCTGGCTGCCCGCGCCGGCAAAGGCGTAGACCAGGCGCGTCGGACAGTCATGCAGACGATCGATCAGTTGCGCATACTCCATTGCCCTTATAATGCGGGAATGAAACCGTGTTGCCAACAGGAAGCCGTGCGCAGTCTGGGCAAGCACCGCGACGTCGCCATCTGCGACAGCTGCGGCTGGTTGCTGCTGGCCTACGCCGACGCCGAGGACTACGAGAATACTCTCAAAGAGCTGGCCGACTGGCCCCACGCCACCGGCGCCGTGCTGGATCTGCTCGTCATCGCCAAGCAACGCAAGTGAGCCGCGTCCAGTTCCCCAGTCGAGCCGGCCGTACCCTGGCCGGCCTGCTCGAGCCCGGAGATGACCGCCGGATCGCCGTCATCACCTGCCACGGCATGCTCTCCTCGATGGTCTCGATCAAGCACCGAGAACTCAGCGCCCTGCTGGTAGAAGCCGGCTTCTGGACCCTCCGCTTCGACTTCTCCTCCCGCGGAAAATCCCGTCGCCTCAACCCCGATTTCGACAGCAGCCGCATCACCTACACCGACCAGCTCGAGGACCTCTCAGGCGCAGTCGCCTACCTGCGCGAGACCGCCTGCCCCACGCAACTCTACGTCGTCGGCAGTAGCATGGGCGGCTCCGTGGCCCTGCTGCACGCCGCCGAAGACCCCCGGACCAACGGCATCGTGACCTACGGCAGCCCCGTCCATCCAGCCCAGCCCCGGCCCCCGCACTTCTCCGAGGCCGTCCTGGCCCAGTGGCAGACCCGCGGCTACATCACCGTCGCCGGTAACCGCATCGACAAGGCCTACCTAGAAGATGCCCGCAGCCACGACTTCCCGGCCGCCGCCGCCAAGATCCGCTGCCCCATCCTGATCTGCCACGGCACCGCAGATGACGTCGTCCCCTACAGCGCCGCCGAAACCCTGGCCGCAGTGACCGATCCCCGCGGCGAACTGTTCCCCATCGAAGGCGCGGACCACCGATTCAGCAGCCCCGAGGCCCGAGAACTGCTCCTCAGCACCACCTTGCGGTTTCTGGAACGGTGCAGTAACCTACCGCCTTCCCCCCGGGGGTAGCTCAATTGGTAGAGCGGTGGACTGTAAATCCATAGGTCGCTGGTTCAACTCCGGCTCCCCGGACCATCGTAAGTCAAGAAGGCTGTGACGCTTACGGCGTCACAGCCCTCTGCAATTTCACGCAGAATCCTGGGCGAGTCCACCAATGAGTCCACCAATGTACCGCCCACTACGCTCCCGCAAGGCACTCGATCGCTCTGAAATCTGGCAACCGGGTCTTGCTCTACCCCATGCTGGGCCACTCCCGCCTCACGATTTGCCGGAACGTGGCGCTTCAATTCCCGTCGCGCCGGTTTGACCGGTCAGGCCTGGTCCGCTAGACCACCGAGTTCACCTTCCGTCATACCCGCGTCGTGCGCATCGAGTTGCTGGCGCTCTGCTGCCTCCACGTCAATTTAGCTTCTGCAAGTGCTTCAGCGCAACGTTCTCAATCGGTATCCGCTCTAGAGATTACATGTGTGGCCCTCCTATTCGCAGATCCCTGAACTTCTCTTTGGTGTCAGCAGGGCTAGGACTCTACTCGATCAGTCTGACCGCGTCCGTGCACGTTTGATCAGATGTCAGCAAGACCCACGAATAACCCCCAGGAGCGGCGGATCTGCCTAGTGCGTGCTCTCTTTCGAGCGGCTGACGAGGCCTTCCAGACGGCTCACAAGTAGCCGCGTTTCCTCGTCCTTGGTCATGCGCTGACTAACGTTCCGAACGGCATACTCGACGGAACTTTCGTCCGGTCCGCCAAAGTGACGACCGATCTCCTCGAGCGAGTGATTTGTCATCTTCTGCGCCAGGTACATGCAGAGGTGGCGCGGGAAGGAGATCATCTTGGTCCGCTTGCGTGACTGGAGATCCACCTGCTTGAGGTTCATCTCGCGCGTGACGACATCGATGATGTCGCCGACCGAAACCATCTGCGTGACATCCAGCAGATCCCGCAGGCACTCATGGGCGAAGCCCAGCGTCACTTCCTTGACCTGCTTGAGCGCGGCCAGGGCCATCACGCGATTGATCGCGCCCTCCAGCTCGCGGATATTGCTGTCGATGTGCTCGGCAATGTAGGCCGCCACTTCGGATGGCAGGTGGAAGCCCTTCAGCTTCGCCTTCTGGTTGATGATGGCGATATGCGTCTCAAAGGCAGGTGTGTCGATACGCGTCACCAGGCCCCACTTGAAGCGCGAGACCAGTCGGTCCTCCAGCATCGGGATCTCCTTCGGCGAGCTGTCGCTGGAAAGCACGATCTGCTTCTTGGCGTTGTAGAGCGTATTGAAGGTGTGAAAGAACTCCTCCTGTGTCCGCTCCTTGTAGGCCAGGTAGTGGATGTCGTCGATCAGCAGCAGGTCGACTTTGCGATATCGATTGCGGAAGTTGTCGAGGTCCCGCCGCTCGATCGCCGCTATGAACTGATTGACGAAAGTCTCGCAGGAAACGTAGTACAGTCGAAGGTTTGGGCGTTTCTTGAGGGACGCGTGACAGATCGCCTGCAGCAGGTGGGTCTTTCCCAGACCGACATTGCCGTGCACGAACAGGGGGTTGTAGCAGAGTGCGGGTGCCTCGGCGACGGCGAGAGCGGCTGCGTGGGCCAGGTGGTTGCAGGGACCGACGACGAAGTGATCGAAGGTATAGGTGTCGCTGAGCTGGATCTGGTCCTCGTAGAGGAAGACCCGGTCGGTCGCACACCTGGTCTGGGGCGACTCTGGCGCGACGGCGCGGGCTTGCAGACTGCTCCGGCTGTACTCGAGTTCGATCCGAGGGCTGGTCCCAGTAGTCTCCTGACAGGCCGCCTGGATGACGGGCAAGAAGTGCCGCGTGATCCAGGCCATCGTATAACGGCTTGGCGCGACCAGCGTCAGCTGGTCATCGTTCCAGTCTCTCAGCTCGAGCCCCTGTAACCACGTGCGATATTGCGACGCGGAAACCTGCTTCTTCAGTGCACCTTGAAACCTCGGCCAGAAATCAGTCGACATTCCTTCCCATGCAGTGAACTCATGGGCCGCGGGTACAGTCACATCATCCGCGGTAGGTTCCACGTTCTCACGCATCTGTCCGAATGCTACATACACATGGGCCGCACCTGCTTCCTGCAAGACCGCAGAGTAGGTGGCCTGCGCCCGCTCAATGGCTTCCTGGCACCGATGAGCTCCATCCACGGCGGTGGAGAACCGCCCCCATTCTATGAGTTCCACGGTACACTCGAGGCAAAGCTCAATGTGATGCATCACTTCCGCGGATAGTGCTGTTCCAGATGTGTATGCGTTGAGAGCCGATTCGCAGTCTATTTTTGTGTTTTGCGGGCTAGTCACAGTGAACCCCCTCTTCGCCCTTCCGGGTGTTGCCCCTGCGCAGCCTCTTCAACGCTCGCTTGACCCGCATTCGCCAGGCATCGTACGTCAAACCCAGGTCTTTCGCCCTTTCCAGTTTGTCGGATCGCCCTGTGGAAAACCAAGCTCGAATCAGCGAGAGTTCATGCGGGTCTAGCCGGTCTTCGATTTGCTGAGTCAACTGAGCGATCCGATCTTCATTGCTGACCGGAAAGTCATCTGGCTGGTCACAAGGGTCGACCAAATCGTCTTGAAGAAGAACAGGCCGGGGACGCGTAGCTCTTTGTCGGAAGAAATCAGCACGAACTCGTCGCGCAATTTGATAGACCCAAGAGCGGACATATGGGCCCCTCCACTGCGTTTGCCTTTGGAGTATTCGACTCCAACACTTCTGAGTCAGATCATCCACCTCGTGCTCCGGAACGGAGTTTCCTATGATCGTTCGAATGGCCCCATCAAATCGAGCTGCCAACCAATCCCAACTCTTCTTGTCACCCCTGAATGCAGCACGAGCGTGCATGTTTTCTTCTGCCATCCGCGCCTCCAGATCATCCGGGTGACTGGATGGTTGCTGGGGATTTGGGAAAGCCATGTGGTAATCTAGACGCTCGAGAACAAGAAACCGAACATGAAATCGCGAGTTGCTCCGGATCTGATGATCCTGAGCTTCCTGAAACCGAACAATTCAATTTAGTTTTTCGGTTTGACCGCCCTGCCACGTCTAGGTTTGCGTCCGAATCCAAACCAAGGAGGTGGTGCGATGATGAACAGAAAATCACCGGAGCAACATACACTTCTCACTAGCCTCTTGGGCGTCACTCTCGCCTTTTCGATTTTGTACCCCCTGTGTGCTTCAATCTTCGGTGCTCAAGAGACCAACAAGGGAATCATGCTTGGACTCGTAGCCACGGTTGTGGGTGCAATGGTGGTACTCTTATACAGAATTGGAAAGAAGTGGGGAGTTTTCACCAGATGAGGAGGGGTCGCTCAGCCTGCGCAGGCAATCAGGGCGTTGAGCAGCATCTTGGTGCCCTCGAGCCCTGTGGTGTTCGCCTCGATGTGACCGCGCTCCTCGGCAACTGCGCGATCAGGGCGGGTCTCTGAATCTGTAGGTTCGAGGTTCAATTCCTGGCAGCCGTACCAGCAAGGCTGGATGTCATCTCGATTTACGAGAGACGGTATCAGGCCTTCCTTTGCTCAGGATGTTTGAGCCAATCTATGAGCCAACCAATCCGGAGCAAGAACACGAGGCTCGGGCTCCTCTTTTGAAGTTCCGGGGTTGCTCTTCAAACCGAATGTCCTCTGGGTGTTCTGCACGCAATTCAGATTGGTGCCGTTGTACCTGCGGCAGCGCCCCGGCCCGACCTCGTCGCCAGGCCTTGCGCAGGGCATGGTAACCGTCTCGCCAACTGCACCCCCCGCACGGTTTGACTCGGGGGCTATCTTGT
>CAZMLI010000039.1:0-12080 GCA_964566865.1 uncultured Planctomycetota bacterium
ATCGCGGTGCCCTACACCCTGTTCCTCGACAAGCACGGCCTCAAGGCGGCGGGCACCGGGCCACGCATGGGGCTCGATCTGTACCCCAAAGGGCCCGGGCCGGAATAACGCCTGTTAGAATGCGGGCATGAAGTTCTTTGCGACCTGCCCGAAGCATGTCGAGCAGTTGCTGGCCGTGGAGCTGGCCGGCTTCGGCGCGACCGAGCTCAAGCACACGACGGCCGGGGTGCACTTTTCCGGCGAGCTGTCGCTCGCTTATCGCGTCTGTCTCTGGTCGCGGCTGGCCAACCGCGTGCTGCTACCGATCGCCTGCTTCGATGCATCGACCGGCGACGCGCTCTACGAGGGCGCGCGTTCGATCGACTGGCTGGAGCACCTGCTGCCCGACGGCAGCCTGGCGGTCGACTGCGCCGGTCGCACGCCTGGCGTGACGCATACCAAGTATGGCGCGCTGCGGGTCAAGGATGCGGTGGTCGACATCTGCCGCGAGCGAGAAGGCGTCCGGCCCGACGTCGACCTGGAGTTGCCCGACGTGCGGATCAACGTGCACCTGCGCGGCACCGAGGCGACGATCTCGATCGACCTTTCCGGCGGCAGCTTGCATCGGCGAGGCTACCGCAAGCAGGGCGGACCCGCGCCACTGAAGGAGAACCTGGCGGCGGCCATCCTGATCCGTGCGGGCTGGCCCGCGCTGGCCGCGCAGGGGGCGCCGCTGGTCGATCCGATGTGCGGCTCCGGCACCCTGCTGATCGAGGGGGCCTGCATCGCGGCCGATATCGCGCCGGGTCTGCTGCGTGACAACGCGGCGGGGTCGGGCTGGTTGGGGCACCATCCGCTGCAGCGGACCGCACTGCTGGAAGAGGCCTGTGCCCGACGGGAGGCCGGCCTGGCCGGACCGTCGCCCTGGATTCGCGGCTTCGAGGCCAACCCCAAGGGGGTGGCGACGGCGCGTCGCAACATCGACGCCGCCGGACTGTCCGAGTGGGTCAAGATCAAGCAGTCGGAGCTGGCGCACTTCGCGCCCCAGTCCGGTCGGGGCGGCACGGGGCTGGTGGTCTGCAACCCACCGTATGGCGAGCGGCTGGGCGAGGTCGAGGAGCTGGTCTATCTTTACCGCGGGCTGGGGCAGCGGTTGAAGGAGGCCTGTCAAGGCTGGCAGGCCGCTCTGTTCACCGGCAACCCGGAGCTGGGCAAGACGATGGGCTTGCGCGCGCACAAGGTCTACCAGTTCTTCAACGGGGCGTTGCCCTGCCAGTTGCTGATGTTCGAGGTGGACGAGAAACGCTTCGTCAAGTCGAGCGAACCGTCGGCGTCGGCGCCGGCGCAGGTGGCCGACGCGCCGCTCGGGTCGGGCGCGGAGATGTTCGCCAACCGGCTCAAGAAGAACCTCAAGCGGCTGGGCAAGTGGGCGCGCAAGCAGGGGCTCGAGTGCTACCGGCTCTACGACCAGGACATGCCGGAGTATGCCGTCGCGATCGATCGATACGGCGAGTGGGTGCACGTGCAGGAATATGCGGCGCCGTCGACGATCGATCCGGAGAAGGCGGCCGCGCGATTGAAAGAAGCGTTGCAGGTCATCCCGCAGGTGCTCGGGATTCCGTCCGAGAAGCTGGTGCTGAAGGTGCGTGAGCGTCAGCGTGGCCGGCATCAGTACGCGCGAAAGGCCCACACTGACAGCTACCTGGAAGTGCGCGAGGACGACTGTCGGCTGCTGGTCAACCTGACCGACTTTCTCGACACCGGTCTGTTCCTCGATCACCGTTTGCTACGCCGACGCATCGGCGAGGAGGCTGCCGGCAAGCGGTTTCTCAACCTCTACTGCTACACCGCGAGTGCCACGGTGCACGCGGCGAAGGGCGGCGCGACGGCTACGACCAGCGTCGACACCTCGCCGACCTACCTGGCCTGGGCCCGGCGCAATCTCTCGCTGAACGGGCTGAGCGCGGCGCACCTGCTGAAGCAGCAGGACTGTCGGACCTTCCTGGCGGAGGATTCAGGGAAGTACGAGCTGATCTTTCTCGACCCGCCCACCTTCTCCAATACCAAGCGCGCGGATCAGCAGTCGCTGGATCTGCAGCGTGACCATGTGGGGCTGATCACCAGCGCCGCCGCGCGGTTGACGCCGGGCGGCACGCTCTACTTCTCGACCAACTATCGGCGGTTCAAGATTGACGAGGCGGGGCTGGCGGGCTTGTCGGTGACGGACATCACGGCGAAGACGATCGACCAGGACTTCAGTCGAAGCCCGCGCATCCACTATTGCTGGCGGATTCAGCAGGCGTCGCCATGAGCGAGCTGAGGACGGTGGAGATCTCCATCGGGCCGGTCTCTGTGGGCTCGCTGGCCGACGACCTGGCCGCGCTGGGTGTGCTGCCCGGCATGACGCTGCTGACCCACAGTTCGCTCAGCGCGCTGGGCTGGGTTTGCGGGGGTGCGCAGGCGGTGGTCCTGGCGCTGACGCAGGCGCTGGCAGAGACCGGCACCTTGATGATGCCGACCCACTCGGGCGGGCTGTCCAATCCGGCCGACTGGCAGGCGCCGCCGGTGCCGAAGTCCTGGTGGCAGACCATTCGTCGCGAGATGCCGGCCTTCGATCCGCGGCTGACGCCGACCCGCCAGATGGGCGCGATCGTCGACTGCTTCCGCGGCATGCAGGACGCGCGGCGCAGCAGTCATCCGCAGGTCTCGTTTGCGGCTCGCGGCCCGCAGGCGCAGAGGCTGACCGAGCGCCATCCGCTGGCGCCGGGCATGGGCGACAGCTCACCGCTGGGGGGGCTCTACGAGCTGGACGGCTGGGTGCTGTTGCTCGGCGTCGGGCATGACCGCAACTCCTCGCTGCATCTGGCCGAGCACCGGGCGAGCTATCCCGGCAAGCGAGAGTGCAACCAGGCCTCGCCGATCATGGTCGAAGGGCGTCGCACCTGGCGCGTCTTCCGTGACCTGGAATGTAATACCGACGACTTCACCGCGATCGGCGACGCCTTCGGCGGCGGGGTCCGTGGCCGGGTCGGCGTCGGCCGGGCCAGCTTGTTTCGCCAGCGTGAGCTGGTCGACTTTGCCGTCGACTGGATGGAGGCCCACCGTGCGTGAACTGCCACTGCTCTGTGCATTGTTGCTGCTGACCGGGTGCGGGTTGGTGCCGGTGCGCAAACCGCACGATACGCCGGCCAGCCGGGCCGAGACGCAGCGCTGGCTGGGCTGGATCGCGAGCAAGGCCCGGCACGGCGACTGGCTGGTGATCCGCGGTTACCACAAGGGCGACGCGCTGGTCGCGGTGTCGACCAATGCGGTGCTGACGCATGCGGCGATCCTGGATCTCGAGCGCGGCGTGGTGATCGAGGCCGTTGCCCCGCTGGTGCGCGTCGTGCCGCTGGCGGCCTTCGTCGCAGGCGCCGACCGTCTGCTGGTGATCCATCCGACTGGCTGGACAGCCGATCGCGGCAGGGCCGCCGTGGCCCGGGCGCGCGAGCAGATCGGCTCGAGTTACGACTTCCTCGGCACGATCGGCTTACCCTCGCGCAAGCGGTTCTACTGCACCGAGCTGGCGGTCTGGATCTACGACATCCAGGTCGACCGCCGGGGCCCGCACAAGGTGCTGCATCCGCGCCGGCTGGATCGCCACGGCAGGCTGGTGCTCGACACGGGCAAGCGCAAGCACAAGTAGCCCGAAGCCAGAGGTCAGAGGGCGCTGATGCGCTTCACGGCCTGCCAGAGGTCGCGGTCGATCACGTTCTTCACCTCGTGCAGGCAGATCGACTCGATGCCGGCTGCGGCGAGCGCCTCGGCGCCTTCGAGCAATCGTTGCGCGGGCCAGGTCGGCACCGGGTCGGTCTCGTCGGTGTCCGGGCGCCAGTCCCAGAGCCGGACCCAGCAACTGCGCGTCGCCGGCGCCCCTTCGTAGGCCTGGACTTGCCGGGCGATCTCGTCCGCCGACATATCGAGCAGGTCGTCGCCGGCGCCGAGGATCAGCTCGTCGATCTCCCAGCTGCGCCAGAATCGGGCCATCCGGGCCCAGGGCGAGAGGTTCATCGCGCTCAGTGGCTGCAGCCGGATGCCGACCGAGAGCGGCGTCTTGCCGGCGAGCTGGCGCACGTCCGCGAGGAAGCCGCTGAACTGCTCGCCGTGCTGGCGGGCGCGCAGTCCCGGGGTTTCAGCGGTCAGTAGAGGGTGGTGGCTGTAGCTGTCGCGTGGCGGGAAGGGCCGGGGCAGGTTGTGTGCGGCGTGGCTGCGCGTGCAGAGATAGAGGGCGGGCGGGTCGTAGGCCAAGATCTCTTCCAGCTCGGCCAGCTTGAGCTGCCGGGCCCCGGGCGTCGCGTAGCACAGCATTCCCGGAAAGGCTTCCCCCGCCTCGTTTTGGAGCTGCCACTCGGGATGGGACTTGACCTCCTCGGAGACCAGTGTGGCCCATTCGAAGATCTCGTCGAACAGTGTGATCCAGGGCACGACCTCGATGCCGAGCCGCGCGCCGGCCTCGAGCGCGACCTCGAGCGGGTCGAAAGCAGCCACGCGTTCGGAGACGGTGCTGTGCTCGACGATCTCGCGGATCCGGCTGGGGTAGGCCACCTTGCCGCAGATCGACAGGCGCCAGAGAACCCGCTGCACGCCCGCAGCCAGGCACTGTTCGAGGAATGGCGCGATCTCGTCCCGATCCAGCGGAACGATATTGTAATCCAGGTTGAGGGTGACCCGCATTGACCGAGTTATGCTTCCTGATCGAGCTCCAACTCGTCGCCATCCACCTCGAACGCTGCATCACAATCCGCGCAGGTCACTTCTCCGGGCGTCAACATGAAGTTCTCCGAGCCGCTGGCGCTGCTCGCACCGCAGGACTCCCAGAATACGCCGCGCTCGAAGTTATCGACGCCGCAATCGGGGCAGATCCAGAAGAAAGCCATGTGTAGCTCTACGTTTGCAGTTTGCATTGCACGCGAAGTATATCCTGTTGTAAGGGTTGCGGCATGGACGTGTTGGTGCGATTGGTTGATATTGGGCGTAATAGCTGTACGAGACTCCACACTATTTTGTCCAAGACTTGAGCAAAGCCAGACAGTCCCCCCAGATATTGTGCTTCTCGCATGCCTGAAAATTGCGCCAGAAATTGGCTATTTTGAGTGCTTGTGTCACCCAGCCAGATTGTCGTTAATGCGGCCATGAATCGAATACTGATGATTGCAGGGCTGCTGTTGTTGACGGCCGGGTGTGGTGAAAAAACCGATGATCCGGCCCAGAATAGACCGAAAAAGAAGCAGCCGATCAAGAAGAAGGGAGGACCGAAGCCGCTGCCTTCGCCCTCGCAGGCGCAGGTCAGCAAGCGCCCGGTGCCTACCGTACGCGGCAAGCTCCGTGGCAAGCCGTTCGTGCTCGATCAGGCAAAGGTCATGCAGGGCAACCTCGTACTCACTCAGGGCAAGGGTGCGAAGGACGCGCGTTACGTGTCGCTGCTGATCTTCTTGAAAAGCGAGACCAAGGGTCGGCTGGCCGGAAAGTCGCTGCAGTTCAGCAAGCAGAGCCGTAGCCATCCGCACATTCACCTGCGCTACAACAAGAAGCCGGGAAGCTGGAGGACGGGCACCGACTTTTACATGTCGAAATACGAGATGAAGCTGGTCTTCGGGCCGATCAAGGACGGCAAGCTGCCGGGCAAGATCAGCCTGCGCCTGGGCGGCGCCAAGGGCGGCCAGATCTCGGGCGACTTCGTGGTGCCGGTGACCTGGTTTCGCGAGGATGCGCCGGACTTGACGCTCAACGACGGCAACGCGCTGGGTTATCTGGCCCGCAAGCACCTGGAAAAGCAGTTCGCCGGCAAGAAGCTGACGGTCACGCGCACCGCGGGCATGCGGCCCAGCGGCATGGGCAAACAGGGCAGCGGCCAGGGGCTGGTCTACTACAAGGTCGACGGCGGGGCCGAGACGTTTTCCAAGTTCATCTTCACCAAGCAGGGCAACTGGCGCGTCCAGCAGATGCTGCGCAAGGACCAGGTGATGCAGGCGCATCCGCTAAAACTGCCGACGGCCAAGAGCTGGGATCATCAACAGGCCAACTACATCATCGGGCGCTGGCTCGAGCGGGAGATGCAGACGCGGCACACGGACAAGGGTTTTGTCGTCGGCTGGATCAGGTTGCGGCAGAGCCGCAAGGTTCCGGGTGTCGGTTTCTGCAAGGTGACCTGCACGATCGACGGTGGTGAGAAGATCGAGCGCCAGATCTGGGTCAAGAAACGCCCCAGCGGGGCCTGGATGATCGTGCGGCCGCTGACCGCCGACGAGCAGTTCGACCTGGAGACCGGCAAGCCGAAGAAGAAGTAACGCGGACGGATGAATCTTCTGGGCAGCGGCGCGTCCAATCGGCAAAATCGACCCAGGGAGAATCCACTGATGAAACATCGCGTGCTGTTATTGTTGTTGCTGTCGTTGCCCCTACTGATCCTCACCGGTTGTGCCTCGATGGCCTACCAGGACGTGGCGGCCGAGCACGAGGCGGAGCCGTTAGCGGTCACCGGCGGTCTTTCGATGATCCTGGCCTTCGACCGCGTTGTCAAGGCGGCGGGCGGCCGGGTGATTCTGTCGAACGCCAGCCTGCGCATCGAGGTCGACGATCCGGCGGAGGCGGTCAGCGAGGCGATGGATCTGGTGCGCAAGTCGAACGGCTTCGTGCTCTCGAGTTCCAGGACCTCCATCACCGTGCGCGTGCCCGCCGAGAAGTTTCTCGCGCTGATCAAGCAGTACGAAGAGATGGGCGAGGTGGCGCGCAAGCACATCTCCGGTCGCGATGTCACCGAGTCCTACATCGACCTCAAGGCGCGCCTGGGAAACGCGGAGAAGTTTCGCAAGCGCTACGAGGATCTGCTCAAGCGGGCCAAGAACGTCAAGGAGACGCTGGCGGTCGAGAAGGAGCTCGAACGTGTGCAGCGCACGATCGAGCAGCTCAAGGGAAAGCTGAAGTACATCCACGACCGCGCGTCGCTCTCGCACATCGATGTCTCGTTCGAGCAGGCGGTGACGCCGGGCCCGCTGCTGCTGCTGGGCCAGGGGCTGTACTGGGCGCTCGAGAAGCTGTTCATCTGGTAGGTCCCAGGTAGTGTCGAATCCGGACTGGTCCCGCTGGCTGACAGAGGATCTCGCGCTCTATCGCGCCCTGACGGAGGCCGAGCAAGGCCTGCTGCAGCAGCACATCGCGCGTGTACTGAGCGAGATCTCGATCCGCGGGCCCGTGCCGATGACCGAGCGACTGAAGGTGCTGGTGGCGGGACAGGCCTGCTTGCTCTTGCTCGGTGGTTGCGCCGAGTCGTTCGAGGGCCTGCAGAAGCTGGTGCTGCGACGGGCGCCGCTGGCCAGCGGTCACAAGTCCGAGTGGCGGGAGGGCAAGCTGCTGGTCGACTGGCCCGAGGCGTCCGCGGACATCGAGGTGGCCAACAACGGCCTGAACACCGTGCTCTATCGTTTCGCGGAGTTGCTGGTCGGCAAGCTGGACGCGGCCAGGACAAAGGCGTTGCATCGCTGCTACGGCGACTATCTGCTGCGAGCCAACCGAGACACTTTGTTCTGGTGGGAGTATCGGGATACGCGGTCACACGAGGATCTGCTGGCCTGCAACGTGCCGGTTTTCTTCGAGCAGCCCTACGAGTTGAAGCGCGACTTACCCGCGCTCTACGCGCTCTACCAGGACTGGCTGGGCGTCGATCCGCTGGGCTGGATTCATCGTCGCCGGGAGCAGGTTGCCGCACGGCGTTTTCCCACGAGCTGGCGGCGGATGTTGCTGCAGAGGGTCGCGCTCTATCGCCGCTTGCCCGACGAGCTGAAGCACCGGCTGGAGGGGCTGATCCTGGTCTTCTGCGATCAGATCAAGCTGGTCGCTCGAGGTTTCGACAGCGCGGAGGTCAGCGACTGGATGCGTCTGTGCGTTGCCGCCGACGCCTGCCTGTTGCTGCTCGGTCGGAGTTTCGACGACTTCCGGCATCTGGCGCGGGTGGAGATCATGCGCGGCAACCCGGAGGGACGGGGCAATGTCGGTGGCGATTCGACACGCAGCCGGATCCGCTTGAACTGGTTCGCCGCGGAGCATGGCACCCGGGCTGGCAGCAAGAACTACAACATCATCATTCACGAATTTGCGCATCTGCTGGACTGGGCGGACGACGACACGGCGGACAGCATTCCGTTCGCTGCCGACGAGCAGCAACGGCGTCGCTGGACGACCTTTCTCGAGCAGCAATACGACGAGCTGGTGCGGCGCTACCGCAGCGGCCAGGGGCACGTCGTCGACCAATATGCAGCGGAGTGGGACGCCGGGGCCCGCGCGGAGTTCTTCCCTTGCGCCAGCGAGAGCTTCTTCGAGCAATCCAGCGAGCTGAAGCAGAACCACCCGGTGATCTACTACGCGCTCGAAGCGTTTTACCAGCTCGACCCCGCCGCCTGGGGCTGATTCAATTGCCCAGCGGGGGCTTCTCGAAGACAAAGAGCCGATTGAGCCCTAGCTGAAAACGACGCTCACGAACGAGTCGAAGACCCGCCTGTTCGAAGATCGGGCGGGTTTGCGAGACGTCGAAGCCATGGTGCTCTTCGGCCGACATGCCATCGGCCAGCCTGAAGAACATCAACACGGCGAGCACCTGGTCGACGAGGGGATGGGGCACGGTCAGCACCAGGCGTCCGCCGGGTGTGAGCAGGCGCTCGCACTCTTTTGCCAGGGGGCCCGGATCGTCGACGTGCTCCAGCACTGCGAGCATCGTGATGCAGTCGAAGGATGACTCGGCCAGCGTGAAGTCACCCGGAAAGAACCCCTGACGAATCTCGACGCATTCGTCCTTGCTCGGCGTGCACTCGGCATCGATTCCCAGGGCGGATTCGATGCGTGGCAAGACACGGTCGATCAGCAAGCGGTCGAAGCAGCCGATGTCCAGCAGCCGATCGCTCGAATGTACATGGGGTATCGCCATTCTGACCCGCCAGGCGCGCAACAGGCGATCGAGCAGCTTCACGCCGGCGGACCGGCGCCCCGCCGGGGGATGCTGAACATGCTGTAGAGAAAGGACATCAGCAGTGTCTGAATTCCCAGTGCGACGAACGTGGCGCCGATCAGGACGGGGCGCATCGTGACCGTTGGAACGAGCGGCCCAAACCCGCCGCCGGCCCAGCCCCAGGTCGCATGTCCGATGAAGCCGAGGCCGATCAGCAGAGCGGCGAGGCCGGTCAGCAGACCGCGCTCCAGCGTGAAGATCTCGAAGGCCTTTTGCATCCAGCGCGCGGGTGGGCCGAGCTCTTCGGCCACCGCATAGATGCGAGCGGCGATCGCAGTCGTCACGCCCTGGTAGCCGACGATCACCAGCAGGCTGGAGAGTTGCATCGTGTGGATATCGAGCACGGCGAAGCCGAGGTCCAGCGGTCCAAAACTCAGGCAGGTCAGCAGTGCGCCCGACCCGAGCATCATCAGCAGCCCCGGCAGGAAGAGTGTGAACCGGGGCGAGAGCGTCATCATGAAGCGCAGATGGCGCCAGCCATCTCGCCAGCTGCGGAGATGGGGCGGTCTCGATCGGGCGTCGGGATACAGCGTGATCGGAACCTCCTCGACGCGCATCCCGAGTGCAGTGGCCTTCACCACCAGCTCGGTGGCAAACTCCATTCCAGTCGTTCGCAGTCGCAGCTTCTTGTACGTTGCCCGGGTCAGTGCGCGCAGGCCACAGTGGAAGTCCGAGACGGGCGACTGGAACAGCAACCGTCCGACCAGGCTGAGGACCGGGTTGCCGATCCAACGATGATGCCAGGGCATCGCCCCCGGCTCGATCTTTCCGAGAAAACGTGAGCCCATCACGAGGTCCGCGCCCGCGCGCAGTTTCTCGATCATGCCGATGGCCTCGCCAAAGTCGTAGCTCTGGTCCGCATCGCCCATCACCAGATAGCGCCCCCGCGCCGCTTCGAAGCCGCCCATCAGCGCCGCGCCGTAGCCACGCTCGGGGATGTTCACCACCCGAGCGCCGCAGCGCTCCGCGAGCTCCTGGGAACCGTCCGTGCTGCCGTTGTCGGCGATCACGATCTCTCCGACGAGGCCGTGCTCGTCGATGCAGCGTTGCGCGACCTCGATGCACCCCTCGAGCGTTTCCACTTCATCGAGGCACGGCATGACGAAGCTGACCTCGATCTCGTCGTTGGACTCTGCGCTATTGTCGACCATCGTCACATCCTTGATGCCCAGCACTGAGTTGACGGGCCAGTGCGACGCCCGCGAGCAATGTCAGGGTAACGAGTAGAAGCAATGCCGCCACCACGAGTTTGCGGGCGACGCCCAGCTTCCACATGTAGACCCACCACAGATCGAAGGTGTTCTCCCGGGGTCTGCCCGAGTCGAAGTCCCGCGGTCGATTCGGATAAGGCGCCGTTCCTCGGAGAACTTGCAAACAGGTCCTCGCCTGAACCACCAGCGGGGAATGACCTGGGCGCCACAGGCGCTTGTCCATATTTCCCTGCTCCTGCATCAGTTCCATCTGGACCTGGTAATCGATCGCGATCGCGACGGTCTGAATGGTGAAGCCTGTCGCCACGAGCAGGATGATCGCTGATCGCTTTGCCTTCGACAACTGCTGCCAGCGGCCCAGGACGAAGCCCAGCGGGAGAATCAGCAGCGCCGTCCAGGGAACGGCATAACGCGGGCCCCAGGCCCAGTCTCCGTGCCAGTAATCCAAGCGTGAATAGAACAGCAGGAAGACCAGCACGGTCCCGTGGGTCAGCACGGCGAACCGGCGATCCGATTCGAGCAGGCGACCGAACGCGACGATGGCGACGAGCAAGACGGGAGAGTAGAGGAAGATGCTCTTGCCACTGCTGAAGAGGAAGCCGGCCAGCCCGAGCCAGAGCGGTGTGTCGAACGGGACCTCCCCCTCGTAGCCGGACTGGAACGGGCCGCCGTACTTGAACCAGTTGAGACCCAGGATCAGCAAGGCGGCCAGTGCGATCGGCAGCAGCAAAGCCGCCAGCCGACGAACCGCCGCGAGATTCAGCCACAGTCGCTCGGAGAGCAGGAAAAGGCAGATCCCCGGGAGCGCGAGGACCAGGGTCAGCCGGGTCAAGATTCCCCCGGCCAGCGCGCAACCGGCCAGCAGGATGAGCCGATGATTGTCATCCGCGCGCCCTCGACGCAGCAGAGTCAGACAGGCTAGCAGAGCCAGCCCGGTTGCCGTCATGTTGAAGGCGTCGTGTGCATAGGGCCACTGAATCGTCGTCGTGCCGTGAATCAGTGCGAGCAGTGCAGAGGCGCGCAAGCTGATTCCGAGATCCGCGGCCAGCAGGAAGAGCACCCAGCAGGTCAACGCCGATAAGAGGGCGTTGAGAAAGCTGGCATAGAAAACAGTGAACTGATGCGCGGTTCGCCTGGGATAGATCCGGGCGGTCAGGTTCCCGGCGATCACGAACGGGACATAGAGCAGGGACTGTCCGATGCCGTACTTGCTGTACTTTTTGTCCGCGGCGGGCCTGGCGGGATTGTCGCGTATGTACTTCGCCTCGAGGCTGCGTTGCTCGACGATCGATTCGGCCACGCTCAGTTGAATGGCATCGTCGATCGAATGCAGGTGGCCGGATCCCGTCAGCAGGTAGAGGCTGAGCAGGAAGGCGAACAGTGCGAATCCGACGCTTCGTCTACTAGCTGGCATCAAGATCCAGCAAGCGGAGCACCTGGTCCTGGTCCTCTGGTCGCATTTCGGGGTACAGGGGCAGAAGCAACGAGCACTGGTTGGCCTGCTCCGAGATCGGCAGCGCGCCATGGGCGTGGCCTGCGTAGGCTGGTTCTTGGTGGATCAGCATGATTCCGGCGCGCGTCGCGACGCCCGCCTCGTGAAGGTTTCGCATCAGCGCATCGCGCGTCATGGGAGCATCTTCCGCGATTGTCACGGCGTAGCTCTGGAAGTTGGGCTGCGCATAGTCGGGTATGTACGGAGGCGTCAGCCAGGGGTGGTTCTCGAGTTGCTCCGTATAGCGCCTGGCCAGCGCCAGCCGGCGCGCCAGGATCGACTCCAGCTTGTCCATCTGGGCCAGGCCGATGGCCGCCTGAATATCGGTCAGCCGATAATTGTATCCCAGGCAGACATGCTG
>CAZMLI010000039.1:12180-19435 GCA_964566865.1 uncultured Planctomycetota bacterium
GTTGATCGCGGCCTCGACGGCGGCCGGGTCGAGGTTGTAGGTTCGGCGGTCCACCTCGGCGAAGACCGGCGTTGCCCCCGTGTAACTGATCGCGTTGGCAGTCGCCACGTAGGACATTGAAGGGCAGATCACCTCGTCGCCCGGCCCGAGCCCGAGCACCAGCAGGCAGAGGTGCAAGGCAGCGGTGCAATTCGAGACGGCGATGGCGTGCGGCGCACCGCAAAAGTCAGCGACGGCTTGTTCGAATGCCGCCACCTCGGGGCCCTGAGCGATCCAGCCACTCTCGATGACCCGGGCAACCCGTTCGACTTCCTCGGCACCCATGGTTGGCCTTGTGATCGGGATCAGCGGGCTCGGGTCTTGCATGCTGAACGTCACCGTAGGGCATGAGAGGGAGGCGGTCAAGAGCGGCTTTCAGGCTGGCCTGCAGCCTAGACGAACTGGCTTTGCAGCGTCTGCTGAAATCGGTATCGCTGGCGGAACAGCCGCGCCTCGGCGGCGCGCCAGCGGGCTTCTTCGATCGTGATCGGGAAGCGCTGCTGATCGAGGATCTTCGCGATCTGGCGCGTCAGCCAGCGTTCGAGTTCGAGCTGTAGCTCGGGCTCCAGCGCGTCGCCGGGCTCGGCGAGCGAGAGCTGTTCGAGCAGATCGGCCCGCGGCCAGTTGCGGGCGTAGATCACTTGCGCCGGTGAACAGAGCAGCTGGATCAGCCGCTGCAGGGCGCGGCGGCTGGCCGGGATGGCTTGCGCGAGCTCCCAGGGCGCCACTTTCGGATGGCGCATCAGCAGCGCGTCCTCGTAGTCCAGCAGTCGCAGCCGTTTGTCGGGGTCGGGCAGTCGCAGCCCCTGCCGCTCGCGCAGCCCGTCGGTCAGCACGCGATAGCAGTACAGCAGCTCCGCCACCATGCGCTCGACGTCGTAGCGTGAATGGCGCAGGACTCCAAGTCGGCTTCGTCCGGCTCGAGAGCCGCGCGGCTTCGACGCAGCGTCGATCCGCCTGCAGTGGGCGCAGGCATAATGCTTAGCAGCGCGGGCGCCGCGGCTGCTGCGGGTTGTTCTTCGTTGAAGTCCTCGCCGGCCCACATCAGGTCCAGCAGGCATTCGTCTGCCTCTCCCTCGAACTCCGCCGTGGCCGACATCATCTCCCCCAGCTCGTCCTCGGGGTCGATCCGGTCTTCCATGGGCAGCGCCGCTTTCCTAAGTCGCGGCGCCGATGATTCGCGTTGCGGTTTGTCTTCGCGCTTGGCGTCACGCAGTGCGCGGATGTCCGACAGCCGAAACTGGAGCTTGCCTTGCTCGTAGGAGGGCTGGAGCAGGCCCTCATCGACCATGGCCTGCAGCCGCTTCGGAGGCACACCGAGCAGCCCGGCGGCGCGTTCGAAGGACACCAGCTTCGGTCCGATCAGCGGGAACTGGCTGGCGAGCGGTCCGCAGCGAACTTGCTGGCTGACGAAGGTCGCGATCTCATCCTCGTCGGGGCGCGCGCTGAAGCCGATCCAGTCCAGCAGCAAGGTCCGGACGCGGGCAGTCTCCCGGGACAGGGCCGAGGCGGGGCGGTCCAGGTCCGGCACGTGCAGGGCGATGCGTCGCAAGGTGCTAGCGGTGGACAGACGGGTGGCCATATCGCTGGACTGCAGGCGTTCCAGCAGAACGTCCGCGGACCGGCGAACTTCGTACTCGACCTCGGGGGTCTGCTCGGAGGGCATACTGGCACGATAAACAGCTGGCCGGGGGATGTCTAGCGGCCCGGGGCCGACGCGAGTATGCTGAAAGGATGCAGCCAGCGCTTCAGCCATTGATGCGGCGACAGCAGCGTGCGATCCGACGGGGTCGTTTCTGGCTGTTGTTCGTGCCGATCGCCTCGACATTTCTGCTCGAGGGGGCGCTGTTGCTGCTCGTCCTGCACCTGCTGGCGGGTCGGGTCGCTCTGCCGATTGCTGCCACGCCGACGCTGATGCTCTATCTGGGCGCGCTGTCGCTGGTGGTCTCGGCGCTGCTGGCGGCGCTGCGCGTGCGTCGCGAGGGGTGGACGGTGCTGCGCTGCGCCCACCAGCTCGACCGTCGCTACGGGCTGGCCGACCGGCTGGCCAGTGCCTGCTCGCTGCAGGATCGGCAGGGTGAGTGGGAGCAGGCGCTGGTGCGGGACGCCGTGACGCGGCTGACCGCGATCTTGCCCGGCAGCGCGAGCCGGCCAGGTCCGACTCGCGGGTTGGCCGCCGCGTTGACACTGTTCATGCTCTGCGGCCTGCCGATCTTCCTCTGGCCGCCGGCCGAGGCGGACGATGGCGGCAAGGCGCCCCGTCCGCTGGTGCTGCTGCAGGCGGATGGCACGCGCCATGGGTCGCGGGCGGGCAAGCAGCGGTCAGGCGGCGCCGCGGCGGCTGGTGCCGTACGGCAGGCTCGGGCCACTGCTCCGTCGAGGGATCAGGCTCGCCGGCCGCAGCGCAAGCAGCGCGGCGGTCAGGCCGGCCCGCGGAAGCAGAAACCGCGGACTGACCGTGCCCGGAAGCCCAGAGGGGAAAAGCAGCCGCGGCGGGGCAAGAAGAAACGACTGCTGGGCAAGGCGCAACGGATGGCGGTCAAGCGGCGCAAGTTCCAGGTCCGTCCGCTGGTGGGCGCCGGCCGATTCCGTCTGGCGCAAGGCCAGTTCTATCATGCGGAGCGAGCTGGCAGTTCGGCCAAGGGCACCCGCCGCTGGAGTGCGAAGCTACATCGTCATTACCAGCGTCTGGCCGAGCGTCAGATAGAGCGCGAGCTGATCCCGGACGAGGATCAGCGACTGGTGCGTCGCTATCTGGAATTGATCCGCCCGAAGAAGTAGCGTACGCACGCGTAGCCTACTAATCCGGACTAATCCGGACTAAAGCGCCTCAGCCATCGAGCCGGAGCGCAGGCCGGCCAGGTCGAGTGTGACGTAGACGTAGCCGGCGGCGCGGATCTGGCTGATCAGCCGCTCCCGGACAGCGGGCGCGAGTGCGCGGGCCAGTTCTTCCGGCGGCAGCTCGATTCGCGCGATGTTACCGTGGTGTCGAACCCGGAAGGCGCGGAACCCCATCTCACGCAGCGCGGCTTCGGCGCTCTCGACGGTTGCCAGCTTCTGATCGGTGACCCGTTCGCCGAAGGGCAGGCGAGAGGCCAGGCAGGCGAAGGCCGGTTTGGCCCAGACTGGCAATCCCAGCCGCCGGGCCAGCCGCCTGATCTGTTGCTTGCCCAGACCCGCATCGGCCAGCGGGCTTTCGATACCGAGCTCACGACCTGCGGCCAGTCCGGGTCGAAGGCGATCCGCGGCATCCTCCCCGTTGGTGCCGTCGAGCAGGACCGGATAGCCCAGCGCGGCGGCTCGGTCGCGCATGGCCGTGTAGATCGTCTGCTTGCAGTGATAGCAGCGGCTGGTCTCGTTGCGTTGATACTCAGGGTCGTCTGTCTCGCGGGTCGCGACCACCTCGTGCGGGATGCCGAGCAGGCGCGTCAATCGCAGGGCGCTCTCCAGCTCGGCGCGGGGTAAGGCAGGGGAGTCGGCCGTCAACGCCAGCACCTTGCCAGACAGCACGCGCGCGGCCAGCCCGAGGATCAGCCCGCTGTCCACGCCGCCCGAAAAGGCCACGGCGACTCGACCGTACCCGGCGATGCGTGTCTCGAGTTGATCGCAGAGCTGCCTCATGGGCCCGAGCATACCAGCGGTGCAGAAAAGATCAACGGAACCCTATATGTAGTAGTGAGATACAAATTGATCCCAAATATATGTGAAATTGGTGTCTTTGTGTTTGACGATGCACCAGGGATGGTGCATCATTCCTCGGATTTCATCCGGATTGGGCACTACTTACGGGGGTGAGGCTAGCATGGCCCGGTTGATAAAGTCTTATTGTTGCGTCAATCACTTGATCTATGTCGAAACCGGTAGTGACCATGGGCAAGAGGTCTACTGGTTCAAACGGTTGGATGGCGAGCGCTTCTGCTTGAATGCAGAAGAAATAGAGTCGAGCCTGAAGGCCCCATAGGGCCCATCAGACCGCTGGGCTGACGATCGGCTCGTTTATAGCTTGCGCCGCACAAGCTCGGAGAGGGACCGTCCGAGTCGGCTGAGCTCCTGGCGAACGGCCTGGATTGCCACTTCCTGGATGGGTCTGTCCCGACCAGCATCTCTGTTTTGCAGAGCCTGCAGTCGGTCTCGCAGTTCGTCTATCCTCAGGTAGATACGGGCTGTTCTGGTCATTTGGATCACGCTTCCTCGGTCTGTTCGATCGCTTTCCCCTTTGATAACGCTCGAAGTGCAAGAGTCATGCCAGGCATAAAAATTCCTGGCCTGAAATCTCTAATCCATGGGTTGCATTAAGCTTATGGTGAATCAGAGCGAATTGCACAATAAACACGCCTCCTCACTGTGACCCTTTTTGGTACTTCCTCCACGAAAAATGGTTGCTCCGTGTCATGGAATAGGCTACTCTTGCGTAGTCTACTGATGGAGGTGGGATGCCCGGATTCGTCAATCGTACGAGTGAACTGGCGCTGCTGAGCGAGGCGTGGGAGAGCGAAAAGTCTGAGTTCGTCGTGCTTTACGGCAGGCGCCGGATCGGCAAGACAGAGCTGCTGAGACACTTCACCCGCGATATCCCGTGCTTGTTCTTCAGCGCGGATCTGTCGACCGAGTCGGATCAGCTGCGTCAATTCTCGGAGCGGATCCATCGCTATACGGAGGACCCGGCGTTGCAGGGCGAGCGCTTCACTCGCTGGGACAACCTGCTCGAGTACCTCGTCGCACGCGCCAAGGATGAGAGGCTACTGGCGATCATCGACGAGTTTCCGTACCTCTGCGCCTCGAACAAAGCGCTGCCTTCGATCCTCCAGCGGGTCTGGGACGGCAACTTCGAGTCCTGCAAGCTGAAGCTCGTGCTCTGCGGGTCGACGCTCTCCTTCATGGAAAAGGAGGTGCTCGGCCACAAGAGTCCGTTGTACGGGCGCCGGACAGCACAGATTCATCTCGACCCGCTGCACTTCAGCGACCAGCGGCACTTCTTTCCGGAGGCCTCTTTCGAGGACAGGGTTGCGCTCTACGGCACCGTGGGTGGCGTGCCGGCCTACATGGTCAAGCTCGATCCTGCGCTCACGCCGCTGGATAACATCGGTCGCAAGATCCTGACCAAGGGCAACTACCTCTACGAGGAGGTCCGTTTTCTGCTGATGGAGGAGTTGCGCGAGCCCAACCGCTACTTCAGCATTCTGCGGGCGATTGCACACGGCAAGCATCGCAGCCAGGCGATCGCCGAGGAGACCGGCCTGGAGAACCAGCTGCTGTCGAAATACCTCGGCGTCCTGCGCGACCTGCGCATCATCCGGCGCGAAGTGCCGATCACCGAGCAAGATCCTTCGGGGTCGCGGCGCGGCCAGTACGTCTTCGAGGATCCGTTCTTCCGCTTCTGGTTCCGCTACGTCTTCAGCTACCGCTCGTTTCTGGACCAGGACCAGGTCGCGCTGGTGCGCGAGCGGTTTCTGGAGCCGACCTTCGAGGACTTCCTGGAGCTGCCGTTCCGGCAGGTGGTGGGGCAGTGGGTACAGGCCCGCAACCTGGCCGGTGAGCTGCCGCTGCTCGCGCATCGCTTCGGTGCCTGGTGGCTGCGCAGCTCGTCGATCGACCTGGTCGGTCTGGACGATGACGGTCGCGCGATCGCGGTCAATACGCGCTGGTCGGGCGACCCGCTGTCCGGCGCCGAACTCAGCACCTTTCTCTCGACGGTCGCCAGCTTTGCCGAACACTACTCGCTGCGCGAGGTGATCCCCGCCTTCGCTTCGCGCCCCGGCTTCAGGCCGGAGGTCGCGGGCATCGCGAAGGCCGCGGGCTGTCTGTTATGGGGCAGCGAGGATATTGCGGAGTCCGCGGAAGATCAGCCGGCGAGGGACACCCGGTAGGCGCGTACTGCGGCCGACTGATTGTGATTGTCGAGGTATTCGAGCAGTTCCGCCAGATCCAGGTTCGGTAGGTAATCGCTGCGGACGACGCGCTGATAAGCGTTGTCCAGCAGCTGGTAGATGACGATCCGGTCCTCCTCGTACATCCAGACCTCTGGAACCTCCAGCCCGCGGTAGACCTCTAGCTTGTCGAGGCCGCCATGGGTCCAGTGGACCTCGATCGCGAAGTCCGGCCGTTCGCGGCCTTCCGATCGGCCGATGATGTAACATTCGTCCGCTTCGGCGCCCAGTTCCAACGCCTTCTCCTTCAGCGTCCACGAGCCAAATCCGTTGAGGTCGATCCGTTTTGTCTCCGCATAAGCTTCTACCAGGCGACCGATCATGGTCTTGATCCCCTCGTGGTCCATCGACGGGCTCATCAGCTCGAGCTCCCCCCGCAGGTAGGTCATGCGAGGGACACTCGATTCTCCACGGATCGCCAGGATTGCTTCGTACTGCTCCCAGCTGACGTTGTGCAGGAAGACCCCCTGGTCTTTCTGGCACTCATGGGGCGTCGTTCCTGTGGTCGTCATCTCTCGCTCAGTAATCCTTCCAGGCACTTGCCAGTCTGCCGAGCAGTTCCTGGTACTTGCGTTCGCTGACCATCACCTGAATCGGTTCGTCCGGGTTACGTACACCGCCGGTGTACGGGGAGGCCGAACCGCATCAGCCGAGTGACATCTGGCCCGAGGCCAGCGGTAAACGGGTGGACTTGTTGCGAATGCGCACGTACGGCGTGAACGAGCTGGGAGAGAAGAGCGAGTAGCGCTCGCCGGCGCGGCCGGTGATCGAGATCCCCGAGACGCCGACGGTCACGCGCTTGCCCTGGCGCGTGGCGCTGAAGTCGAGCGTGAAGGGATGGCCCCATTTCAGCGTGGCGGTCTTGCCCGCTTCGACCGTGACCGCGATGCTGGCCTCGATCTTCGCCCGCTTCTTGCCCTTGACCACCTTGCCCCAGCTGAGGGTGTAGGTGCCGGCCGGGACCGTCAGCCCTTTGGTCACGGCGTTGAAGCTCTTGTCGCCATCTTTGATCACGACGGCGGCCAGCCTGCCACCGGCCTTGAAGCCGCTGATCAGGTCGATCTTGCCCGTCGTGCCGGTCCAGGGCTTGAGCGCGATCTGCGTCCCTGCGCGATTGATGCGCAGTTGATACAGCTTGCCCTTGATCGAGACGACATTGCTCAGGTAGCTGGCGTAGCGGCTGCGACCGACGATCATCGCGTCGCTGCCGAAGCCGTCGAAGTAACCGTCGCTATTGTCGTCGATCAGCACGATCGGCGTGCCCTTGAAGCGGGCCGTGCGGTAGCATC
>CAZMLI010000040.1:0-18978 GCA_964566865.1 uncultured Planctomycetota bacterium
CATCAGCATTCCCAGTTTCACTTCCCTGTTCCCTGTTCCCTGTAGCCTGTTAAATTGGCAGGATGGGGTTACCGGCGCGAAGCGATGTCTCTGAAATTGGTGTTCCTTCCGTTGGCACACCTGAGCGAAGTGGATACCCCAGAACGAGCAGTTGATATTGCGCGGACCCTAAGTCCACCGCCTGCCAAACATTATTGCCTTTGGCGAGCCCAAAGCGTACCATTCCCGTTGGGCATTTTGTGCCCGTCATACCCGTCTGAGATTGCGTTGAGGGCTCATTCTTGATCACCATCGAGGAACTCGTACAGATTCTCGTGCAGCGCGGAGGCTCCGACCTCCACATCACCGCAGGCAGCCGCCCCAAGATTCGCGTGGATGGCAAGCTGATCGACACCGATCACGACTTTCTCACGCCGGAGAGCAGCCAGAAGCTGGTCTATAGCATCCTCGACAACGACCAGATCGCGCGCTTCGAGAAGAACCTCGAGCTGGATCTCTCGTTCGGCATCAAGGGGCTCGGCCGCTTCCGCACCAACGTCTTCCAGCAGCGCGGCGCGGTGGGCTCGGTGCTGCGTGTGATCCCGACCGACATCAAGAACTTCCGCCAGCTCGGCCTGCCCGAGTCGATCTGCATCAAGCTCTGCAATCAACCCAAGGGGCTGGTGCTGGTGACGGGCGCGACCGGCAGCGGCAAGTCGACGACGCTGGCCGCGATGATCGACTACATCAATACCACGCGCCAGGAGCACATCGTCACGATCGAGGACCCGATCGAGTTCGTGCATCGCAACAAGAGCTGCCTGTTCAATCAGCGCGAGGTCGGCTCCGACACCCACGGCTTCGGCGCCGCGCTGAAGAGCGTGCTGCGTCAGGATCCGGATGTGGTGCTGATCGGCGAAATGCGAGACATGGAGACGATCGAGGCCGCGCTGGTCCTCTCCGAGACGGGCCACCTGACCTTCGGCACGCTGCACACCTCCGACTGCGTCCAGACGATCAACCGTATCGTCGATGTTTTCCCCAGCTACCAGCAGCAGCAGATCCGGACCATGCTGTCGTTCACGCTCAACTCGGTCTTCTGCCAGCAATTGCTGCCCAAGGTGGGTGGCAAGGGGCGGGTGCTCTGCGCCGAGGTGATGATCGCCACGCCGGCGATCCGCGCGCAGATCCGCGACGGCAAGGCGCACCAGATCTACTCGGCGATCCAGACCGGCCAGAAGGAAGGCATGTCGACGATGAATCAAGCGCTCTACTTGCTGAACAAGGCAGGACTGATCAGCTACGATGAGGCGATGTCCCGCACGACTGACAAGGAAGACCTGAAGCACACGTTCGAGCGAGGTCTGTAACGAGGTACGCCCCATGGTCGCCAAAGCCAACGTCGTTCTCAACCGCCGGATCAAGGGACTGGTCAGCAAGTATGGCCTGCTGACCACGGACAAGCTCGAAGAGGCAGAGGAGTTTGCAGCCCGCGAGGAGCGGGCGCTCTCGACGGTGCTGGTGGAGAAAGGCTACCTCGAGGCCAAGCAGTTGATGGGCGCGATGGCGGTCCAGATGAACATGCCGCCGATCGACCTGGATCAGGTCGTGGTGGATGAGTCGGTGCTCGAGCTGCTGCCGCGGGACCGGGCCGAATATTATCACTGCCTGCCGATCACCAAGATCGGCCAGATCCTGACCATCGCGGTGGCCAATCCGTTCGACGTGCTCTGGCTGGACGATGTGCGCATCGTCACCGGCTGCGACATCCGGCCGGTCGTCGCGCTCGAGGACCATGTCGAGCGGGCGATCGAGAAGGCCTACAATCCCGGCGAACAGGAGATGAGCGAGCTGTTCGACGAGATGATCGACCCCGAGATGGAGGAGGTCGAGGATCTGTCGATGTCGGACGACTTCGACATCAGCGATCTGAAGCAGGACGGCGCCCCGGTGGTCAAGCTGGTCAACCTGATCATCTTTCAGGCGGTCAAGAGCAAGGTCAGCGACATTCATATCGAGCCGATGGAGCGGCGCATTCGGGTGCGCTATCGCACTGACGGCGTATTGCACGAGACCTTCAGCCCGCCGAAGAAGATGCAGAACGCCATCTCCTCGCGAATCAAGATCATGGCCGGCCTGGACATCGCCGAGCGCCGGAAACCACAGGACGGCAAGTTTCAGCTCAAGATCGAGGGCCGGGGCGTCGACTTTCGCGTCTCGATCCTGCCGCTGACGCACGGCGAGAAGATCGTCATGCGTATTCTCGATTCCTCCAACCTGGCGCTGAGTCTGGTGCAGCTGGGATTCGAGACGCGCGCGCTCGAGCACATCCAGGAGACCGTCAAGAGTCCCTGGGGCATGCTGCTGGTCACCGGGCCGACCGGCTCCGGCAAGTCGACGACGCTCTACTCCTGTCTCAACGAGGTGATGAGCATTCAGGAGAACATCGTCACCGTCGAGGACCCGGTGGAGTACGCGCTCGAAGGGGTCAATCAATGTCAAGTCAACGCCAAGGCCGGGCTGACCTTCGCCGGCGCGCTGCGTTCGATCCTGCGTCAGGACCCCGACATCGTGATGGTGGGCGAGATTCGTGACCTCGAGACGGTCGAGATCGCCGTCAAGGCGGCGCTGACCGGCCACCTGGTGCTCTCCACGCTGCATACCAACGACGCCCCCTCGACCATCACGCGCATGATCGACATGGGGGTCGATCCATTCATGGTGGCCAGCTCGCTGATGCTCGTCGCGGCGCAGCGCCTCGGGCGAGTGCTCTGCGACTTCTGCAAGAAGCCGCACGACGTCAAGCCGGAGCGACTGCTCGATGTGGGCTTCACCGAGGCGGAGATCGCGGATCACGAGATCTTCGAGACCGGAGGGTGCGACCGCTGTACCGAGGGCTTCAAGGGTCGCTTCGCGCTGCTCGAAACGCTCAAGATGACCGAGGCGCTCAAGCGCGTGATCGTCGACGGGGGTAGCGCGATGGATATCAAGAGCACCGCGATGGAGGAGGGCCTGATCAGCCTGCGGCGCTGCGGAGTGCTGAACGTCTTGAGAGGCAAGACGTCGATCGAGGAAATCATCCGCGTAACGATGAGAGACTAGCGATGCCAAAGTTCAAGTACAAGGCGCAGAACGAGGCCGGCAAGGCCGTCAGCGGGAGCCTGGATGCCGACAACCAGTCGGATGTGGTCGCGCAGCTGCGGCGCCAGAAGCTCTCTCCGATCAACATCAAGCAGGTGGGCGGCGGCAAGAAGCGCAAGGGTGGCGGCGGAAATGCGGCGACCGAGGTCGGGATCATGCTGGTGCTCAACGCGATCCTGATGCCGTTCTTCGGCGTGATGATGTTGCCCGGCCGGCTGTTCGGCGGCGGCGGCGGCAAGGGAGACATGATGGTGGTGTTCACCCGGCAGCTGTCGACGATGATCGGCGCCGGCATCCCCATCCTGGAGTGTCTCGAGGTGCTCTGCGATCAGTCCGAGGACAAGGGCTTCGCCCAGATGCTCAACGATGTGGTCGAGGACGTGCGCACGGGCAACGACCTGTCGAGCTCGATGGGGGCGCACCCCAAGTACTTCACCCGGATCTACATCGCGATGATCAAGGCCGGCGAGGCCTCGGGCCAGATCGACATCATCCTGGTTCGGCTGGCCGAGTACATGGAGGCGACCGCCAAGCTGAAGCGCGAGATCAAGTCGGCGATGACCTATCCGGTCATCTCGCTGTGCATGGTGCTGGGCATCACCGCCTTCCTGATGATCGGCATCGTGCCCAAGTTCAAGGACATCTTCGATTCGATGTCGATCGACTTGCCCTGGATCACCATCACACTGCTGGCCATCTCGATGTTCATGCGCGACTACTGGTACATGATCTTCCTGGGCTCGGGCGTCTTCGTCTTTGCCCTGGTGATGTACAGAAAGACCGACGTCGGCGAGCGCCAGTTCGACTGGATCACGCTCAAGGCGCCGATCTTCGGCAAGCTGTTCCAGAAGATTGCGATCTCCCGCTTCTCCAAGACCTTCTCGACCTTGATCAAGTCCGGCGTGCCGATCCTGGGCGCGCTGGAAATCGTCTCCGAGACAGCCGGCAACCGGATCGTCAAGGAAGCGATCGATTCCGCGCGCGAGAACGTGCGGCAGGGCGAGACGCTGGGTGAGCCGCTGGGCCAGTTCTGGGTCTTCCCGCCGATGGTGGCCAAGATGATCACGATCGGTGAGCGATCCGGCGCGCTCGAGCAGCTGCTGGAGAAGATCTCGGAGTTCTATGACCAGCAGGTCTCGGCCACGGTCGAGTCGCTGACCGCGATGATCGAGCCCTTGCTGATCGGGGTGATGGGTTTCCTGGTCGGCGCGATCGTGCTGGCCGTCTTCCTGCCGATCTTCAAGCTGCAAGAATCGCTGGCGTCCGGACACTAGCGATCTGATGAATAATCAGAGCTAGCCGCTGAACCCAGAGCACTCACCACGCGAGCATGACCTGCAGCGGCGGCTGCGTCTGCTGCTGATCCTGCGTGCGCTGATCCTGATCCTCTGCCTGGGCATCGTCTTGCTCTTCAGCGGGCGGATGTTCCCGCGGGATGGCTTCGGTTATGTGTTCGGGGTGATCCTCGTCGCGCTGGTGGTCAATCAGCTCTACGCCGTCGTCCAGAAGCACATCCAGCAGCAACTCGGCTTCGCCACGGTTCAGCTACTGATCGACTGCCTGACGGTCGTCTCGCTGGTCTACTTCACCGGCGGCGTGCACTCGACCTTCATCAATCTCTACTTCGGCATCATCCTGGCGGCCGGCGTGCTGCTGCGGCCCAACGACGCGATCCTCTTCGCCAGCGTGGCGACCGTGCTGCAGGCCTCCGTCTCGCTGGGCTACTACTTCAGCGCGACCAGCGGCGGCAGCCTGCCCGGCGTGGCGATCACCTGGCTCGAGCCGGTCCAGCGGGAGTTCTCCTACACGATGGGCTATCTGGTCGCGCAGGTCTCGGCCTTCCATCTGGTGGCCCTGCTCGCGCGCTGGCTCTCGCTGCGACTGTCGCAGGAACGCATCCTCTACGAGGAGATCCTGCACAATCTGTCCGAGGGCGTGGTCACGCTCGATCGCCACGGCAAGCTGGTCTTTCTCAACCCGCGGGCGCGGCATCTGCTGGGCATCAAGTATGACGCGGATGTCGAGCGGCAGGAGCTGATCGAGGTGATTCCCGAGGCCAACCGTGGCCCGATCAAGCCGCTGCTCGAAGATGCCGAGAGCCGGATCGAGACGCTGCTGGTCACCAACTACAGCGACATCGTGCCGGCCGAGATCAATACCAGCTTGCTGCTCGACGAGAAGGGCCGCGTGCGCGGCGTGGTCGGCATCCTGGTCGACCTCTCGCTGCGGCGCAAGATGGAAGAGGCGATCAAGCGCGCCGACCGGTTACAGGTGGTCAGCGAGCTCTCCGCCAGCATCGCGCACGAGATCCGTAATCCGCTGGCCTCGATTCGCGGCTGCGTGCAGGAGCTCGGTCGTGAACCCAGCCTGCCGGATGACGCGCGCGAGATGATGTCGATCGTGCTGGACGAGTCGGACCGGCTCGACGGCATCATCACCGAGTTTCTCCAGTTTGCGCGGATGCCCAAGGCCGTGCATCGTCCGGTCAAGCTCAACCGCCTGCTGTCCGAGGTGACCCTGCTGCTACAGAAGAACGAACAGGGCGGCGAGCGGGTCAAGCTCGAAGCGCAGCCCGACCTGGCGCTGTCGGCCGACCCGCAGCAGCTCAGGCAGTTGCTGTTCAACCTGGGTCTGAATGCGATCCAGGCCTCTGGCGACGATCAGCCGGTGCTGCTGCGCGCGCGACTGGACCCCCTGCTGCTGGCGGTGCGATTCGACGAGAAGACCGGCGACGAGCGGCGCGACGAGATCGAGGGCGTGCGCATCGAGGTGGTCGACCGCGGTCAAGGCATCGATCCCGAGGTGGCCGACCGGCTGTTCGACCCCTTCGTCACGACCAAGACGCGCGGCACCGGCATGGGGTTGGCGATCGTCAACCGGATCGTCGAGGCGCACCACGGCAGCATCGATGTGTCGAGCACGCCGGGGGAGAACACGACCTTCAGCGTCTGGTTTCCGGTCAATCCGGAGGAGGTGGCGGGCCTGCGGCTGTCGGGTATCGACCACGAGGAGGCCTGAGACGCAATTGAGGTTGCGGATTGCCGATTGGGGACCATACTACCCCTGTGGTAGATAGCGCTGCTCAGGGAAGCATTCTGGTCGTCGACGACGAGCAAGGGATCGTGCGTTTTCTCGATATTCTGCTCTCGAAGGAGGGGTATGACGTCGACGTGGCGGAGAGCGGCCAGGTGGCCCTGGAGCTGTTCGATCCCGCGCGGCATGACCTGGTGCTGCAGGATCTGAAGATGCCCGGCTTCAGCGGAATCCAGCTGCTGGAGGAGCTCAAGAAGCGCGACGAGGGCGTGCTGTCGATCATCATGACCGCCAACTCGACCTGGGAAACGGCGGTCGACGCGATGCGCCTCGGGGCGTACGACTACATCAAGAAGCCCTTCGATAACGACATCATTCGCTCGCTGGTAGCCCGCGCAATCGCACAGAAGCAGGCCCAGCGCAGCGTCGGCCAGCCGTCAGAGAGCCTGCTGGTCAAGCCGGTGATCGGCAATTCTCAGGGGCTGCACGAGGTGTTCTCGATGGTCCGGCGGGTCGCCGCAACCGACAGCACGATCCTGATCACCGGCGAGTCGGGAACCGGCAAGGAACTGGTCGCGCGCAGCATCCACCTGCGCAGCCTGCGCCGGGACGAGAACTTCATCTCCGCCAACTGCGGCGCCTTCACCGAGAGCATTCTCGAGAGCGAGCTGTTCGGCCACATGCGCGGGGCGTTCACCAGCGCGATCGCGGACAAGAAGGGACTGTTCGAGGTGGCCCATCGCGGCACGCTGTTCCTCGACGAGGTCGGCGAGATGAGCAGCCAGGTGCAGGTCAAGCTGTTGCGTGTGCTCGAGGAACGCGAGTTCACTCCCGTCGGCGGCACCGAGACGGTGCGCGTGGATGTGCGCTTCATCGCCGCGACCAACCGCAACCTCGAAGAAGAGGTGGAGCAGGGCCGGTTCCGCGAGGATCTGTTCTACCGGCTGAACGTGATCCCGATCGAGCTGCCGCCGCTGCGCGACCGCCGGGAGGACATCCCGCTGCTGGCCGGCCACTTCCTCAAGGTCTACAACAGCTCGATGCACAAGGAAGTCTTGCGCTTCAGCGAGGACGCGATGTCCGCGCTGATGTCTTACGAGTGGCCGGGCAACGTGCGCGAGCTGGAGAACACCGTGCAGCGTGCGGTGGCGCTGGCCGAGCATGCAGAGGTACACAGGGACGATCTGCTGGGCAAGATCCGCGCCGCCGCCGCGCCGTCGAACGAGCTGAGCCTCGAGATCCCACCCGAAGGCCTCTCGCTCGAGGGTCGGCTGGAAGAGATCGAGAAGGCCTACATCTGCGCCGCGATGAAGCGCACCAATGGCCACATGACCAATGCCGCCAAGCTGCTCGGCATGTCATTCCGTTCGATCCGCTACAAGGTGAAGAAGCTGGGACTCAAGCCCAGTCGGGAGTGAAGCAATGACAGTGCAGATGCGCCGCGCGCTGCTTTCGGTCTGGGATAAATCGGGGTTGGCAGAGCTGGCGACCGGTCTGGTCGAGCGCGATATCGAACTCGTGACCACCGGCGGGACGGCGAAGTATCTGGCCCAACATGGCCTGCCTTACGTCGAGGTGGCCGACCTGACCGGCGCCCCGGAGATCCTCGGTGGGCGGGTCAAGACCTTGCATCCGGCGATCCATGCCGGACTGCTCGCGCGGCTCGACCAGCAGGCCGAGCTCGAGGCCGCCGGACACCAGCGCATCGATCTGGTGGTGATCAACCTCTACCCCTTCGAGGCGGCGCTGGCCGAGGGCAAGACCGGCGCCGCGCTGCTCGAGATGATCGACATCGGCGGACCGACGATGCTGCGGGCGGCCGCCAAGAACCACGCCGCCGTCGCCGCGGTCTGCGAGACGTCCGACTATCCGCGTCTACTCGCGGAGATCAGCAAGAGCGGTGGCTGCAGCGATGCCACGCGCGCCGAGCTGGCGCAGAAGGTCTTCACCCGCACCGCGGCCTACGACGCCGCGATCAGCGCTGCGCTCGGGGAGGGCCAGACGATTCAACTCGGCGGTCAGCGTGTCGCCACCCTGCGCTACGGCGAGAACCCGCACCAGCAAGCGGCGATCTACGCCCCGACTTCGCCCACGCCTGGTCTGGGCACGACCCAGCTGCGTCAGCTCTCCGGCAAGGCGTTGTCCTACAACAACTACCTGGATCTGGACGCCGCCCTGCGCATCGCGCAGAGCCTGCCGCAGCCCGGCTGCGCGGTGCTCAAACATACCAATCCCTGCGGCGCGGCCGTCGGCGCGGACCTGAAAGAGGCCTTCGAGCGGGCAGACGCCGGGGATCCGATGTCCGCCTTCGGCGGCATCATCGCAGCCAATGTGCCAATCGACAGCGCCGCCGCGGAGGCGATGAGCGGGGAGGGGCACTTCTTCGAGATCATCCTCGCCCCCTCCTTCAGCGCCGAGGCACTGGAGATCCTCCAGACCAGGCCCCGCTGGGGCAAGAACGTCCGGCTGATGTGCGCCGGAGAGAAGCTCGACTGCTTCGGCGAAGCTGCCGCGGCGCCCGCAGTGCTAGGACTGATCGGCGGCGGCTTGCTGTTGCAGGACGTCGATCCCGGCAGCGGCTTGGCCGCCGACGCCCAATCGGTCACCCAGCATCCGCTGACCGATGCGCTGCGCGCCGACCTCGATCTGGCCTGGCGCCTGTCGGGGCAGGTCAAGAGCAACGCGATCGTGCTGGTCAAGGATCGACAGCTGGTCGGCCTGGGGGCCGGACAACCCTCGCGCGTCGACTCGGTCGAGCTCGCCATCCGCAAAGCAGGCGAGCGCGCACAGGGCGCCGTGCTGGCCTCCGACGGTTTCTTCCCCTTCGCCGACGGCGTCGAGTTCGCGGCAAAAGCCGGCATCTGCGCCGTGATCCAGCCCGGCGGCTCCCGTCGTGACGACGAGGTCATCGCCGCCGCCGCCGCCGCCGGTATGCCAATGGTGATGACCGGCCAGCGCCACTTCCGTCACTAAAGCTCAACGACCAAAGGGAGGGCGAGGCTCCCGCCGAGCCGCACCCACGGCTCGGCGGAGCCTCGACCTCCCTTTGGCAGCTAACGCCTGACGGGTGCTATCGTCAACTCCAGCAGCTTGCCCCCACGCCGGTACTGCAACGTAACAGGCTTTCCCGCACGCAAACCACGCAGCGCCACCGCATAAGCCCGCAAGTCCTTCAACGGCTTGCCACCGAGCCCGACGACGATGTCGCCCTTCTTCAGCCCGGCCTTCGCCGCCGGTGACCCGGGCACCACGCCGCTGAGCCGGACGCCCTTTCCGCGGTAAGCAAAATCCGGGATGGTGCCCAGGCTGACGCGCCGCGCGCCCGCCGCCGCCGCCGGCCGTTTCTTGCCCGCTTTCAAGGTCGAGGTCAACGGTCGCGGGCGCGCGGCGAGATACTCGATCGCTTCCTTGACCACCGTCGCCGCCTTGATCAGTCCCGCGGCGTCGATCTTGTCCGCCGTGTCGCCCGCGCGGTGATAGTCGGCATGCGGTCCGCTGAACAGTTGCACGGCCGGAATGCCCGCCTCGTGGAATGCGACCTGATCGCTGCCGCCGGGATCCTTGCTGACCTGCGTGGTCTCGATGCCCGTGACCCAGCCGATGCCGCGGAAGACGTGCACCCACTGGGTTGCGCTGCCCGTGCCTAGCACCATCAGCTTTCGCCCACCGAGCCGCCCGACGGAGTCCAGGTTGATCGCCGCCATGCAGCGTGCCTGTAGCTGGGAGACGAAATGCCGCGACCCGAGCAGGCCCGATTCCTCGCCCGAGAAAGCGATCAGCAGCACGGTATTCTGCGGCCGCCAGCCGCGCCCCCAGGTGCGCGCCAGCTCGAGCAGCAGCGCCACGCCGCTGGCGTTGTCGTCCGCGCCCGGAAAGCCCGGGCCCAGGTGATCGTAGTGCGCGCTGAGCACGACGAGCTGACGTTGCCAGGCCGGCCGGCTTCCCGGCAAGACCGCGATCACGTTCTTCAGCTGCGCCTTGCCCGCTTTCCAGCTCTGGTAGTAGCCCTTCTCGCCGCCGGGCTGGAGCCCCGCCTTGCGAAAACTCTGCGCGATGTATGCGGCGGCCTGGTCCAGTTCCGTGCTGCCCAGGCCCCGGCCGGCCAGCTTCGGCGAGGCCAGATGCGCGATGTCGCGCAGCATCCTGCGCGCGTCGAACACCGGCGGCAAGCTCGCCAGCGCGGGGTGTGGTTTCAGCGTGGCGCCCACGGCCGGCCGCCCTCCGAGGGCGATCGTGGTGGGGGCGTCGGTGACCTGCCACTGGCCCTTGATCACGTTGGTCGGGGCGTCGCCCTCGAAGGCCAGATAGCTGTACTTGCCGTAGTGCGGCAGCTTGCGAGCCAGGCCGGCGACCGCCTTGACGTTCTGGGCGCCGACCCAGCCCAGCGCCAGCTTCGGGTTGGCCGGATGGCGTCTGACGAGCACCGCGGACCGCCGTTGGGGATCGATCCGCTGGTTCGCCAGCCGGAGGGTCTTGTTCGGCTGGATCTGCTTCAGGAAACGGTTGCGCCAGCCGAGCAACCAGATGCTGCGGTCCTTCGGCAACGTCTTCAGCTGGGCGTCGTCGGTCACGTCGGCCAGCTTCCAGCTAGCCGCGAGCTTGCGATAGGCCGCCAGCAACGGGGCCGGCGCGGCTGCCGGCAGGACCAGCAGCGGGCGGCGAGCGCCGAACATCTGCGACAGCGCGGGTGGAATCTCCCGCCGATCGAGCTTGCGGAACAGATCGAAGCGGGGGTCCAGTTGTATCCGCACGGGGCGCGCATCAAAGGTCATCGAGAACGAGAGCCGCTTGTCTTCCATCTCCAGCGTGGTCTCGAAGACCTGCTGCTGACCCGCGAGCCAGACCGCGATCGGGACCCGCAGCTGGTAGGGCTTGCCGGGCTGGCGCTGCTCGATGATGCCCGTCAGCACGAACTGGTTGCCCGCGGGCTGGACCCTGGCGGAGGAGAGCGCGAGGCTCGGCGCGCCGGTGCGCGTCACCCACTGGGCGAAGGTGGCGCGCAGATCGACTTTCGCCACCTCGCTGAAGCTCTTGCGCAGGTCTTCGAACGACGCACGCCGCGCTCGGTGCGTGCGGTAAAACGAGCGGAGTGCGCGGATGAAGAGCTCGTCGCCGAGCTGTCGCCGGAGCATGTGGAACAGCATCAGGCATTTGCCGTAGCCAACAGCCTGCGTCGCTGCGCTGTGCCGCGAGCGAAAGGCCGACAGCGGAAAGTCCCGGCCTTCGGCCGCATAGTCGGTATAACCCTGCAGGCTCGAGCGCCGGTAGCTGACGGCGCGGCCGCGTTGTTCCGCAATCAGGTGGTCGGCCAGATAGGCGGTCAGCCCCTCGCACCAGTTGCCGGTCGGGTAGTCGACGAAGACGCCGTTGCCCCACCAGTTGTGCAGGATCTCGTGCGGGTAACTGGAGTGCAGGATGAACGGCAGGCGGATCACCCGCGGCCCGAGCAAGGTGAACGACGGCATCCCGTAACCGCTCTCCCAGAAGTTCTCGACCAGGGCGAACTTGGTATATGGATAAGGGCCGAGCAGCCGGCGGTACATCTCGACGTAGCGTGCGGTGGCTTCGAGGTAGCGGCTGGCCAGCGCGGGGTCCGGCCGGCGCAGAAAAGCCATCGCCAGCACCGCGCCAGCCTGGCGCCGGTACTCGTGAAAGCGGGCCGCGATCAGGTAGATGTCATCCTGTGGCTTGCTGGTTTGCCAGCGCACGTGGCGTCGAGATTCGCGCACGACGTGCAGCGGGCGGTTGCCCTGCGAGACCACGTCCATCTCGGCCGGCAACTGCACGTCGAGCCGGAAGGTGACCAGCGCCTTGTCGAAGCGCGGAAACCAGTAGCTCGAGCTGGAAAGGTAGACGCCTTCGGTAGAGATCAGTCCCGGTGTCTCACGAAAGCTGCGAGCATGTTCCTTGCCGCGCGTGCGTAGCGGGTGATCGATCTTGCCCGCGTAGCTGAGGGTGAACGTGCGCACGCCCTTCGGCAAGTCGATCCGGTAGTTTTCGACCGGCGGAATCTTCTGCTTCTTCGGCTGCGGCTCGAACATGAGCAGGGTCAGGGTCACGCCCTGCGTCAGGCATTTTGGCTGCAGCCCCGCGTGCAACGAAAAGCCGGAGCTTGCCGGCCAGCTCGCCGGCAGGGTGATGCGGTCGGTCACCTGCAACTTCGCTTCTTTCGGAGTCAGGCTGACCGTCAGCTGATGCTCGATCTGGGCCCCGGCGACCGGGACGAAGCAGGCCAGCAGGAGCAGGAGTGGGAGGGCGCGATGGGGGATCTGCATCCCGCCATTCTAACGCAGCTTCTCAGTCCTCGTAGGCCTTCATGTAGGGCCTCGAGGGCAGGCCGTGCATGCGCAGGACGCGCTCCGCGCTGTCCCGGCCGTCGAGCATCGTCTGCTCCATCGAGTAGTAGCGCCAGCGACCGAAGCGACCGATCGAGAAGATGCCCTGCGACTCCAGATACTCGTGGGTCTCGCGGGTGACCTGCCGGTAGTTCAGGTCGTAGATCACGTAGGCATGTTTGATGTCGTTGTATTCGGAGAGGATGACCTCTTCGTGGCTGCGCAGCAACCCGACCTGGATCAGCTCCTCCACGACGCGGTGGGTCAGCTCGTCCGGCGGATGCAAGTTCTGCCCGCGGTAGCTGACCTCGACATACATCGAACTCTTGCCGGGCGGCACGGAGTCGGGCGAGAAATTGGCCGGGAAGCCGACGCGGTAGAAGCTCTGTTCCTGGTCGGGAAAGTAGATCCAGTGCTTGTCGGTGATGTTCGCCCGGTCGATCCCCAGGTTCAGGTTGATGATCGAGTTCCAGATCAGGTTCTTTCCGTGCTGCACGATCCGCTCTGGAATGGGATCGAGCAGCTTGAGCAGCACCGGCAGCGGCATCGTGCTGACCAGGCTGCGATAGACCGTCGAGGTCCCGTCCTCGAAGAACACCGTGCGCTGCAGCGGATCGATCCGGATCGCGCGGGATTGGAACTGAATTGGCCCCACATGGGGGACGAAGGCTTCCGCCAGCCGTCCGATACCGCCCGTCTCCGGATAGCCGAACTGGATGTTGTAGCCATAGTCGCGCGGGGCCGGACCGCTGGCGCCCTTGAGCACCTCTTCCGGATCGGGCTGCGGGATCAAGCAGTCGATCCAGGAGCAGCTCATGCGATCGAGCGGAAAACGCCAGAGCTTCTCGTTGTAGGGGATCATGAAGTGCCGGGCGATGCCCTTGCCGAAGTGGTTGAGAATCCACTCCTCGAAGTTCTGGCTACGAGCGTGGGAACCCTGGACCGCCAGAAACTCGTCGACGCACTCCTCGCGGATCTTCGCCGGCAGGTCGTGCAGGTTGGCCTGGAACGGATACTTGATCCAGTTGCCCTGTGTATAGACCCACGACTTGCGGTGGTGATAGAGCAGCGGTTGCTCGAGCAACTTGCTGACCAGGTCGCGCGTGTAGGGCACGCGGAAGTGCAGCAGGTGGCCCGTGTGGTCGAAGGTGAAGCCGTCGATCTGGCGGCTCGAGCAGAGCCCGCCCACCCTGTCCGAGGCTTCGTAGATCGGCGCGTCTCCCCCGAGGTGATAAGAGGCGGAGAGGCCGGCCAGGCCGGCGCCGAGCACGATCGTCCCGTGGTCTGGTTCTCTGTCTACGGCGCTCATGCTCGGGTCAAGGCTAGCAAACTGTTGCGGGATAGGCAATAGGGTCGTGACCGTGACCGTGTGAGGGGAGGGGCGGTCTGACGATTCAGCGTGCTGCTAGGGAATGCGCGCCAGAATCCGGCCGATCCATTGTTTCTGCCTGGGTTGAACCTGATCCTGACGGGTCATCAGCAGCGCGACGATTCGGGTGCCGCGGCCTACCAGCAGATCGGCGGCGGTGCGGCGGACGCGGGGGTTGCCGTCGTTCCAGGCGGCGAGCATGCCGTCGACTGAGGTGCCGGAGTCGATGCGGGACAGGGCGAGCAGCGCGGCCAGGCGCAGCTGGGTTTGCTGCCAGCCGTCGGGTGGCCAGCGGTGGATGCGTTTTCCCACGATCTCGCTCAAGACCGGCGTGGCCTCGCGGTTAGCGAGCTGTCCGAGCGAGCGGATCAGCGCCAGGCGCTGCAGGAAGTCCGCGCCGGGTTGCGCTTCCGCCAGCCTGACCCGCAGCAGATACACGCCGCGCACATCTCCCAGTTGACCGATGGCGGCGATGTACCCCGGGCTTTCCGCCGGGGTCGCCGTGCGGAGCCGGCCAGCGAGCAGATCGAAGGCCTTGCGGTAGCCGGTGGTCGCCAGCGCCTGGGCTGCGACCAGGCCCAGCGGGCCGCCGGCGCCCAGTGCCTCACGCAACACGGCGATGCGCCGCATCGCGGGCTTGTCCAGCCGGTCTTGCTTGTTGTGGATCAGCAAGGCCTGGAGCCAGAGCTTCACACCGGGGTCGCGTTCGCGCGTCAGGTGCCGCCTGGCCAGCGCCAGGCCGATGCGCGCGCCGAGGCGCGCCAGCGCGCGCGCCGCCTCGTATCGGACCTGCGAGGCGGGATCGTTCAGTGCCCGGTACAGGTGCAGTAACGACTGGCTCGCTCCCAGGCCGCCGAGCGTACGAGCCGCGGCGGCGCGCACGGCTGCGCGCGCGTCGGACAGGGCCGGAAGCACTGCGGGAATTGCGGCCAGGTGGCCGAGTTGATCGAGACCGCGCAGCAGGCTGAGGCGCACCATCGGGTCGGTCTCCGTCTGGAACGCCTGTGCCATGATCGCGCCGGCGCCGGGCAGCCCGCTGCGGCCCAGGCCTCGCGCCGCATCCACCCGCACGTGCCGGCTGGAGTCCTTCAGCGCGCGGGCGAGCAGGGGCAGGCTGCTTTGCCGGCCGGTATGGGCCAGCGCCGAGGCCGCGCGCGCGCGCACGGCCCAGCTTGGGTCGCGCAGCAAGCGGCCCAGGGCGCGCGTGCCGCGTCCGTCGCCGATCCGGCCGAGGGCATCTGCGACCGCTTCGCGGACGCTTGGCAGCGGATGGCTGGCGAACTCGACGATCGTCATGGTTGCGTCGTCATGGGCGAAGCGGCTCACAACCTCGAGGGCGGCCAGCGTCAGCTCAGGGGTTGCGCGTCGTTCGCGCAGCAGCCGCAGCAGTGGGAGCAGACCGGTGGTTCCGCCGATCCGGCCCATCGCGCGCAGCGCCGCGGTGACCAGTCGGCTGTCCTTTTCCTTGAGCTGCCGGCTCAGCTGGGGGATCGCTTCAGGCAAACCCAGGCGGCCCAGCACCTGGATGCAGCGCACCCGCAGAGTGATCTTCGGGCGTCGCAAGGCCCGCGCGATGGTCGCAATGGCGCGCCCCTGCTCCACCGCAGCCAGCGCGTCGACGGCGTTGAGGATCGCAGGCTTGCGGAACATTGCGCGGACCAGTGCGGGGACCGCGCGTTTGTCGCCCAGTCGACCCAGCGCGCCCGCCGCCTGTTCGCGCGCGCCTTGCAAGGCGGGGGGGGTGGTGTCGAGCAGCCGGATCAGATGGGGGAGCGCGCTGACGTCGCCAATCCGTCCGAGCGCTCGCGCGGCCGCTGCGGCCACGGTCGGCTTGCGATCCCGTAGACCGTCGAGCAGGATCGGCACGATACCGCGAGCCCTGGCGCCCAGTGCGCCCAGTTTTCGGGCGGCCTCGATGCGGCGCAGCGAGTTTTTCTCCGTGCGGAAGGTCTGCGCCAGCTCACGAACCGATTCCTCGGCCGAGGCCGGCAAGGCCAGCAAGAAGATCATCAACAGGGCGGCGCGCATTGTCGTCATTTTACAGCACTCCTCGAAATGGCTATAATGCGGGCACGAGATTTGCAATTTGTAGGCATGACACGGCCCCACGCTGACTGGCCAGGGCTGTCTTGCCCTGGTCGGTCAGCAATATTTCAGGCCCCAATCGATGCTTGAACCACAACCACACCGTCATCGGCGCCCCTCAGGATCAGCAACCTGGACGGCAACCTGGTTGCCACTGCGGAAACTGGGTTTCCAGTTGCTGCTCTGCGCGTTCTTGCTCCTCGTCCCAATCGCTGGCGCGACGGCGGACGCGATCGTGCTCGAGGACGGTCGGATCATGGTCGGCACGGTAACGGCGTTTGATGGCAAGTATGTCACGATCAAGCTGAAAAAGGACGGCGTGACGCTGCGGATCGCGCTGCCGCAACTTGCGCCAGCCACCCAGTATGAGCTGACGGTGGCCCACGACCCGCCGGTCGATGCGGCGGATCATCTCAGGCTCGGTCAGTTTTGCCTGAAACACCGCCTGCTGGCGCCGGCCAGGAAGCACCTGTTGCGGGCCGGCAAGCTGGACCCCAAGCTGTCCGACAGGCTGGCGCTGCGGTTCGAGGAGCTGAACGAGCTGGCTGCCGAGGTGCGTTATCGCGCCGTGCTCAAGCTGGGCAAGGCCCGGCGCTATGCCGAGGCGCTGAAGCAGATCCAGGCGCTGAAAAAGCAGTATCCCGACTCGATGCCGACGCGCTGGGCGCAGGAGCTGGCGGCGGGCTATCAGCAGGCGATCCTGGCGCGCAAGCTCGCCAGACAGAACCAGCGAAGCGGCCGGGCGAACCAGCGCGCGCTGGCCAAGGAGCTGGCGAAGGAGAACGTTCGCCAGCACCTGCGCAACCTGACACAAGGTCATCAGCGAGAGGCGCAAACAAACCGCGCAGCGGCGTTGCGCGCCGAGGGCGAGGGCCAGGAGAGCCGCTCGATGATGCGCTTTCGGGAAGCCTCCAGTGGATATGAGTCGGCGCTCTCCGCCGCGCAGAAGCTGCGCAAGAAGGTCGACGATCGGCGCCATCTGCAGCAGGCGCTCGACTGGCAGCAGCAGATCATCCACGCCTGGACACTGCTGGCGATCTCGGCTGCACATCTGCGGGCGCGGCAGGGGAACTGGAAGGATGCACATCGCTGGCTCGACCTGGCGATCCGACTCGAGCCGCTCAACGCGGACGCGCGTCGGCTGCACAAGAAGGTGAGCGAACGTCGCATCGTCAAGAGTTTGCAGAAGCTGACGAACGCCAAACCGATCATCAAGAATAGATAGCGAGGGTTCCATGAGACACGGGTTGCTACTGATAACGTTGGCCGCCGCGATCGTCGCGCCGGGTGCCGGGGCCGATCTGGTTCATCTCAAGTCGGGCAAGATCCTCGAGGGGCAGGTCACCGCCACCGAGGAAGGCCTGCGGGTGAGTGGGCAGTCCGGCACGATCACGATCGCCAATGCGCTGGTGGAGAAATTCGAGCTGGGGCAGACGCTGGCCGGATTGGTCGCGCAGAAGCTGAAGGAGACGGGCGAGGACGCCGACAGCCTTTATCGGGTCGGCCGCTGGTTTTCGAAGCGCGGCCTGGGACTGGCGGCGGACAAGGCCTACGAGCAGGCGGTCGCGCGCAACGCCGACCATTTGCTGGCCCGACGCGCGCTGGGGCAGGTCAAGCAGGGTGGCAAATGGGTCAGCTACCGGGAACTGGCGCGCAGCTCGGGTATGACCCGGAAGGGCGGTCGCTGGGTCGTCAAGGCCAGCAAGAAGTCGGAACCGTTGATCGAGAAGGCCCCCGCAGGCACCCGTTCGCGGCTGGCCTGGGCCACCAAGCGGCTTCCCCTGCTGGGGCGCGAGGGACGCGCAGCCAGGAGCGTCAAGGCGCGTGCGCGGAAGAACCTGGCTCGCCGACAGGTGACCAAGAGCCTGGTCGAAGTTCTGCTCAGAAACGAACTGCCGAGCCATCGGGCGGCTGCGGCGAAGATCCTCGGCGACAACGCCGAGATGACCGCGTTACCCTCGCTGGTCCGTTCGGCGGTCAGCGACCGCAGCGCCGCGGTGCGCAAGGCTTCCGTCAAGGCGCTGAACCAGATCGACGAGCCGCACGCGGCGCTCTACTTTCTCAAGCCGCTGGCAGCCAAGAACAACCAGATTCGCTGGAACGCCGTCGAGGCGCTCGGTGAGCTGCAGGGCGAGATGGGTACCGAGGTGCTGGTCAAGACCATCATGTCGGTCTACGGCGGCGGCCCGCGAGTCTACATCTTCGTCGGCAACCAGATCGCCTACATCAAGGACTACGAGGTGGAGGTTGCGTCGGCGGCGGCGGTCGCCGATCCCGAAATTGGCTATGTCACCGATGGGGTCGTGCTGGAGTTCAAGGTGCTGCGGATCATCGAATATCATACGATTCGCGAGACACGCCTGATCGCGAGCGCGCTGCAAAAAAAGACGGGACTGGCCTTCGGCCCCAACCCGCAGAAGTGGCTCGCCTGGTGGCGGGAGAATCGCGGTAAGCAACAGAAGCAGAATTGACGCGCTGCGTGATGGCCTCTCTTGACACCGGGGTGACGCCCGGCCTAAGATGTAAGGCAGTCAGGGGTTTGATACCTTAAGGTGAGACCGGCAAGGCGAGCCGGCGGAGGATCAATGGGTCAGGGACAGACTGCGGAGTGCGACCAGCGTGCCGCAGTCGATATCCTTGCGCGGCAGGTCGACATGCTTCAGCAAGTCCAGCGCAGGGAGCGGAAGTGGCTGATATGTTGGTTTTTCGTCACGCTGCTCTTCGCGACGCTGGGGGCGGCCGTCCGGATCAAGGGGGCGGATTTCGAACTCTGGCCTGATGCCGCGACCGCGAATCCGAAATCCAGTCATCCGCTGGAGCTGATCGGCACCACCGGGGCGGCGGTGCAGCGCTCGATGGTCCTGCAGAACAAGTCGATCGATGGCACGTCCTACCGACTGGACATCCGCGCGGGGGCGACCGACCGGCTGACGCTGAAGAGCGACGGCAAGCTCGGCATCGGCACGACGGGGCCGGGTGTGAAGCTCGAGGTTGCGGGACAGGTCAAGATCACCGGGGGCTCTCCCAGCGATGCAA
>CAZMLI010000041.1:0-18317 GCA_964566865.1 uncultured Planctomycetota bacterium
GCGGTTGATCTTGGGGGTGCGGCCGAACTCCGAGGTGACCATCACCAGCGTCGAGTCGAGCATGCCGCGGCGGTCGAGGTCGGAGATCAGGCTGGCGAAGGCCTGATCGAACGGCGGCAGTAGACGGCGCATTCCGCTGCGGATGTTCTGGTGCATGTCCCAGCCACCGTAGGTCACCGAGACGAAGCGCACGCCGGCCTCGACCAGCCGGCGGGCCATCAGCAGCCGCTGGCCGGCCTGATTGCGTCCGTACTGGTCGCGCAACTTCTTCGGTTCGCGATTGAGGTTGAACGCCTCGCGCGCCTTGCGCGAGCTGATCAGCTTGTAGGCCTGGTTGTAGAAGGTGTCCATCGCCTCAAGCTCGCCGGACTGCTCCTTCTCGGCGAAGAACTGGTTGACCTGCTCGAGCAGCGACTGGCGCTCGCTGAAGCGCCGCTTGTTCACGCCGCGCGGCAGGCTCAGGTCGCGCACGCGAAAGCCGCGGCTGGCCGGGTCGCTGCCCAGGCTGAACGGCGAGTAGGAGGAGCTGAGGTAGCCCGAGCCGGCGTAGTTGTTGGGTTGGTTGGGGATGCAGATGTAGGGCGGCAGGTTGTGGCGCGCGCCCAGTTCGTGGGAGACCACGCTGCCGAGGCTGGGATACTGGATCGCCGGGCTGGGGCGATAGCCGGTGAACATGTTGTGCGTGCCGCGCTCGTGCGCCGCCTCGCCGTGGGTCATCGAGCGGACGATCGTCAGCTTGTCGGCGATGCCGGCGGTGCGCGGCAGCAGCTCGCTGAACTGGACGCCGGTCAGCCGGGTCTTGATCGCGCGCAGGTCACCCCGATATTCGATCGGAGCGTAGGGCTTGGGGTCGAACGACTCCTGCGCGGCCATGCCGCCGGGCAGGAAGATGTGGATCACAGACTGGGCTTTGGGGGCCGCGGCGGGTTTGCCGCGCTCGTCGGCCTGGGCGGTCTGCAGCCGGAAGAAATCAGCAAGGGTCAGGCCCATCACACCGGTGATACCGACCTGCAGGAAGCTCCGCCGGCTGGGCCGGAAGTGAGCCGGGTCGTCGAACCAGGTCACGGGACGTTCACTCATGCCGTTCCTCCTGTTGCTCCGGTTCGCCATTCCAGAGACACAAATCCTATCCCTTAATTAACATAACGCAACTACATACGGTGTCTCGCAGGCAGCGTTGGCCCTCAGCTCAGCGCTTCGACTGGGCCAGGCGACGGCGTGCCAGGGCGTAGTAGACGGTGGTGCGGTTTCCGTCCAGTTGCCCGAGGGCTCGGGTATAGAGTGGGCGGGCGCGATCCGGTTGTCCTCGGCTGGTCCAGAGCTCGGCGTGGCTGAGCAGGTACAGCCCTTGCGAGAACGGGGTCGGCAGCCTGGCCTTCGCCGCGCCGGGCTGGCCACCCTCGGCCAGCAGCGCCTTGCGTACCGGCTCGAAATTCTGCCAGTCCCCGCGCAGCCAGCGTGTGGACCGGGCGCTTCGGCCGAGATGGTGGTCCAGCAAGAAGAGCAGGATCCGGTGAGCGCCGAGATTTGCGACGGTGGGCCTGTGCGGCAGCAGGGTCGCCTCGGCCGCCTTCCAGCGGCGTTCCAGCAGCTGTCCGCACCCCAGCAGGTAAGCGGCTTCGCCGGTCGGGTCGCGGGCGAGCTGTTTTTTCAGGTAAGGCGTGGCTGCGGCCAGCTTGCCGGAGAGCAGCTGATAGACCGCCAGGTCGTGCCGCAGCTCGGGACGGTCGAACAATCGGAGCGTCTGTCGGACATGCTCGATGGCATCATCGTAGCGGCCGAGCTTGCCCAGCAGAGTCGACTTGTAGCGTCGAAAAGCCGGGCCCAGCTTGGCCCCGCGTTTCTCGGCCAGCTCGAGTTCGGTCCAGGCGGCCGTGTACTGATTACTGCGATAGTGCACCTGCGACAGCGCGATGCGCAGCCGCGGATTTGCTCGCCGGGCCAGCTCGCCGCGCAGCATCTCACGCGCTTCGCTGTGCTTGCCGGTTCGCACCAGCAGGTCGGTGAATAGCAGGATCACCGACTGCGTGCCTTTTTTGGACAGTGCATAGCCCTTGCGAGCCGAGCGCAGGCCCTCCGGGTAGCGTCTGGCTTTCTGGCAGATCTGCGCGTGCAACATCCACGGACCCGGCTTGTCGGGGGCCAGCTTGATCGCGCGCTCGGCATCCAGCCGGGCCAGATCGAGCTTGCCCAGCTCCATCTGGCAGTTGCCGCGTTTCATCAGCAGGGTCGGATCGGTGGGGCGCAGTCGTAGCAGGTGGTCGAGGTCGCCGATCGCCTTCGCATACTGGCGCTGCGTGATGTACCAGTAGGCGCGTTGTCGCAGTGCGCGCTGGAAGTTTGGCTGCTGCGCGAGGGCGCGGGTGAGCGCGCGCAGCGCGTCGGCCGGCCGGCCGAGCTTGTCGTGACAGGTCGCGATCATCAGCTGGACCTCGGCGCCGGGCTTCGAGATGCGGCGGCACCACTGGAGGCTGGTGTGCCAGTACTGTCGCTGCAGAAAGCTCCGGGCGATCTCGGCCGCCACCGTATCGGTCTGCCGCCTGCTGTAGGCGATCTCCATCCGCTGCCTGGCCAGCGCCAGTTGCTTGCCGTCGAGGGCCAGCTGGGCGCTCAACCAGTGCCAGATCGGCGACTGATGGTCCTGGGCGCGGCGCGCGAACAGCGCCTGGGCGGTCTGCATGTTGCCGACGCTGGCCTCGAAGATCCCCAATGCGATGTCGGGCAGTGTTTCACGTCCCAGGGCCAGGCGGCTGGCCCGCTTCAGCAGGGCGCGGGTCTGTCTCACGCGATCGGGCGACGGGGCGCCTGACTTGCGCATCAGCAGGAGCGCGCGGTAGGACTGCAGCGCGCGGCACAACGCTGAGATCCACTGCTGGCCGGGCATCTCGGCCATTGGCTCGGGCGGCGCGCCGCTCAGGTCCGAGATCGTCAATAGCATCGCGTAAAGCCGGGCGCGTGGCTGCTGCTTCAGTCTGCGGAAGATCTTTTCGGCCGCCGCGTGCTCCAACCACTCGAGCTGGAACCGACCCAGCTCCGCCTCGCGCTCGGGCGTCTTGCCCTCTCGAGCGAGCAGCGCCTGCAGGGCCTGATGCCCCTCCGTGTAGGAGCGGGCGTGGCGGATGATCTCCATCATCCGCTCGGTGGGGCTTCGGGGCGCAGTGGCCTGTTGCGTCCCAGGCAGAACAGGCGACTTCTTGGGCGGGTCCCCGCTCGGCGGGCTGGCCGGCCGCGGCGACTGGCTGCGCCAGACGGCCCCGCCGGTGAGACAGAGCGCCAGGGCCAGCGCGGCGACCCACCAGCGCCCACGGCCGCTGGCGGTCGTCTGGGTTTCGTCGTCGAGAAACTCCTCCAGCGCGTCGGCCAGCTCGGCGGCCGACTGATAGCGCGCGGCCGGCTTCTTGGCCAGGCACTTGAGGCAGATCTTGGAGAGCGCCTGGGGCAGGCTGGGATCGATCGTATTCGGCGGGATGCAGGGGTCGTCGCAGATCGAGCGGATCACATCATAGACCGATTCGCCCTGGACCGGCGGTCGCTGGACCAGCAGCTCGTACATCACCGCGCCGAGTCCGTAGATGTCGCTGCGCTCGTCGACCTGATCGCGCTGCCCGCGTGCCTGCTCCGGCGACATGTAATACGGCGTGCCGAGGATTAGCCCGGAGCGGGTCAGCCGCAGGCTGTCCTTCAGGTTGCGCGCCAGGCCGAAGTCGGCCACGCGCGGGTTGCCCTCCTTGTCGAGCAGCACGTTTTCGGGCTTCAGGTCGCGGTGAATCAGGCCCTCGCCATGGGCGTGCTGGACTGCCCGAGCGACCCGCAGCATCAGCTCGGCCGTCCGGCGGGGCGGCGGGCCCTCGTCGACCAGATCGGCCAGCGTGCCGCCGTCGACCAGGTCCATCGACATGTAGAGCAGGTCATCCGAGCGGTCGAAATCGTGCACCGTGACGATGTTCGGGTGGCGCAGTCGGGTGGTGGCGCGCGCCTCCTGCAGAAAGCGCTCGGCGGCTTGCAGGTCACCCTGACCGATGTGCATCAGCTTGAGCGCCACCTCGCGCTCGAGAATCTCGTGGCGCGCCCGGAAGACTGCGCCCATGCCGCCGCACTGGATGCCCTGGATCAGTTCGAACGGTCCGATCCGCCGCGGCACGCTGGTCCATTCCTTGGGGAAGTGCGGGGTGTGCAGCATCTGCGAATCCCCGCCGGTATCCATCACGAGCGTGCTGTCGAGCGCGACGTCGCCGGCCAGTCGACGCTCGAACTGGTGCATCAACTCCGGCTCGAGCGTGTGGGGCACGAGCCCGCGTTGCTTGAGCGCGTCGAGCACCTGCCTCGGCGACCGGGTCGCGGGGTCGAGCTCCTGGAGCAATGTCTCCAGCACGTCCGGCGTCAGGATCCGGAACTCCACGGCGACTTCCAGCAGGGTGCGGGCCGGGTGCGTCAAGTCACTGGCAAACGGCGGCGGTTACTGGTTATTGTCGAGGCCTTGTGTGCCCCGGTCCTTCGGCTTGTCGGAATCAGCGGGGACTTTGGTCTTCTCGACGCCGGCCTGGTCGCGCTTGTGACGTAGCAGGATCATGCTGCTGCGCGATTTGATGCCTGCGCCCTGCTGCGCCAGGTTCATCATGACGACCGACTTCACCAGGCTGAAACATGGAACCTGATTGCTGAACCAGTGTCGCGCGGTGAACGTGCCGCCCAGGACGCCCTGCTTGACCTTGCCCTGATAGGTCAACTTGTAGGTCTGATAAGTCTTGCCAAAGAGCACCAGTTTCTCCCGGTCGACACTGACCAGCCGGGTGTCCATCTGCGTCACGGCGGAGTTCTTCGCGGCGTTCATCTCGTAGAAACGACGAAGCGTGAGCTTTCGCGCGATCTTGGTCTTGCGGCTCGGGCGCGCGGACGAGCCCGGTACGGCGTTGACGACCTCCAGGATCACCTCTTTCGCCGTCACGCTGACGATTCGCTGGCTCTGCTGCACCCGGTACTTGAGGCCGGGCATCTTGAGCGACACCTGATAGACCGTCTCGTCGCCGACCTTGGCCTGCAGGAAAATCTGCCGGTTGAGGATCTTCTCGATCTCCGGCGGCCAGGTGCGCTTTTCTGGCTTGGGCTTCTCCGGTTGTTGCTTCTGGGCCAGCGCCCCGAGGGGCCAGAGGGTCAAGAACAGAATCGAGCAGGCGAGGGTGTAGCGCATGGCACCATCCTCCACATTGGCCAGTCGGGATGCAACATTTTTACCGCTTTCCTCCGATGGGGGGCCGGGAAACGGCATACGCTTCCAGCCAGCCGGCCACTTCCCGCGCCTTCGCGTTCGAAGGCGGCTCCACCTGCAACAGCCACGATCGATCGATCAGTCGGCGAGCCAGCCGGGCGCGACCTGCCGCTCGACCCTGGCGGATGTTGGCTTTCAGCAGCGCCAGCGTATCGACCAGATAACTGAGGCGGTGCTTGGTTGCCAGCCGGTGCAGCAGGGCCACCAGTTGCGGATCCGCCATGGCCCGCTCGGCGCCGAGCAGCTGTAGCAACGGGTAGTGCCGATCGGCGCGAAGCCAGCTCTCGATACAGCGGGCAGCCGCGGCGCTCTCGCCCGTTCGAAGGAGGCAGTGGGGCCACCAGGAGGGGGCGTACAACATCCGGTTCGCGGGCCACTGGAGCGCTCCCAGCTGCCGCGCGAGCTTCAGCCGTCCTTGCTCGTAGGCCAGCTCGGCCGCCTTGGCTCCCACGCGGGGCAGTGCCGGCACGAAGCGCTTCCCCTGCCAGCGTTCCAGCAATATTCCGAAACCGGTCCTGTGCTGCGTGTCCGCTCTGGTCTGTCGGTCGCGAGCGGTTTCGCGGGTCTGGTTCGGCTGCCAGATGACGTCGACGCCTGGATCCAGGTTCACGCGCCGTAGATTTGAGTTGTCTCGAAGACCGAGCAGCAGCATGGCCTTTCGCGTGCCGGATTCTGGAACGAATAGCGGCGGCCCATAGAGCCTGATCGGCAGCAAGACGGTCCATTGCGGCTGGCCGCTGCCATCCAGCAGCCAGAGCTGGCCGCGGGTGGCCAGCACCATGCGGCCGGCATCGACGGGCACGGCCTGATCGATCGGTTGTGGGAATTGTGCACGCCACAGCGGCCGAAAGGTCTGGTTCCGGAATTCGAGGGCCTGCAGCTTGCCCCGGATCACGATGCAGATTTTTCGGCTCGCGCTATCCATGCTGCCCCAGGCCGCGCTGGGCGTGCCCGAAAGCGGCGTGCTTGCCAGCAGCCGGCCGGAGTGGCCATCGAACAACCCGAGCCAGCGTTCGGCCGCCACGGCGATCTTGCCATCCGCGTAGACGATCGGGGCCACTCCCGGTGCGCCGGGCAGGTTGGTCTGCCAGCGCCAGCGCTGGCGGTCCAGGTCGTAGCGGCCCAGTACGCCTGTCTCCGAGGCCAGCAAGAGATCCCGACCGACCGGGTGAGCGACGACCCATCCCTCGGATCCCAGCTCCCATCTCTTGCGGCCGCTCGGCTCGTGCTGATTCAGGCCCGTTTCGTCCAGGGTGAACAGGCCCTCCCTGCCGGGCAGCGTGAGGGACAGCAGTGCGGCGCTCTCCAGGGACGCCCGCGCCAGCACCTTGCCGCTATCCGGATCGAGGTAGACCAGCGCGGGCCGGCGCTTGAGAACCACCACAGCGCCCACAGCGGGTCGCCCCTTGTGGGTCACTCGGTGCAACCCCACGATGAGCTGCTTCAGGTCGGCCTTCCAGAGTGGGGTGGTCTTTCCCGGTGGCAAGGCGGCCAGGATAGTCGAGTCCAGCGTGACGATGGATCGATCGGCCATCAGCATCGGCCTGCATCTGCGGGGCGTACCGGATATGACCAGCAGGGTGGATCGTCTGGAACACGGTATGCCAATCATTATGTGGTGGCTGGAACTCCCGATCAGCTCCGGCAGTCCGTCTCCGTCCAGGTCGCCGAGGCCGAGGTTGAGAACGCCCGTTGTTCTCAAGCCCCAGGCGGTCTTTCCAGCCACTCGGCACCTGGTGAGGTCGTTGTATGAGGTCAAGCTGCGCCATTTTCCATCGCGCCAGAACCCGATCTGCGATTCGTGCGCGTCGCTTCTGGAGATGAGCGAAAAGGACCTCTGTCGGATATCGAGCAACCAATCCGCCCGATTCCCGTGAACGAGCAGCTGGTTGCTATCGGCTGCGCCCAGGAGATAGGGCGGCGAGCTGCGTTCGGGCATTTCTCCGGACCAGGACCAGACCGCTTTCAGGTCCCGGCCAATGAACTGCGTCGCAAGGCGTTGCCTGTGATTGCCGGCGGCGATGATCCAACCCTTCCGAAACGGGCCGAGGTAGGGATAGATGGCGCTGGGGAGAAAGGGGCAACTCAGTAGCTGCTTGCCGTCAGGGCGATAGATCTCGATCTGGCCCCGATCGAGCACACAACAGATCTCCGGGATGCCGTCCTGGTTCAGGTCGCGGATCAACAGGCCGCCGATGGCGAGCGGTGCCTTCCGGAGGACTCGCGCGGGTTTGCCCCGCTGAATGATACGCACCCCGCTGCTACGGGTCGCCCAGACCAGGAAGGGCGGATGGCGCCGGTCTCCCGGGTGGTAAGCCAGCTGATGGTCGCCTTGGACGTTGGACAAGGCCACCATGTCCAGCACATGCGTGGTGCGATCGGGCCTGATCTCCAGAATGACCGCATGGCTTTTCAGGAAGAGGCCGATGAAGAGGGAGGGCCGAACCGGATCGGACCAGCAGCCGCTGGACAGTATTCGAGGGGCAGCGACTGGAGAGGATCTGAGCGGCAAGCGGATCAAGCGCTCCGCCCCCAGTGTCTGACCCCGCACCAGGTAGACCGCATGTTCGGTTTCGATCGCGATGTCGAAAAACCCGTCCGCGTCCCAGTCGAACAGGTGGGGCAGGGAGAGGAACCCTTCGGACAGCGGGATCCGCTTGAGCAGCAACGTGGAGAGCTGGATCCGCTGCTCGAGGTGGGTGCCGGAGACGATCTTCAGCCTGGACTCGAACGGGGTGTAGTTTTCCTTGGTGGCACGCAGCCGGTAAGGGCCGATCGGCAGGGACAGTTCTCTCAGCGGGCTCAGGCCGCGAACCACGGCGCCTGTTTTCAGGTGTGTCAGGGTGATGGGGGTCTCTGCCACGGGCGAGCTGATCGAGATCAAACCCTCCAGCGGCACGAGGATCGGGTGCAGCCTAACAGGCTGACCGGGACGTATCTCCAGCAGGCCGCTGATGGGCTGGAAACCTGGTCGGCTGATCCGGTAGGAGTAAGCGCCGGGGGGCCAGAGGCGTACTTCCTGCGGGTTGTCCAACGAGTGGCGCTTGCCGGCCAGTTCCAGCCAGGCTCCCTGGCCGACCACGCCGACCTTCAGCGTGCCGGGCCGGAGTTGCCAGCCAGCCTGCAACAAGCCCGCAAGGCAGCAGAACAGCAGCCCGGTCAGTAGGCGAGGATGACGCTTCATCCACTGAACGACACGACGGGCCGGGCTGGCGGGGCGGGCCAGGATCGGACGACCCGCCAGGAAGCGCTGCATGTCCTTGGCCATCTCCGCCGCGGTCTGGTAGCGCCGAGACCGCTTGCGCTCCAGCGCCTTGAGGCAGATCGTCTCGATCTCGGGATGCACGGTGTTATTGCGCTGACGAGGCGGAATGAGCTCCCCGCGCAGCACCTCCTCCAGGGTCTGCATCAGACTCGGACCCTGGAACGGTGGCTGCTCGGTCAGCAGGTGATAGAGCAGGGCGCCCAGGCTGTAGACGTCGCTGCGCTGATCGATGCGGTCGATCTCGCCACGGGCCTGCTCCGGTGGCATGTAGGCCGGGGTGCCCAGGGTGGTCTGGCTGAGCGTGATGCGCTGGGAATCCTCTCGCGCAATGGTGCGAGCCAGGCCGAAGTCCGTCAGCTTGGGGTTCCCATCCTGATCGATCAGCACGTTGCCCGGCTTGATGTCACGGTGGAGCACCCCGGCACGGTGGGCTTGCTCCACCGCCTCGCAGAGCGGAACCATTAGCTTGAGCGACTCTGCCGGCCCCAGCTGGCGCTCCTCCAGCAGCCGGTCCAGCGAGCAACCCGGCACATACTCCATGGTGAAATAAGCCGTTCCGTCGGCGCTGCCGGCCTCGTAGAGCCGAACGATGCCAGGGTGCTCGAGCCGGGCGGTGAGGGCGATCTCGCGCTGAAAGCGGCGCTGCTCCTCCTCACTCGGCACCACGTCATCTCGCAGCACCTTGAGCGCCACCGGGCGGTCGAGTGATTCGTCGGTGGCCAGGTAGACCACCCCCATGCCGCCCCGGCCCAGCTCCTTGACGATGCGGTAGCGGCCAAAACAGCGGCTGCCCGACATCATCCGCGCACTGTGACGCCGGGTCTCTCCGTGACCAGGAAGCAGTTGGGTTTTTTGCTCGTCCAGCCCTTCGCTCATTGCGGTCACTCTAACAAGATCATCGGCATTTGTCCGCGCCTCCATGGCGCGGTGTGTTACGAATCAGGCCGGGGTTACGAAAAGTAACAGGTCCGCCGGGACCGGTTGAGTCCGAGATCTGGGTGGTTCAATGCGATAAGTGCCGCCTGGAAAGTGTCTTACGGAAATTGCTGAAAACGACAGCCTTTGGCATGTGCATTGCAATTACCCTTGACGTCCGAAAAGGGGCCAAAAGAACAATACGGGCCAGCCCAGGCCTGCTAAAGGCCTGTTAGGTTCAAGGGTAAACCCAGATACGAAGGAGTGATAAAGATGTCCAAGACAAAAGCCGCTCTCGTCCTGATGACCTTGGTGCTGACCTTGGTTGCTATCAACACTGTCGTGATGCCGCAGCTGTCCTTCTTCCTGAAGGTCGGCACCATGAGCAGCATGTTCTCCGTTGGCGAGACGGTCGGCAAGGCGCTCGCTAGCGCTTTCGGCAGCCCGATCTTCGAGTTCGTCGGCATCGTGCTGTTCCTCGCCTAAGCGCGACGAATACACCAGACCAACTGGAATCGAAACAGCCACCCACTCAACGGGGTGGCTGTTTTTTTGTGCCCTCCCTGTTTTCCAGACAGGTGTAAGATGGCGATATGCGCGGGTTCGAGGCCTGTAAGAAACCACTGCTCTACGCCCTTCTGGCTGCGGGACTCTGGGTCGGGTGTTGCGTTGCCGGCCATCGGGCAGTCACGCACGGCACGCTCAAGCTGAAGGTCCCCGATCGGGAGACCCAGATCGCCGAGATGCGCAAGACGCTGTCGCACAACCCACATCAGAACTTCCGCCAGATCTTGCTGAACAATCTGCTCGCCACAGTCATCCTGATGGTCGTCGGGGCTTGCAGCATGGGTCTGTTCGTGATCTTCAACCTCGGATGGTTTGGTCTGGCGACGGGCATGGCGGTCGCGCAGCTCGAGCAGGCAGGCATCCAGGGTGCGTTGATCTGGTCCTTGCTGGCGCCGCACGGCCTGCTGGAGATTCCGGCGCTCTGTATCTCGGCCGGTGTCGGTTTGCGCGGCGCGTGGCTGTTCCTGCGATATCTGCGCGGGCAGGGGATGCTGCGGGACGGCGAGCTCTCGCAGTTGTTGTGGACAGCCGGTCTATCTCTGGGGATGATCGTCGCGGCCGCTCTGGTCGAGGCATATATCACGCCCCAGCTGGCGATCAAATACCTGCAGTGAGGCACCCCGATGGCTGAAGCACTGGAAATCCTCTGGAGTCCCATCCGGTTCATGAGAGCCCGCTGCCGAGAGGAGATCCAGCTGGCCATGCCGTTCGCGATCTTCATCGGCGCTCTGCTGCTCTCGGTGATCGATATGGCGATCATGTATGGGCGTTTGATGGGAAAGCTGCCTGCGAGCGTGCAAGACAGCATGACGCTGGCCAACCTGGGGTTCGGCCTCAACCTCTTCGCCTTCTCGATCAACATGTTCCTGTTCTGGGTGGTGGGGACGGGCATCCTGGCTTGCCTGGCGATCATGCTGGATGGCGAGGGCGAGTATCGCCGCGCATTGCAGCTCAGCGGCTTGGCCCATCTGCCAGTGCTGATCTTCTCGCTGATGGGCCTGGTCATCGCGCTGGGTTACCACCCGCAGGCCAACTTCGAGCGCCTGTTCATCAATCGTGATCTCAAGGAGATGAGCAAGCCGCAACAGCGGGAGTTCGATCAAAATCTGCGTAAGGAAGTCTACAAGGAGACCAGGTCGACCAGGTTCAAGGTGATCAAGGCGCTGCAACACTCGTTCTACATCTGGACCATGGTGCTCTGCGTGCTGGCGGTGCACTTCGCCTTCAACCTGAACTACGTCAAGTCGACCGTCTCGGTGGGCGGGCTGCTCCTGCTGTACATCATCCTGGAGGTTGCCCGCGAGAGGTTGATGAAGGGGTGATGAGTCGCTCTCGCGCCTGGGTCTGGCCAGCCTCGATCGCGATCACAGCCTTCGCCTTGCGGTTGCTCTCGCTGAACCTGCTGTTCCGGCCCGACCGAGTCTGGAACCACCATCGCGAGCTGGCTCAGGCACTGCGCGCCAACGGCTGGCTGCCCGGCGCGTCGTGGGGCGAGAGCCCGGTGACGCTGTACTGGTTGGCGCTGCTCGACCCCGTCCCGCTCTTCGCGCAGCTGGTCCTGCAGCTCGGACTCTCCAGCATCAGCTGTCTGCTGATCTGGGTTGTCGCCTCGCGGCTGTTCGGGCCGTTCGCGGGTCGGGTGGCCGGGTTTCTCTGGGCGCTATTCGGTGGCGCGATCCTGCACGATCTACAACCCGGCCCAGGGCCGCTGGTCGTCTTGCTCGGCGCCGCAGCGCTGCTGGCGGCGATCCGCGCGGAGCGGCCACGTGGCTTCTTCGTCTGCGGCCTGCTGCTCGGACTGGCCGCCTGCATCCAGCTCGAACTCTGGCTCGTCGGGCTGGCCGCGATCTGGATCCAGCGCCGGACGCGACCGGCCTGCTCCGGCCTGGCGATCGGGTTGCTGGCCGTCGCCTTGACGGTCGTCGGCCTGCAGGGTCTGGGGACCGGCATCTGGGCGCCGGGATTTGGCGGACACGGTTATCGGCTGTATGCGGGCCTGAGCTTCGATGCGGAGCTGTACGAACGGCCCGAGCCGGCCGCCATCTCGGAGTTGTCGGAGCAACCGCGCAACCGCACCGCGCGCGCGATCGCACTGGCTCGACACCTGACCGACGATCCCAGGCTCGAGGCGGGCGGCGCGGAGCGGTTCTGGTTCGGCTGGCTCGGGAGGTCGCTACGCGACGCGCGTAGCTGGCGGCTGATGGGAGGGCGCGCGCTGCTGGCGCTGCACCAGCTGGCTGGCGAGCAGAGCTCGGTGTTGCTCTACCAGCGCTATCGGCTGCGACACTGGCCGCTGGCCTCTTTCGGCTTGCTGGTGATGTTCGCCGTGGTCGGCTGGTTCGTCGAGGGGCGGCGCGGGATCTGGCTGGGCGCGCTTGCGCTGTTGCTGGCGACGCGCCTGGTACTCGGAGGGGTGATGCACGGCGACCGCTTGCTGCTCGGAGCGGTGCTCTGCCTGATGGCCGGCGCGGGTGCGGCCGGCCTCGCGGGAGCTGCGCTGCGGCGTCGGCTCGGACTGGCCGGGTTGGCGACACTGGTCGGGCTGCTCGTGGTCTGGCCCTGGCCGCCCGTCCGGCTGGGACGGATCGCGGAGCGCCAGTTGCAACTGCAAAGCGTGGCGCAGGAAGAGCTGCTGCGCGGTACGCCGGCAGCCGCCAGGGCAGCCGTGGACGAAGCGCTCGATCTGGACCCCTACGGTCCCCAGTGGCAAGTGCTGCGCCAGGTGGCGGGCACTGTGGCCCGGGCGCAACATCGGGGTCGCAGCGCCGATCGGCTGCTCGCGCTGGCGGCCAACCGCATCGATGAGGAGGCGGTGGCAGAGATCCGGCAGGTGGTTGCTCGCGCACCCGGCTGGGAGCACCGCCGGATTCTCGGGCGCTTTCTGATGCGCCGCCGACTTTATCGCGACGCGCTCCCCGTCTGGCAGGCGCTGGGGCGTGAGCGGCCGGACCATCCGGAGCCGGCTTACCAGGCCGGACGCGCGCTGGTATTGCTGAACACCGAACCGCAGCGTGCCGCGGCGTTGCTGGCCGATGCGCGCCAGCGCGGAATGGCCCTGACCCCACTGGGGGCCGACCTGGATTACTACGACGCCCTGCTGCTGGTGCGCCAGAGGCGGTTCGAGCAATCGCGGGTCCTGCTGCAACGATCGATCGCACGCAACCCGCTGTGGGTCGTCAGCTGGCGCGCCCTGGCCCGCTTGTTGACCGAACTGTCGGATGCCAAGGGCGCAGTGAACGCCTGGGAAAGCGTGCTGCGCCTACGCCCGCGTGACCGAGAAGCGCGCAGGGCGCTGGGTCGTTAGCCAACCCACAAGAAGTCAACAACCCCACGACGGTCACTGCAAGAGGGTTTCAGCACCCCGTTTGGGGCGGCTCCCGCAATCAATCCAGTTCGAAGGCGGCTTCGATCCATTGCAGCTTTGGGGGCGCGCTGCTGGCGTCGATCAGGATGACGTCGAAGCGGCCGTAGAGGTGGGTCATGTTGCGGGTTTGGATGAACGAGCGGGCTGCGCGAATGATGTGGCGCTGCTTGGCTGGCGGCACCGAATGAGCTAGCCGCTCCGCATGGCGCTGGCGGGTCTTGACCTCGACGAACAGCAGCAGCCTGCCGTCCGTCGCGATCAGATCGATCTCGCCATCCAGCGCGCGGTAATTGCGCGCAATGATCTTGAATCCGGCGCGGCGAAAGTGATGCGCCGCGAGGCGTTCTCCGCGGCTGCCAAGCAGGGCGCGGAGCACGCCTGCTAGCTGTCCTTCTTCTCTTCGCTCGCGGGTGCGTCCGCCTTGGCCTTCTTCTTGGCCTTGGCCTTCTTGCGCTTGTCGAGCTTGGCGCGCTTCTTGCCCGCTCGGTCGGCGCTGGCCTTCTTCTTCTGGCTGAGAGACTCGGCCTTGCGCACCTTCGTCGCCTTGGCCGCCTCCTCGGCGGTGGAGGCCGGGGTGTGATCGACCTGCGCCTCGTCGGCCGTCTTCTCCTTGATCCAGAGCTTCTCGCGAACACGCACGCCCTTGCCGACGCGATCGCGCAGGTAGTAGAGCTTGGCGCGCCGGACGCGGCCGCGCTTCTTGACCACCACGTCGACGACGTTCGGGGAGTGGAGCGGGAAGATGCGCTCGACGCCTTCGCCCTGGACGATTCGCCGGACGGTGAAGGTCTCCTGCACGCTCGATCCCTTGCGGCGGATCACGGTGCCGTTGAACAGCTGGACGCGTTCCTTCTCGCCCTCGCGAATCTTGACGTGCACGTCGACCGTGTCGCCCACGTTGAACTCGGGGAGCGTGTCCTTCATGTACTGCTTTTCAATCTCTTTGATGATCTGCATCCGACTCTCCTGTCAGCAGGTCGGGGCGTCTGGCCCGCGTCCTTTCGGCTGACTGTTTGTCTCGCCATTCCGCAATTTTCTGATGGTGCCCCGACAGCAGCACCTCCGGCACATCGTGTCCCCGATAACTGGCAGGGCGGGTGAACTGAGGATACTCCAGTCTTCCGTCCGAAAACGACTCGCATGCTGTCGAGTCGTCACTGCCGAGCACACCGGGCAACAACCGCGTTGTCGCGTCGACCAGTATCATTGCCGCCAGCTCGCCGCCGGTGAGAACATAGTCCCCGACCGAGATTTCCTCCGGCTCGAGGATCCACCGTACCCGCTCGTCAATCCCCTCGTAATGGCCGCAGATCAGTATCAGGTGTTGACTGCGGGCCAGTGTTTCGACCCGCGCCTGATCCAGTCGCTCTCCGGCCGGGGTGAGCAGGATCCTGCGTGCTTGCTGGTATCCGGGTATCGCCTCGACTGCCCTGACCACGGGCTCGGCTCGAATGACCATTCCCGGACCACCGCCATACGGCGGCTCGTCCACCGATCGATGCTTGTCATGGGTGTAATCGCGGATGTCGTGAACCTGGTAGTCCACTTTCCCCTTCTCCTGCGCACGCTTGAGGATGCTCTCGTCGAGCACCCCTTCGAACATGCGCGGGAACAGGGTGAGAATGTCCACCCGCAATGCGCCCATCACAATGAGCGGAGAGAATAGCAGGCGGCCCCCTCTTGTCAACCTCGCAAGGGGCTGATAATTCCTGTCTCGGCTTGAGCTTGTGTAGCCTGCTTGCCCGCAATTCTCCATGTGGTATATATTTCAGTGCCCTGGCTTGGCCTGACTTGAATACCATCGATAGGGGAGTACCGGTGTCCTGCACCCGACTGATTGTGTCCTTTGGCCTGATTCTCCTGGCTGCTTGCCAGACGGTCCCCCTGGGGGACGAGCCAGCCGGCGACCTCGTGCTGCGTGAAGCGGTTCGCAAGCAGTCGCAGACCCGGCTGACCTTCGAGACCAACGCCGTCGGACGGCCGGTCCGGATTCATTGCGCGAATCGGCTGCGCGGCTTCGCGAGCAAGCTGCGTCCAGTGATCGCCGAGATCGACTCCGAAATCCAGCGCGTGATCGGCATCAAGCTGGCCCCGGATGCCTGCGACATTTACTTGGCGGCCTTCTCGGAGGGGGACCCCGCTCCGCGTCACGGCAGCCTGCTCGGCGCGGTGCGCGGACAGATGCGGCTGATGCTGCCGGTGCACGATGCCGGGGTCAGCTGGCTGGCCCCGGCCAATGCCGCGCTGGCCGACGGCGTGCTGGCCGGTCTGGCCTACACCTGGACGCGTCGCGCGCTGGCGCCGCTGCTGCAGGGGGAGGATCGGCGCTGGGTGCTCGAAGGCGTCAGCCTGTATGTCGCCTGGCGCATCGCGCGGCAGGTCGACAAGCCGACGGCAGGGCGGATGAAGGCGCTCTGGATGCCGATCGCATCGCTCGATCGCGCGCGGGTGCGGCAGTCCTTGCTCTGGTGGGATGGACCGGTCGCCCCGCCTATCTGGCTACATCCGCGCGAGACGCTGGATGCCGGTCCGGACGGATCGGAGCTGGCACGCGCGCGACGCGGCGCCGCGCTGCGTCTGATGCAGCAACTGGTTGAACTCGCGGGTCAAAGCGCGATCGTGCAGATGATCCGGCGGATGCGGCAGTGGGTCAAGCCGGGGGATGCCACGCGGCTGTTTCACTCGCTGACCGGCCAGACGATCGACCGGGTCGGCACGCTATCGGACAAGCAGGGGTTCATTCAGCTTGCCCGTGGGATCGAGCAGATCAGCAGGGGCGACGCGGCCGAGCGGCGCTGGGGGCTCGCGTTTGCCGAGCATCTGGGACGCAAGTACGAGGTGGCGAGCAAGGCGACCTATCCACAGGACGGAAATCTGCCGCGCTACATCGCGCTCGTGGGGACCATGGCCGCCGAATCACTGCTGGACAAGGATCCCGCGGTCCAGGTCGCGGCCGCACGCGCCTCGGGGGCGCTGGGCCGTGCGGAGCTGGATGATTATCTGCTGCGGGAACTGGACAACCTGCTGCGCAGCGCGCCGGAGAGCGCATTGCGCATGCTGGCCGATCTGGCCCACGCCAAGCGTGCCCCGGCGCGGGCCATCCTGTTCGGTCTGCTGCTGGATCGGCGCGAGCCCGTGCGCCGCGAGGCAGTGGCGGCATTGCGTCAGAGCACGGGACGCGCGTTCGACTACGACCACACTGCACCGCAGGCGCTGCGCGCCGATGCTATCGAACGCTGGCGCACGCATCTGGATGCGCTCGAGCGCGGGGGCGCGAGCAAGCACTAGTAGTCCTCGTCGTCCTCCTCTTTCGCACCCTTGCGCTGCAGCTTGCGCTCCAGTTCCTTCAGGCGCTTTGCCTTGCGATGTAGTTCCTGCTTCAGCTGCTCCACCAGCGCTTTTGCCCGCTCGAGTGCGCGCTTCAGCTCGCGCTCGCCGTCCTCGTCCTCGCGCTCCTCGCGCTCATTGCCATGCTTGCGTTCCTCGCCGCCGAGCTCGCGCAGCAGCGCCTCGAGCCTGGCCTGGATCTTCTCTTGCCGGCTGGCGAGTTCGCTCTGGATGTCGTGCCAGCGGTGGTTGGCCCGATCCAGCCGTTTCTTCAATTTCGCGAGGGCATCCTCGGTCATCTCCTCCGCCCCGCGCAGCCGCTCGTACAGCTTCAACAGGTCATCCAGGTTATGGCGCCGTTTCTCGAGCGTGCGCTGCAGTTCCTTCCAGCGTCGCACGCTGTTCTCGAAGCCGTGCTGCCAGTCCTTGCCGCGCTCGCGGAACTGACCCTCCAGCTCGTCGATGCGCTTGCCGAAGCGCTGCCTCGCCTGCTGGGTCTGCCGCACCAGTTCGAGACGTAGTTCGATGAGCTTCTCGGGCACGCCCAGCTCCTGCAGTTTCTTGCCCCAGCGCTCGAGCTCCTGCTCGAGCCGGCGGTCGCCGTCCTCTCGCTCACCCTCGCCATCGCCGCGCAGCTGGTCGAGCAGGCGCTCGAGTTTTCCGAGTGCTTCCTTCTGCCGTCGCTCGATGCGCCGGCGGGTATCTTCGAACTGCTTGGTGGCTTGCTGGATCAGCTTTTCCAGCTGGTCCAGCCCATGCTCGTCGCCGTCTTCCCTGCGCTGGTTGAGTTTCTCGAACAGCTTGGCCAGCCGCTTGTTGTTGGACAGCCGCTTCTCGAGCTGGTGGAGCACCTTCTCGATCTGCTGCTTCGCCGCCTCTACTTTCGGCGCGCGCGCCTTCTCGTTCTCGCCGAGGCGGCGCCTGATCTGCTCGAGGGCGCCGTCGAGATGTTTGCGCATCTCGCGCATCTCCCGCTCTAGCTGGATCCGCCGTTCGATCAACTCGCCCGGTACGCCGGCCTCCTTCAGCTTGCGCATCAGCCGCTCGAGGTGACGGGTCTGTTCACCCTCCTCGCGCTCGTCCCCGCGGCGCGCCACGGCGTCCAGCGCACGCGCTGCCAGCTGCGCGACTTCCTTCTGCTCCGGGTAGCGTTTGATCACGCTGCGGAAGGCCTGCGTGGCCCGTTCGAGACTGCCCTGGCGGCGATGGCAGAGGCCCAGTCGGTACATCGCGCGGGCGGCGAAGACGCGACTGTCGGCGTGGCGTTCGCAGATCTGCGTGTACAGCTGGATCGCTTGCTCGGTCTTACCGTCTCCGTTCTCCAGCAGCAGGGCCCGCGCGTAAAGCGCGCCGGGGTTGTCGTCCTTTTCATCGTCGGCCAGCGCCGGCCCGGACAGGCACAGGCAGAGGGTCAGCAAGCTCAGCAGTCGGGCGATGCGCATCGTCTCTTCTCCGGAAAAAACTCGGGTATCGTGGGTGGGCTTCATCGCCTCCCACCATACGGCCTGCCGGAGAGCAGTTGTGAGCGAGTTGTAAGGATTGCGTGAGTAGGCGATAGCGCAGCCTTCGGCCGCAACCAATGGGGCAAGCCGATGCGGAGGACCCGCGAGGAC
>CAZMLI010000042.1:0-18095 GCA_964566865.1 uncultured Planctomycetota bacterium
TTGTTGACAGGCTCAAATTGAGCCACTACAGTACGCGCTACCTCCAAACCACACATCAAGGACACGATCTAATGGCCATTCGACTGGGGGACATCGCCCCCGATTTCACCTGCGACAGCACCGAAGGCGAGGTCAACTTCCACAGTTACCTCGGCGATGGTTGGGGCATCCTCTTTTCACACCCGAAGGACTTCACGCCGGTCTGCACGACCGAGCTAGGAACGGTTGCCAAGCTCAAGGGTGAGTTCGAGAAGCGCAACTGCAAGGTGATCGGCCTGAGCGTCGACACGGTCGAGGACCATGCCCGCTGGCTGTCCGACATCGAAGAGACGCAGGGCGTCGCGGTCAACTTTCCGCTGCTTGGCACCCGTTCGCGAGAGGTGGCCGACGCCTACGGAATGATTCACCCCGAAGCGGATGATACGATGACGGTGCGTTCGGTCTTCGTGATCGACCCCAACAAGAAGGTGCGCCTGACGTTGACCTATCCGGCCGCGACGGGCAGGAACTTCGACGAGATCTTGCGCGTGCTGGACTCGCTGCAGTTGACGACCAACGAGAGCGTCGCCACGCCGGCAAACTGGCAGGACGGCGACGACGTGATCATCTTGCCCAGCGTCAGCGACGCGGATGCGATGAAGAAGTTTCCCAAGGGTTTCCAGACGCTGAAGCCGTACCTGCGTACGACGCCGCAGCCGAACAAGTAGTCAGCGCTTTCGGAAGGCGACGATCGCGGCCTGCTGAACTTCTCGCCAAGGAACGCCATGCTCCTTGGCGAGTCGGCTGCAGTCTTCGTACTCGACTGCAGCCGAGAGCTGCTCACCCCGCAGGCTGCCGACCTTGATCCGCAGCTCGCCATAGGTCGTGGTCACGCTGACGTGATGACGCTGCAGCACCACGCGTTCGATCAGCTGACGCCGAATGCCGAGCGTGCCTGACTCGCTGAAGAGGATCTGCTCGAAGCGATCTCGATCGGAGAGCGCGCACAACACCCGAACCTCGACTCCGGGACGGCCCTTCTTCATCAGCAAAGAGGCCACCGTCGCGTCCAGCGCGCCAGCCTGGAGCAGCCGATCTTGCAGGTAGCCGATCTGCTCGGGAGACACATCGTCAATCTGCGTGGTCAAACTCCAGACCTGTTCGGCCTGCTCGCCAGCGCTGGCCTCATCGGCAGAACAGCCGATGAAGACGCGCAGCACATTCGCGCGCGCCTCGAAAACCCTGGACCCCGCTCCGTAACCGACCGACTCGACGGTCATCTCACCCAGCTTCCCGCAGCGACCCGCGATCGTCGTCAGGATGGCGGCGCCGGTCGGCGTGACCAGCTCCGACGCCACTGATATCTGACGCACCGGATAGCCCTCGAGCAGCTTGGCCGTCGCAGGGCATGGCACCGGCAGCACACCGTGAGCGGTCTGCACCTCGCCGGTGCCCAGCAAGAAGGGACTGACGACCACCTCGTCAATGCCAAGTTCCTCGAGCCCCACAGCCGTGCCGACGATGTCGACCAGCGCGTCGTCCGCGCCGACCTCATGAAAGTGCACCTCCTTCAGCGAGGTCCCGTGCACCGCGGCCTCCGCCTCGGCCAGACGCTCGAACACCCGGCCGGCCGTGCCCCTGGCTGACTGCGAAATGTCGGCTCGCTCCAGTATCTGCAGGATCTGCGGCAGCGTCCGGCCGTGATGCAGATCCGCCGTGAGTGCGCCCGGGTCATGCTCGTGCCCCGGCAAGCGCACCCAGAGCTTGGTCGCGGAGAGGGCGCCCCGCCTGACCCGCTCGGCCTGAACCTCGACACCCTCGAGGCCGAGGCGAGCCGGGATGGCTGCCAGGGTGGCGATCTCCAGGCCGGCATCCACCAGGGCACCGAGGATCATGTCCCCGGCCGCCCCGCAGAAACAATCGAAGTAGGCAATTCTTGGCATGGTGTTAAACAGCAACGGGAAGGCCGGCTGGCCTTCCCGTGCGTGGTCGGTCAGAGATTATTTGTAGACGAACAAGATGTCCTTCTTCGTGCCGTGGCAACGGCCACACGTTCGTTGAGCGCGACCCGACGAGGTGTAGTAGTCCTCGATGCCCTTTCCGCCGCAGGTGGAGCAGGGAATATTCTCCTGACGCACGATCTCCAGGTTCTTCTGGACCCACGCAGCGTAGATCAATGACCGCCGCCCGCTGACATCCGCGCGCCGCCACCAGTCCTTCCGTGGATCGACCTTCTGCTTCTTGCCTCCCTTGCTCTTTCCCCCACCGCGACCGCCTCCGAGGACCCCCTTCGGGATGGTGATGTTCTGGCCACCGATCTTGACGGTGTATCCGCCTTCACTGCCACCACCCTTGGAGTTTCGACCGCCGGAACCAGCACTGCCGCCTCCACCGCTGCCCCCGCCGCTGCCCAGCAGGAAGCTGCCGCTTCCCATGTTGAGCTTGCGTGTATTCTTGGTGGACCGTTCGCTGAAGGCCGTGAGGATCTTCTTCTCATCGACCTTGATCTTCTTCGCCAGCTTGGCCAGCAGGTCCTTCTGCATCTGCCCACCTCCGTAAGCCAGCGCTTCAGCAACGGTCCCGGTCGATTTGCGAGCTTGCTCCCAGGCCAGATTGCGGGCGGTCAGATACATGTAGCGCAACACCTGACGATTGAGGAAGACCTTCTCCTCCTGATCGACCATGGTGTTGAGCGCATCCTGATCCTTGGGGAACTCGACATCGGTGTAGTTCTGGAACAGCGCGGTGACCAGCTCCCTGGCCTGGTCGAACTTCCTCCGGGCGTTGGCCGAGATGATCGCCCGATAGGCCAGCATGGCCGACTTGTTCTGAATCAGCTTGCCCAGTCGCGCGATGGCGGCATCCGTGCGAATTTTCCAGTCTTCCGGCTTGAGTTCGCGAGCCTTTTTGTAGTGCTCCAGCGACTCCTCGTAGAGGCCGAGAGACTCGGCGTACTGCGCGAGTTCGAAGTGGCCGCGCGGGGAGTCCGCCTTCAGCTTGTCCAGCTCCAGCGAATAGATCTTCTGCGGCGTATAGACATCGCCGGCTGGCAGCTTGACCGGATCTATCCTCGACACCTGGGAGCGGTCGTAGCGAAACTTGATCCCACGACGGACCAGCACGACGGTCTTGGCGTTGCTGCGCTTCTGGTCAATCACGCCAATCACGCGCTTGCCGTTCTTCAGCGTCAACCGCTGCGCTTCGACCTCTTTCTTGTGCCCGCCCTCGAGGCTGCGGTAACCCAGCTTCTTCTCGATCCGCGTCCGGTCGGATGGCAGCATCTCCTTGAACGGGATGGTGATTTCCCCGCCGGTGTCCCAGCGGTGCATCTTCACCTCCAGCCCGCTATGGCTGACGATCTTGCCTTGCAGGAGCCGGCCATCTCGCAGGCGAACCACCTCGGCCTCGAGGGAGCCTGCCACTGCCAGCATCAACAGAACGATCCACGCTCTATTCATCGTTGAACTCCTAGTTTCCTGTGTTGGCCTGGATCACGGTCACGAAGGACTGTGAGCGATCCTTGCCCTCGCGCTTCCAGCGAATGATGATGGTGACCTTGGCTTCATAACGGTCATCCGGATTCACTCGCTGCGCCAAAATATCATACGTCAGCCCGGGGTAGTCCCGGGTTTTCTTGCCCTTGATCGATCGCAGTACCTGGCCCGACTTCACATCGGCCTGCAGTTCCGACAGCAGCGATTCGGCCAGCATGCCGGCCCGGGTATTGTCGATCGCCCGCTTGTGCGTGCTCGCCGCCACCATGAACAAGCTCATGATGCTCGAGGCCGCGATGACGAAGATCCCCAGCGCAATCAAGATCTCCATCAGCGTGAAGCCGGCCTGAGATTGCCTGCCCCTCATCGACCGAACTCCCCCACTGCGGGAAGATCACGCACGATGACGAAGGTCTTTCCGGCATAGACCTTTGTACGTACGGTGACGGTCTTGCGCAGGGGCTTCTTCCGTTCGGTGTCCTTCGGGGCGTAGGTCGTGACGCGTATTGAACTGGTCGGCTCGTGCGCGGCAGCCTTCGTACCTCGCACACCGCGCTTTTTCACCAGCAAGACGCCGTTCTCCTTGGCGCTGTATGAGATCCACTCCTTGTCGATCAGCACGAAAGCATTGCCGCTCTCGGGATCCGGAAAGACATTGGCGTTGGAGAGGTGGATTTTCTTGGCCTTCGCGCTCAACTTCTTGCTCAGAAAGGCCTCGATGCCGCGCTTGCCCTCACCTCTGAGGGTCATCACGATGCGCACCTTGAAGGGCCAGATGTCGTCGGACCAGTTGCTGGCGCTGCCCGCCAGCCGATAGCTGAAATCCTCGTTGATCCCGCGGGTCGAGTCCCAGATCGTCTCGTAGCGCCCGCCGGTGTCCCAGCTGGTGGTCTGGAAACCCCAGAAGGAGTAGCGAATGTAGAGCACGTCGGTCGATAGCGGATGGCAGGCCGCCTTGACCTGCGCCCGGCTGGCCAGGTTGGACGGATCCAGCAACGAGCCCTTGAAACCGATCGGCGCCCGGATCCCGCGGTACAGGGTGAACGACCCGGCTTCGGGGTCCATCAGATAGACCACCTCGCAGAGCCCGCCGAGCGCCCTGAGGTTCTTCTTCATGTCGCCGTGACGGGTGTACATGTCGGTGTACCCCTGGGCTGGCGTGCCAGAGCCGGCTTGCCAGGAGGCGACGTTGCGCTCGTCCGCGCCCAGGGTTCGCACGAACATCAGCCGTTGCTTCTGGTTTGCGTCGTAGTCGGACCAGAAGCGGATGTCCGGCCGCTGCTCGGCCGCCATCTTCTGCGGATAGGCCGCCTCCAGATCGCGGGAGAGCGCCCGGGTGATGACCCTGGCCGACTCATAGAGCTCGCGCGACTGCTCGCCGCGCTGCCAGGCGCCGATCGCCGTGCGTAAGGTCATCACCAGCATCAGCCCCAGCAGGGTGAAGATGCCGACGGCGACGATCAGCTCGATCAGCGTGAATCCGCGCCGAAATCTCACCGACTGGTTTCCCGATGCAGCACCGAGGGGCCGGTTGCGTAATGCACCTTGAAGGATTTCAGCCGCGGGGTCTGCTTCCAGAACTTGGTGCCCAGCACCCCGTTCTTGTACTTGAACATGAACCGCACCTCGATCCTGTCACCCTTGCGCCGCCCGAGGCTGTTGGTCCCATCACCGACGGTGAACAGCATCAGCTGCCCCTCCTGCGGTTCGTCCGGATTGACCACCGGCTTGGCGTCCCAGTCCGGCTTGCCGTCGATGCGCACCAGCGCGTGCACCTCGAGATGCTGGCTCTGGTGCAGATTGGCATCCCAGGTGATCCGAAAGAAACGCGTCGAGGGCGCGGACCAGCGGCTCTGATAGTAGGAGATATCAGGGGTGTCCGCTTCCAGCGCGTAGCGGTCCGGAAAACGCACGGGCAGGAAATAGGCCACCTCGCCGGCCTCGTGGCTGGACTTGTCGGTGCCGAAGCTGCTGCGGAAGGCACCCTCGCCGGCCTTGTTCCGCGGCATGTAGAAGGTATTGCCCTGCCGCACCGTGTAGCCGAGCAGTTCCTCGCCGATCAGCAGGTGTCCCTCCAGCGGAAACCTCTTGCCGTTGGTGATGCTGAACGTGTGGGTCTCGTCCTCCACCGCGTTGCCGAGTCTGCCGACCCGACACCATGCCACGTTCATCACCGGCGCCCCGGTGCTGTGCGCGGTCTGCTGCGTTCCGAGGAAGCCCCGCTGGACCCCTGTCAGAATTCCCGTCCGCTGCCTGCGATCGACCACCTGCATCCCGGTGAAGGCGATGAACTCGTTGCCGATGCGCGCGACACCGCCCCGGTTGAGCGTCCGGGTGATACCGACGACCGGGATCTTGTCCACGCTGGCATCGACCGCCTCGGTGGTGAAGAACGGTACGGCCTGCCCATACGGCTCGATCAACAGCTCGTCGGCCCAGAACGAGACCGTGCCGCCCTTCTCCACGGCGTTGGGGCTCTTGCCGCCCGCATAAGCGCCAAACAGCTGATTGGGCAGCTCCCCGCTGGGAAACTTGAGCACGCGCGTCTGGTCCTGGAACTTCGACTCGTAACGGCGCGCGACGAAGTCATCGAAGGCGATGTAGTACTTGTCGTCGTCGGGATCGTCGGGGTCCCCGGTGAGCAGGACCTGCCACCAGACCAGCCGCTCCTCCTTCTGCGAGTTGTCGTTGTTATTGATCAACGTCACCCGGTCGTAGCGCCCGGCCGGCAGCGGCTTGAGGCCCAGGTTCGTCGGCAGCCCGGTCATCGTCATCGGCACCTCGAAGGTCGGAATGACCTTGGTCCCGGACTTCTGATCCTCGGCGGTGGTGAAGGCCAGCCCGCGCAGCGGATGCAATGCGTCCGTGCCGGCCAGCAACGCCGTCAGCAGCTGTTGCAGCCCCGACATCAGCAGCAGGAAGCTCTCTCCGTCGGTGGTATTCTTCTTGTCGTAGCCGACCCACTCGTTGGCCAGCTGGACCATGCCGGTGTCCTGGTACTCGCTGTGCTGATCGACCCACATCGAGACACAGTAGACGATCGACCCGTTGTTGAAGTCCTGCGCGGTCGATCCCTCCTGCCCGCGCAGCAGGCCGGTGAATTTCTTGCCTTGCTTGCCGCTGTAGTAGATGTACTCGATCGACTTGCCCAGCGCCCAGACCGCCAGAATGCCCTTGTCCGGGAAACCATCGGTCGACTCCACCTCCAGCTCGAGGTCATCCTTGACGAAGCGCGGCGGCCCGGGTTGCTTGTCGTTCTTCGACTTCTTGGTGACCAGTACCAGCGCTGATTCGTTCTTGGGAAAGTCGCCTTTGAGCTTGGCCCCGCCGATGAAGAAGTCGTTACCGCTTTTCAGCGGCATCGTATAGCCCCAGGGCAAGACCCGGCAGTCCTCCGCGTGGGCCAGCGCGACCGTGCCGCGCGCGCCGCGCGAGCTCTGCGTCTGCATCTTGAACCCGTCCGACCACTGCGTCCGAACCTGGAACGAGTTGGCGGTCTTGCTCTCGTACTCGATCACCTCGAAGCCGATCCGCAACGCGCCCTGATCCGGAAATCCGTCGGTGCTCTTGACCTCGATCTCGGTCGCGTCCTCCGACACCGCGCTGGTCAGATAGCTGCCGATGCGCTCGTCCCTGCCGTTGTAGTAGACGAAGTCGCCCACCGGCATGCCGTCGAGAAACAGCGCCAGCTGCCCATCGAGCGTCGAGTTCCAGACGATCGCCAGGTGGTACCACTGGTTCAGCTCCGGCTTCATCTTGTAGCGCACCTGCGCCTTGGTGTCCTCGATCGTGGCGTCGGCCATCTCGAGCACCATCTCGCCGGTCTCGCTGTCGTAGTAGCAGGAGATGCGGTTCTCCCACTCCTTCTCGCCAAAATCGAGGATGTACTGCCGCAGCCCCTGGCTGGCGGTCATCTTCATGAAGAAGCTGACCGAGCCGGTCGAGATCTGCCCGTTTTTCTGCAGTTGATTGGCTCTCTTGTTCCTGCCGAACAGCGGAAAGGCCTGCGCCTGCTTGATCTCGTGGCCCATGTGCGTATTGCGGAAGTGCTGCGCCTTGGGGTAGAGCTCCAGGTGCCGCAGCCGCAGCTCACCATCCTCCGCATCCTCCTCGGCCGGATTCTGGTAGGCGAACTTCAGGTCGTACTTCGGAATGAACTTGGGCCAGGTGACGATGTGGTTGTTGAAGGTTCGGTTCATCACCCCGCGGAACTGCACCTGCCCGCCCTGAAACCAGTCGGCCAGCGCCGGAGGCGCAACCGCGACCACCTCCTTGATCGTATGCCGCGCCAGCTCGCGCATCTTGGCGCCATGCACGATCCCGGTCGCCTCGATGGTATAGACATTGCCGCTGCGATAGGTGATCGGCGCCGTGCGCACGTTCAACCCCATCCCGCGATAGGCGGCGTTGGCCATGATCGCGTCGATCTTGCGCCGCCCTAGCTTGAGTTCGTCCGGCATGCCGTCGGTCAGGGTCGTGCGCAGATCCTGCTCGTTGCGATAGATCCCATTCTCCGACAAGGTCGTCATGATCGCCGCGGTGATCGCGTTGGCCTCCGCCGGGCTGATCATCACGCCCCGGTAGCCCAGCCCCTTGATCCCCAACCCCACCCCCTTGAACAGCGCGTAGATCACGTTCGGGTGGGCGGTATTGATGTTGATCGCATGCGGCTCGTACATCGCGACCTTGGCCACCTGCGCGTCGTAGGTCTGGGTCAGCTTCTTGTTGATCCAGATGTAGCCCTTGTTGGTTGCCGTGTTCAGCTGATTGCCGATCACCATCGCGTAGTCGACCGCCTGCCCCTGCGTGATCCGCACGATCGAGCCCGGCGGGTAGAAGTGCGGCAGCGAGACCAGGATCCGGTCCGGCCTGTCCTCCGGGCTCCCCTCATCGGGAAACGAGTTGAGAATCGTCTGCGTGCGGATCCAGCCCTCGCCCGACGGACGCCAGGAGTGCACCGTGCAGAGCGGCTTGAGACGCTCGAACTCCTGCGGCGTCAGCGAGCCATAGAGGAAGCTGCTGCGCCCGGTCGCATCCTCGCTCATCTTCTGCTCGGCGATCGTGCGCATCTCCTCCAGCGTGCGGTAGTAGTAGAACTTGCCCGGCTGCACCTCGTACGGCAGCTTGGCCAGCAGGTAGGCCCGCGCGTCGATGATCAGCTGGCCCTCGCGAATTTTCCGTGCGTCGAAGAACTCCGGCGTGGCCGCGTTGACGCCCCGCGTGCAACCGATGAAGGTCGAGCCATCGAAGACGCGATACTGGATCAACTCGCCGTTGACCCAGAGCATGCCATCGGTCGGCGCGAAGTCGCCGGCGCTCTCGGGGTCGACGGTGATGTCCGTCTCCCCGGCGTCCGAAGACTCCGCGGCGACCGCGGAAGCCAGCAGGTTGCCGATCAGATACGGGCTGGCCGAATTGAGATTGACCTTGCCCTGTTCGTCCTCGACGCGCGCGGCCCAGAGGGTCTTGCTCTTCGGGTCGAGCAGGCCCTGCATGCTGACGGTCAATTCGACCCGGCCGTCGAACTCGGGCGTATTGAACGGCGCGGGCAGCTGCCCCGTCGCCTCCAGCGACTCGTGCGTCTTGTACAGCTCGTGGATCGCGTGCTCGAGCGCCCCGCGTGCGGCGAAGCGAGCCTGCACCTCGTAGACGAAGGTGGCGCTGCTCTTGAACTCCATTCGCATCGACATTGCGAACGGGACCGCGACGATCACCAGCATCACGATGATCACGATCACCAGCAACAGCGCGACGCCGCGCCGATCGTCCAGCCCATCCCGGAACCTGCGTTTCATTTTCAACATCGATCTGCTCACCCCTGACGGATCACCCGCTAATTGCCAGACTTCTGCTTCACGGTTGACACGGACCCGGTCTTGGATTTCTTCCTCTTCTTCTTCGGCTTGGGCAACGGCCCTGTATCGTGTTCGGTAATACGTACTCGACCCATCGGGCTGATCGTGATCAGCCGCCACTGGCTCTCGCGCTTGGAGTAGATCCAGATCAGCGCCGGCCCCGAGTGGTGCAGCGGGTCCAGGTATCCCTGACGGTCGAAGCGTACCTGCGCCACCGTCTGCGTCACCTCCACACCGTCCGGCAAGATCACCTCTTCGGGCCGGAAGATGGTCGAGAGCGCCACCTCGTCGACGCGGCCGATGAAGGACGACTTGGCATGCCCGACGGTGAACGCCTTGGCCGAACGCGGCAGCGGCGCCACACAGGCCACCTCCGCCAGCAAGACGCCGTCGATCGACAACGACAGACTGGCCCGATCGTAGACCACCTCGACCTGCGTCCACTTGAACGGCACCATCACGCCAGGCGGGGTCCGCACCTTCTTACCGCCGACCGAGGCATTGACCGAATTGTCGCCGTCCAGCCTGACGATCAGCGCGCCGCCGAAGTCGAACAGCGTCTGCTGCCCCCCGCCGCCGCCCATCGGATAGAACCAGCCGGAGATCGCCACGCCGAGGCCGGCAGGCAACTTGGCCGTCGGACCGGCCGTCAGCTTGCCGCCTTCGATCAGCATCACCCCGTTGCCCACCTTGCCCTCGACCAGGCCGGCTCCACCGGTCAGGCTGAAGCCGCCGGACTTGTCGGACCCCGAACCCTCCAGGTGCCAGTGCGCGATCGCCTTCTGACTCAGCGCGGCGATCCGCCAGCTACCGTCGAGCTCGACGATCTGCACGCCCGACAACGACCCGCTCGAAAGCGCGTAGTTGCGCGCCGAGCGGATGGTGGTCGCGACCTGATTGACCGAGGAGGTGAAGCGGTAACCCCGATTCAGCTTGGAGAGGAAAGCGCTGCTCATGCCCAGCACGACGGCCATGATGGTCATCACCACCATCAACTCCATCAAGGTCAGGCCGGCAGTGCCGCGGCGACGCATGCCTGTTACCCGCTGCCCCAGCTGGTCAGGTCGTCTTCCCCGCCCTTGTCGTACTGACCGTTGGGGCCGGTCGAGAGGATCTGAAACTTGCCGACCCCGGGGTAGGCGCCGGTCTTGTCCGGCGGCGCCGGCGTGACCGTCACGACCTTGCCCTGGATCGTGTAGCGCGCTCGGGTCTTTCCACTCAGGTCGTTACCGTGAAAATAGATGTAGGGCTGCCCGAAAGGATCGACGAACTCGAACAAGCTCTTCGTTTTATAGATGCTCTTGAACAGCTCGGAGAGCGCCTTGGGCGCGTTGTCCTTGTCGAGGTTCTCCAGGCGGTCGGTCTTGAACTCGAAGAACGGCCCGCCATCGAGCTTCGTCGACAGACAGGCCACCAGGCTCTCGTTGCCCTCGTTCTTCTTGTTGCCCTTGAACGCCTCGTGGAACGTCGGCGGGTAGTCCTGGAACTTCTCCTCGTAGATCACCAGCGCGGTGGCCAGGTTGGCGATCTCGGTCGAGGCGACCTTGGCTTTCGAACCCTCCAGGATGACCGGCAAGACGGCCAGGATCATGCCCGCCAGGATGCCGATGATGGCGATCACCACCAGCAGTTCGATCAGCGTGAACCCGCTCCGTTTGTGCATCAACGTCCTCCTGTGCTCGTGACCTGCACGTTATCGATGCGCAGCTTCCAGGCCGTGTCTTCGGGTGCGGTGCCGAAGACGCCCAGCCGCAGCGAACGTGTTCGTATCAACGAGTTGATCTGCACCGGGTTCTTCAGCAGCTCCTTGCCGCCGGCCAAGAACATGAACCGCCCGTTTTGCCGTCCGACCCGCACGCACTCGAGCCGCAGGATGCCCTTGTCGTCGACATGCTCCTTCACCGGGCCGAGCAGCTTGAACTGGGTGAACAGCTCCTCGTTCAGCTGCGTCGGCTGCTCGCGATTGTAGCGCGCATAGAACAGCTGCCCATCCGGCGTGAGCCCGAAGTACAGCCCGCCCTGCGCCGCGCCCTTCGTGCCACCGCGCCTCAGGTGAATCCCGACATGCGCCTTGGAACTCAGGCTGCTGGTATCGATGTCGACCGCCATCGCGACGAACTGCTTGCCCTTGGGCAGCTCGCGATGCAGCTCGGCCATCCGGTCGACCCGCGTCTGCCGCCCGTCGAACAGCACCGCATAACGGTCGAGCTTGATCGTGACGCCGGCTTCCTCGTTCTGAACCCACTTGCGCAGCACCTTGCCGCGCTTGCCCCGACGGGTGAAGCGATCGGTCCAGGCGCGCCGGCGTTGATTCTCGACGATCCGCCCGACCGCCTCCTTGGCGTACTTGGTATGAATCCGGCGGAAGGCCCGCTGCGACAGCGTCTGCTGGTTCTGGGCGTTCAGCACGTAGGCCAGCCCCTCCTTGCAGTAGACCGAGTTCGGATCCCGCGCGACCCCGGCCCGGTAGGCCTGCACCGCACGATCCAGGTTCTTCGTCGCCAGGAAGGCTTGCCCCAGGTAGGCGTAGGCCGTGGCGTCGCCCTGCAGCAGCGCAGCCTGCTCCAGGTGCATCTGCGCGGCGATGTGATCGCCGTCGGTCAGCGCCAGCGCGCCCAGGCGCAGATGGGCCTCGGCGAAGTTGAACTCGATGCGCACGGCGTTGGAGAAGGACTGCCGGACCTGCGCCTGGTCGCCCTTCGCTGCGATCGTCGCCATGCCGATCATGAAGTGCACCATCGCATTGGTATTGGTATTGGACTTGAGCGCCGAGGCATAGCTGCCGGCCAGCGCCTTGTCCGGGTCCTGTTGCTGGACGTGGGACAGTCCGATGCCGAGGTAAGCCATCGACGGGTCGTCGAGCGCCATCTGACGCGCGGCGTCGAACTCCCGGCGCGCCGCCTCGGGATTGCCGCCGTAGAGATAGGCCAGCGCAAGATTGTAGGAGGCCGAGTAACGGGTCGGATCGGTCGAGCGGGCGTTGAGCAGATCGGTGATCGCCTCGGCCGTCTTGCCCTCGAGCAAGCGCACCACGCCGCGCAGCTCGACGCTGCGCACGTCGGTCACCTCTTCGGAGTCCAGCAGTCGCAAGGCCTGCGACAGCTTGCCCTGCTCGATCAGGCAGCCGCAAAGCCCGGCGCGTCCGCGCGCACGATCCTCCCCGCTGCCCATCAGGTCGCGGTAGATCGTCTTGGCCTTCTCCAGCTCGCCGGTCTTGCGCAGGATGTCGGCCAGCTCGAAGCGCGCCGACTCGCGCGCGCTGCCCGACAGGTCGGCGATCGCCTGCCCGTAAAGCGTCAGCGCCTTCTCGTAGAAGGCATTGAATGGACGGGCCAGGAACTTGGCCTCGCGCCAGCGCAGTTCCGAGCTGCGCACGTTGTTGGCCGCCGCGGTCATGAACAGGCTGGCCAGCTCGTTGTAGGCGTAGGCGTCGCCATAGTACTGGCCGGCCAGCAGGTAGGGCCGGGGGTCCGTCGGGTTCTTCTCGACCATCAGCGCCAGGTGCTTGACGGCCACCTCGCGAAAGCCGAACTGGATGCACTCCTTGACCCAGATGAGCCCATTGGTCACGTCGCCGCCGGCAAGTGCGGTGAGCTTGTTGTCGTAGACCTCCGAGAGCGAGATGCGCAGCACAACGTTCTTGACCTTGCCCATCGAGATCGGCAGGCGCATCCCAGTCTTACCCAGCAGCTCCAGCGTCAACTGGGTCTTGTTCTTTTCGATGATCAGCCCGCGATGCACCGTGCCGTCTTCGAGCGTCACCTTGTCGAACTTGCGGACATCGACATAGAACCGCGACTTCTTCTGTTCCTCGTCGCGCACATCCCTCTTCGGCGCGTCGTCCGGCTTGTCCACGTCCTCCTCGTCCTCCCCCTCCTCCTCGTCCACGGGAGCATCGACCTTGTGCTCGGCATAATCGCGCGCGGTGAGGTACATCTTGGCGAACCCCGGTCCCGGGATGGTCGGCAGCACCACCTTGCGCAGCGGGGGCAGCGCAGGGAATTCCAGCGCGACCGGCGGCATGACCCTCCAGTCGGAGACGACGTAGAACGGGCCGAGCCGATCGCTGTCCCAGTAGTTGCCCTCGAACCCCGGCTCGGTGATCAGACCGGCCACCTCACCGAAACCCCTCTTCATCGGGGTGACCGGCTCGTTGCGCAACAGCCCCTGCTCGAATGCGCCCACCGCGCCGCTGCTGCCCGCGATCTTGCCCGCCGAGTAGAGGCCGAGGATCAGCAGGGTCAGCAAGAAGATCACCTTCTCGCGATTCAAGTTGAAACGTTCGTAGAGGTCTTTCATCGACTTACTTGAACTTCCTGTAGAAACGTCCGCTGCCTTTTTTCGACTCGGCATCCGGCACCGTTCGCAGCAGCTTCCTGCCGGAATTGAGTCCCAGCGCCGACACCACCAGCTTCAGCGTCGGCAGCACCGAACCTCGCACCCGGTTCTTCTTGTCCAGCGGCTGGTAGTTGATCTCGGCATGCTCCAGCGTCAGGTACTTGCCGGGCAAGAACAACTGATGCAGCAGCCTGGCCAGCGCCTCGGACTTGCCCACCAGATTGATCTCGACCCGCGCATACTCCAGGTAGTTGTTCGGGTCGATCAGGTTCAGCCGGTGCAGCTTGATGCCGTTTTTTTGCAGCACCTCCTCGACGCCGAACTTGCGGGCCTTGCGCAGCACATGGCGCACGATGTCCAGCCGCCAGACCGCGAGATGAATCTCGGTCTTGGCCGGCACCTTGGTCGAAAAGCCGAGGTTCGGCGGCAGCTTCATCCCGCCGCCGCGCAGTTCGTCCTGCACCGAACGCAGCGCCCCCTGGAAGCGGTTGGGGTCATTGTCGACCATCTTGAGCAAATCCTCGTCCCGCTGATATCTGAAGGTCTCCTCGAGACTTGCCAGCGTGCGCTCGAGCCGCGCGTTGATCTGTTCTCGATCCAGCACGCTGTCGGCATCGACCGCCTCGTCCTTGACGAAGCTCTCGGCGTCGCGGTTGGTCCTGGCCAGCCTGCCAGCCTGGTCCGACATGCCCGAGACCGAACGCATGCCGCCGATGGTGATGCTCAACAACGCAACCGCGAACGAGACGAACAACTGGTTCTGCTTGAGCCACTTCACTTGTAGTGCACCTCCAGAACAAACTTGCTGCGACCCGCCGTGCGCATGTCCTGGACATCTTTCAGTTCCACCCGTGCGATGACGGGATCGGCCTTGAGCGCTTCCAGGAACTCGCTCTCGACCTCGCCCAGCGTCAGGCTCGACTCCTCGACCACGCCGGTGATCTCCAGGTACAGCGGGGCGTTCTTGTCCTTGCCCTGCTTCAGCTGGATCTTCTTCAGCCACATCGGTTCGGGCAGGATCCGCTGGATCAGCGACAGGGTGCGGAAGTAGCGGCTGCCAGGCTTGACCCGCCTGTTGATCTCGAGCAGCTTCTTCTCCAGGTCCTTCCGCTGGAGATCGAGCTGTACCAGCTTCTCCTTGCGCTCGGTGTACTGCTCGAACAGACCGGAGAGCTCCTGGTCACGACGGGTCTCCGCCTGCAGTTGACCGTTGGTTGCGAAGCCGGCCAGCATCAGCAGGATCCCGGCCGCCGCCACCGCGAGCATCATCACCAGCGTCTGGGAGTAGAACGACTGACTCTTGCGCATGCTGCGCGAGACGATCTGCAGCGAGAAGGCCGGGTCGGCCGCGACCTGCGCCGCGCCGACGGCGATCGCGTAGGTCAGGCCGTCCTGGTAATTCTCCAGCGCATCCGCCGGCAACTTGTCGGTCGTCAGCGCATCGCTGGTATCTAGCAGCAGCACGTCCTTGCGGGTCTGGGTCGCGATGAACTCGGCCAGCCCGTTCAGCCGCGCGCCCCCGCCGGAGAGGATGTATTGCGAGGGTTCGAGCTTCGAGATGCGTGTCTTGACCTGGCAGAACTTGATCGAGCTGGAGAGCACCTGCGTCAACTGTTCGGCACCGGTCTGCAGCGCGCGGCCGGCCTTGAACTCGAGCGTCTCGGAGCCCTCGCTGGAGCCCACCTTGCCCTCCTCGACCAGGTAGCGCACGGCGCGCTGCCGCTTGACCTCGAGCGCGCCCATCAGCGGCTCGATGAACATGTCGAGGCCGGTCTGCATGTTGCGGGCGAACAGCACCGCGCCCTCGCGGATCAGTGCCAGCGAGAGCGTCTTCTCGCCGATGTCGATCAGGTAGGTGTAGCCGTCGCTGAGCTCGCCGAACTTGGTATAGGTATTCAGCACGGCAGCCGGCGCCGGGGTGAAGCTCGCGACGCCGATCCCGGCCTTCTGCAATCCCGCGAGCACGCCGTCGAGATAGGCGTCCTGGCCCATGCCGATCATCGTGATCAGCTCGTCGCGCATGCCGGTCGGGATCCGCAGCAGCGTCCAGTCGAAGGACAGCGTCTGGCCTTCCATGCGCTCCTCGTACTGCGCGACATGCAGCTCCATCATCTTCTGCAGGCGCGCGTCGGGCGCCCGCGGCACGCTGGTGATGTCGAGCACCATGTCCTTGCCGCCGAGCGCGACGACCGCGCGCGAGACCTTCATCTTGCGCGCGTTGAGGAAGGCCTTCAGCCGCGGCGCCCACTCCGGGCCGAAGTCACCCTCCAGCGGGAAGAAGGCGCAGTCCAGCAGCTCCCAGCCGCCGGAGCTGTCCGCGCCGAGTTTGACGAACTTGATGCCCGTCGTGGCGACATCGATACCCCAGGCAACTTTTGCCATCAATTACACCCCAGCTCTTTGAGCGCGACCGCGGCCCGTTCGGCCTGCGGCGTCCCTTGACACTGTTCGACGATGCGGCGGTAGAGCGTGCAGGCCAGCCCGTTCATCTTCGACTCGCGAAAGTCGTCGGCCCGCTGCAGCAGGGCGCTGGCCAGCGCCTCCAGCTCTCGCATGCGCGCCGAGGTGAGCGCGTTGGTCACCTGCTCCTGCAGCGCGTTGGCCTTCGAGATGATGGCCATGCCCTCGAAGCGTCGCAGATAGTTCGCCATTTGCTGCCGCACGCCAACCAGCAGTTGCGAACGATTGAAGAAGCGACAGCGATCGAACGCGCGCTGCAGCTTGATCAGCCCGAGACTGGCCTCCTTCTCGATACGCGCGACTGACTTGCGCGCTCTGTTTGCACCCTCGATGAAGGGGTAGGTCCGGATGATCTGCTGGTACTGCTTGTAGGCCTCGCCCTTGCGCCCGGCATCACTCTGGCCATCGGCCTTGGTGAAGGAGCTGTCCATCGCCTTCTGGTCCTGCGCGAAGTTCAACCGCAGCCGGAAACTCAGCTGATGCTGGTCGGTCATCGGGGCGAAGAGTGACAGCTCGACCTTGGTGCCCTTGCTGTAGCGCACGAAGGCCGGCTTCTCGGGATAGAGCCCGAGGTGCCTGGTCTTTCCCTGCCAGGTGAACAGCGTGACCTGCGGCCGGACGAACTCGCCGCGGATCATCTCGAAGTTGCCGTCGGTCTCGACCGCCATCGCGCTGACGGAGTCCAGCTCGTTGACGCTGCAGACGAATCGCACGCTGGCGCCGTCGATCTTCTTGCCGTCGAGTCGATAGCGCAGCACCAGCCCCTGCGCGTGCTGCGAGACCGTGATCTTGAGCGAGAGCGCCGGCCCACCCTGCAGATGGGGCATCTCACCCGAGACCGAGAGCAGATTCGAATCGTGGACCGGTTTTTTGCCCTTCAGATTGAGCAGGGCCTGATCGTAGAGCACCGTCCCGCGATCGTCGACCACCTGCAGGCGTCCATGGCTGAAGACCTGCTCGCTCGAGCCGCGCATGACCGTCATCAACCCCGAACGATCGATCGTGGCCGAACCGTCGGCGACCTCCAGCGGCTCGGGGTTCTCGACGCCGTCCTTGTCCACCTCGAACAGCAGCACATGGTCGAATTCGGCCTCCGTCGCCGGCCCGACGACCAGGCAGGCCACACGCACCCGGTCCGCCCTGAGCGGCGCCTTGAAGATGCCTTCGATCTTGCGCCAGCCCCCGGCCGCCTGCAGCATGCCGAGGTAATCCTCGACCAGGTAATAGGGGTCCTTGGTCGAGAGCCACTGCACCCGCAGGGCGGCGTAGCCCGCCCCCTTGGTATGGCGAATCTGCCCTTTGACCTGATAGTTGAGCAGCGGCTGGACCTTGATCGTGCGGTCGAAGCTGGCCGAGAGGATCGGCTCCGCGCCCGCCTCGTTGGTCATCACCAGCACCTGCTTGCCGCTGGGCGCGTCGTCGACCGACTTGACGAAGATGCCGTCGCCGCTGAGCTTCCAGCCGATCGGCTTCTCCTCGGCGACCACCTCGAACGAGTAGTCGCCGATCAGGTTGCCCGAGATCACCTTGACCGGCGGCGGCGGCAGCTCGGACCGACGCGTGGCCCAGACCGCCAGCCCTCCGATCAACAGGATGATGCCGCCGAGCGTGCCGAGGAACGGCAGCAAGAACTTCGGCGGGCCCTGGCTGCCATAAACCGGCGCCACCGCCAGATCGTAATCGGGCAGCTCCATCTCGCCCATCGTCGGCAGCTCATCGGCCTGCTCGAACGACTCGTTGCGGAAGGCGAACTGGGTGCGGCCGAACTCGACCAGATCGCCGGGCTTGATCGTGTGCTCGGTGATCGTGATCCCGTTGACCTTGGTCCCGTTGGTGCTGCCCAGATCCTTCAGCGTGAAGACACCCTCGGCATGGATCAGCTGGGCGTGTTTGCCCGAGACCGACTCGTCGTCGTCGCCCAGGCTGATCGTATTCGAGGTCAGCCGGCCGATCGTCGTGGTCGCATTGC
>CAZMLI010000043.1:0-3622 GCA_964566865.1 uncultured Planctomycetota bacterium
GAACTGGTCAGCTTGCCGGCGACGCTCGATTTCAGGCTCAGCTGTGACTGACCCATAAGGGCCAACACTTCTGCATCACACCACTCGCTTCGCTATCCCGCCGGAAGAGTTCGGCCGGCTCGGCGGGGGACAAGCCCCCGCCCTCCTATGAGCACGCCTTTGTCAAGGGTGCTTCACTGCACGTTCATTGATCCGTCGTCTCGGCGCTCACGAAGGAAAGCGACCGAACGCGCGTCTCTGCGGTATCCACTGCGCTCAGGTAGCCAACATTGATGAGCTTCGCTTGCTCCTGTAGCCTTGCTCTTCTGAACAGGCGACAGGGAACAGGCAACTGGCGATTTGAATTAGAAATGGCCGAATCCAGCAGCTACCCCGTCCAATATCGCACCTCTGCATTCCCTGTTTCAATTCCCTGTTCCCAGTTCCCTGTAGCCTGTTAAGTTCGCAGGATTGGGGCCTGTGTTCCTTCCGTTGCTAAGGTCCAATCACCGTAGGAACCTGCTCATAGTATCTACAAATCACCGGGGCAAGACTCCATCCCAACCGTTACCCCTTGCCGAACAGGCCCTTCAGCTTGGAGCTGAGTGACCGGGGCTTCTGCTCGCTCTTCTGCGCCTGTTCCTCGGCGTAAACCCACTTGTAGACCTTGCCGTGGTTGTTGGGATTGTTCCACATCTTCAGGAACTCAGAGATGTCGGCCTGCACCGTCTTGCGTGGCGCGAACTGGAACAGTCCGCGCTTGAGCGGCTTGCAGATGCGCAGTTCGACCATGTGTTCGACCACCAGCGTCACGTGACTCGCCTTCTGGCGCGAGGCCTTGGACAGTCCCTTGATGTCGAACTTCTTGGTCCCGCCCTTGGTCAACGAGTCGAAGACGTAAAGATAGGGCATCCCGGGCGCGACATGGCGCACGAACAGCTCGACGCGCATTTCTCGCTCGGCTCGCCGCTCGCCTTCGGTCTTGGGCGGACCTGCTGACTCGGGCACGACGTCCTGCTCGGCCGCGGCCGGCTCGAGCTCCAGCACGTTCAGCTCATCGACATCGGCCGGTGCGACCGACTCGTGGGGCCGCGTCGGGGCTGGCGCCAGCTGGAATGCCTGCTCTCCTTGCGCCGTGGTGTCGAACAGGCGAAAGAACTGGTCCAGCTCCATGATCGAGAGGATGTAGCGAAAGTCCTTCGGCACATCCGTCAAGGCCATCGCGCCGCCGGCCTTGTCGCACAGGTGATGCGCCTCGACCATCCACTCCATGTGGTCGCCGCGAATCGCCTGCGACTTCTCGAGGTTGATCAGGATCTGGGCCTGGCCGGAGTCGATCGCACTCTGGACCTGTGCCAGAAACAGCTCGTCCATCTTCCCTTCGACGGCGATGACGGCACCGCCCGGGAAGTTGCTCAGGTGATAGGCCACGGCGCTAGTGTAGCAATCCTACGCAGTCGCGGCTACCGCTGGTTCCTCGACCGCGCCCTGCCGCCGGTTGCTGTCCAGGTGGACCGAAACCGGCTTCGAGACGCCCGGCTCGCTGGCCGTGATGCCGAACAGCGTGTCGGCTACTTGAATTGTCTGCTTGGAGTGGGTGATGATCAGGAACTGGGAGACGGAGAGGAATTCGCGCACCAGGCGCGTGAAGCGGTCGATGTTGGCCTGATCCAGCGGGGCGTCGATCTCGTCCAGCAGACAGAACGGGCTCGGGCGCGTCTGATAGACCGCGAACAGCAGCGCGATGGCGGTCATCGCGCGCTCCCCGCCGGAGAGCAGGGAGATCGAGCGCGGCTCCTTGCCCGGCGGGCGGGCGATGATCTCGATGCCGGACTCCAGCAGATCTTCCTCGCTCTCCAGCACCAGGTCGGCCTTGCCTCCACCGAACAGCTTGCGGAACAGGGTGCGAAAGTTCTCGCGAATCTCGTAGAAGCTGGCGGCGAACTTCTCCTTGCACTGGTTCTCCAGCCGGCTGATGATCTCCATCAGCTCTTCCTGCGCCGCGACCAGGTCGTCCTGCTGTACCCGCAGGAAGGTGGCGCGCTCGGTGTGCTCGGCCAGTTCCTCGATCGCGTCGATGTTGATCGGGCCCAGCCGGCCGATGCGCCGCTTCAGCCGTGCGTACTCCTTCTCCAGACGAGCCACGTTGACGGTCGCTGACCTTGGCTTCTCGGCTCGCTGTTGCTCGGGTTCGGCCTGGGGCTCGGGTTCGGCCTCCGCCTCGGTTTCGGGCTCCGGCTCGGCTTCGGGCTCCGGCTCGGCTTCGGCTTCGATCTCCGGCTGGGCCTCGGTTTCCGGCTGGGGCTGGACCTCGTCGAGCTCCTGGTTCTCTTGCTCGGGCTGCTCTTCGAGCTCCTGGTTCTCTTGCTCGGGCTGCTCTGCGCTCGGCTCCTCGAGATCCAGGTCATCTTCCCGCAGCGGTTCTGGCGCCTGCTCTTCGCACTCGGGTTCCGGCTCGAGCGTGCTCAGGTCGATGCCGAGTTCGTCGAGCGCCCGCTGCTGCAGGTTCTCGCGCGCGACCTCCAGCTCGCGCCGCGCGACCGCCAGTTCGGAAGAGCGCTCCCCGAGCCGATCCAGCTCGGCGGAGACCTCGCGCAGCTGCGCGCGGGCGGCCTCGAACTCGGCGGACACCTGCGCGAGACGCTGCTCCAGTTCACCCTGCTGCTGCTCGAGCACCGCCGCCGCCGCCGAAGACTCCTGCTCGGAGACGGTCTCGACTTCGATCATCTGGGTCGTCTCGGTTCGACGCTGCTGGCACTGCGCCTCGCCGAGTCCGGCCGCTTCGAGTTCGTGACGGCGCTCGCCCAGATCTTGCTGCGTCGCCTCCAGCAGCGCCCTGGCCGACCGCTCCTTTTCCTCGGTCTGCGCCAGACGAACCTGGGCCATCGACCAGGCCTGAGCCACCTGATCCAGCTCCGTGCGCATACCCGCCACTTCCGCCACCAGCTTGGCCAGCGCCTCGTCAGCGGCTTGCTGGGCTGCAGTCTGCAGGACGACCTCCTGCTCCAGCTGCTGGGAGCGCTCGGTCAGCGAGACAGCGATGTCCTCGAGCTCGGTGAACTCGTCGGCCAGGACCTGGTCCTCTTCGTGGATCGCCTCGAGCTGCCGGCCAAGCTCCTGCTGCTCGCTGCGCAACGCTTGCGCCGCCAGCTCCTCCGTGTGCAGCGTCTCTGCGATCTGCTCCAGCTTCTCCTGCAGCTTCTCCTGCTTGGCCAGCTGGTCAGTCCGCTGCTTGTCGAGCTTCTCAAGGGTCTTCTCGAGTTCCTTGAGCTCCTTGCCACGCGCCTTGATCTCGCTCTTGCGCATGATCAAGCCGGTGGCCTGCCCGAGACCGGCCAGCGCAATCCGGCCAGCCACGTACAGATCGCCCTGGCGCGTGGCGACCCGCCACGCCTCGGGCGCCTTCTGCGCGGCATCCAGGTCATCGCAGATCAGCACGTCGCCGAGCAGGTGCGCGGCCAGCCCGCCCGTCGCGGTCACCTGGCTTGCCAGCAACTTGAAGCCCTTCGGTGGCTTTCCGGAAGCCCGTGAGGTGGCGTCCAGCGGCACCAGGCAGACGCCGCCGAGCGACTCGTCGCGCAGTGTCTTTACGAGACGTCGCGCCGTGTCAGCGTCAGCGACCACCACGGCTTCCGCCAGTCGA
>CAZMLI010000043.1:3722-6962 GCA_964566865.1 uncultured Planctomycetota bacterium
TACGAGACGTCGCGCCGTGTCAGCGTCAGCGACCACCACGGCTTCCGCCAGTCGACCCAGTGCCGCGGCCACGGCAGAGGCAACCCCATCCGGAACGTCCATCTGGTCTGCAACGGTTCCGCTGACTCCATCGCACTTCCCGTTTGACGCCTGATCGAGCAGCCATTTGGTGCCATCGCCAATGCCCTCCCGTTTCCGTTCCAGTGTCTCGAGAATTTCCAGCCGGGATGCGACCCCGGCCCGCTGATCCCGATGCTCTTGGGTCTGCTCTGCCAACGCGGCCAGTCGAGCGCCCGTGTCGGCCAGCAAACCTTGGTTCTTCTCCAGCTTCTGACGCAGCGTGTCGGTGCGGCCCTGCAGGCCATCGAGTCTCTTGCAAACGCCGTCGAGTTCGCCCTGTCGGCTGGTGATGCGATCGGCCAGTTCCCCTCGGCGATGGGCGATCCGGGCCCGCCGCGCATCCAGCGTGCGCGCCTCCGCCTCGATTCCCGCAAGTTCGTTGTGCGCCTGCCCGCGTGCCTCGAGCGCCGCCATACCGGCGCGCTTGTGGGTTTCGACCTCGACGTCCTGCTCGCGCATCTGCTCGCGCAGCGTCGCTTCTTGTTCGCGCGCCGACTCCAGCGCATGGGTCTGCGCATCGCGGGCAGCGGAGAGCGTGGTCACGTCCTCGCCGCAACGCGCGAGCTCCGTCTGCAGCAGCACCACGCGCTCGGCCAGACGCTCCTGGTCCCCGCGGAAGCGTTGCTCGTCCAGCGCCAGCTCCTCGAGGCGACGATGCCCGAGCTGCACGCGCTCCACGCTCGAAGCCATCCGGCCACGCGTCTCGATCAGCTCACGTCGTGTCGCCTCGAGCGCATCGCGCACTTCTTCCGACTCGAGCTGGAACTGGTCGTGCTTCTGACCACCCTGGTCACGGCCGGCGCGCGCCGCCTCGAGCTGGGCGGCCAGTTCTTCCTGCTCGGCCAGCCGCCTGGCCAGTTTCTGGGCGAAGCGCGCATCCTTGGCGCGGCACATGCGCAGGCCAACATCGAAGATCCTGGCCTCGAGCTCCTTGTAGCGCTGTGCCTTCAGCGCCTGGTGCTTGACCGAACGGACACGCGAGTCGACCTCAGCCAGCACATCCTTCAGGCGGGCGAGATTCTGATCCACCCGATCCAGGCGGCGCAGGGTCTCCTGGCGCTGGCTCTTGAACTTGCTGATGCCCGCCGCCTCCTCGAACAGAAAGCGACGATCCTTGGGGCTGGCCTGCAGCAGGCCGTCCACCTTGCCCTGCTCCATCACCGAGTAGGTGTCGACGCCGACACCGGTGTCCATGAAGAGCTGACGGATATCCTTCAGCCGGCAGCGGTCGCCATTGAGCAGATATTCGCTCTCGCCCGAGCGGTGCAGCTTGCGGCCGACGGTCACTTCCGGCATGTCGGTCGGCAGGCGACCCATGTCGTTGATGAAGGTCAAGGAGACCTCGGCATGCGAGGCCGGCCGTCGATTCTTGGTCCCGTGAAAAACGACATCCATCATGTTGCGGCCGCGCAGATGCCGAGGATTCAGCTCGCCCAGCACCCAGCGGATCGCATCGACGATGTTGCTCTTGCCACAGCCATTGGGGCCCACGATCGCGGTGATGCCCGGGCCAAACTCGAAGGTGGTCTTGTCGGCGAAGGACTTGAAGCCGTGGAGCTCGAGGCGGTGTAGGCGCACTAGAGCCGGTCCTCGACCTTCAGGAGGTGAAGAACTCCTGGACGAACTCCAGGTACAACCGGCCTTCCAACGTGCCTTGGCTGTGGAATTCCAGCGACTCGAGGATGTACAGACAGCAGGCGATGATCCGCTCGGCCGCCGGCATCGCGCCGGGCAGGCTGTCCAGGATCGCCGCGGCGAGCCGGAGACTGGGATCGAGCGCGTGGGACGGCAGCCGGATCGGCCGGAGCGGCCGCGAGCGGCAACGATCGATCACGATCTGCAGGGCCTCCTTGACGTGACGATCGACCACTGGATGGCCCACCGAAGCACGCACCAGCGCGGACTCGATCCTGCCAAACAGCCCCAGGTGCTGCTCCAGGAAACAACCGTCCGCGAGCAGCCGGGCTGCGGCTGCATCCTGACGCCGCGGCAGGCTGTGACCTAGATGGGGACAGGCCGAAGGGCAGCTGAGACCCGAAACATCGGCCTCGTCGCAGCAAGACGGGCAGATCCAGCCGCCAAGCGCGGGACAGAGTCGTTCTCCCGAACTCTGGGCGCACCGATCGCAGGAGGGAAAATGACCCATCATGTACACGTATCGACACATCCTGCCCGTAACTTGAGACACTTTGGCCGCATTGGGCCTGTCGCGTCATCTGAGCATTCGCTTGAGCTCACTCATGAACGCATTGATGTCCTTGAAATCCCGATATACCGAGGCGAAACGGACGTAGGCCACCTGATCCAGCCGGGTGAGCTCCTCCATCACCATCTCCCCGATCTCTCGAGAAGGCACCTCCCGCTCATAACGCTCGTTGATTTTCCGCTCGATCTTGTCCGTCACGTCCTCGAGGGCCGAGATCGAGATCGGGCGCTTCTCGCAGGCCTTGATCAGCCCGGCCAGAATCTTTCGCCGGTCGAACGGGACCCGCGGGCCTTCTTTCTTGATCACACGGAGCGGGGTCTCTTCGATCCGCTCGTAAGTGGTGTAGCGCCGGCCACATTCCAGGCACTCTCGACGGCGCCGGATGACGAAACCGTCACCGGCAGACCGGGAGTCCACGACCCGGCTCTTCTCCTCTTTGCAGAAAGGGCAACGCATGCAATTTAGTCCTCTAGGATTGCAACCCCGAGCCCCCCCAGAGAAAAGTTGGAGGAACTCTAGCCCGCAATATCTTGAATGTCAAGTTCTTTCACCCACCATCGGGTGTGGTCGACCTGTGCCTGCCGAGGCTCACTTGCCTATGCAGAAGCCAGCGAAGATCGAGCCCAGGATGTCGTCCGGCAACACTTCGCCCGTCACAGCACCCAGCTGCGCCCGCGCAGCGGCCAGTTCCAGCGCCGCCAGTTCGGTCGGCTCGCCGGCTTCCAGCAGCCGACCGCAAGCCTCGAGCGCCCCTCCGGCGCCAGCCAGAGCGGCCCGCTGACGCGTCGACAGCAGGTACCGCGAGCCCGAGCGATCCAATGTGCAATTCAGAACTTCAACAATCCGATCGCACAATTCGCCCATCCCGCTACCAGTCAACGCTGACACCACAATTCCTTCTCGAGAAAGATCTT
>CAZMLI010000043.1:7062-17694 GCA_964566865.1 uncultured Planctomycetota bacterium
CGGCCCCGGTTCCAGCACGAACAAGACCAGGTCGGCCGCCGGCAGCGCCTGCCGGGTGATGTCCTGCGCCCGGGCGTCGATCTGCGAGAGCGCCGGGCCGATGCCCGCCGGATCGATCAGCTCGAAGCGGGTCCCGTGGATACAGACCTCGGCTCGCACCGGGTCCCGCGTCGTGCCGGGATCGGCGCTGACCCGTGCGCGATTTTCTCCGACGAGCGCGTTGAAGAGGGTCGATTTTCCAGCATTGGTCGGACCGTACAGCAGCACCGAGGGCAGGTCGGCAGCGCCCGGCCGCATCCCGGAGCCCTCGATCAGGGCTGCCAGCTGCGCCTCGACGCGGGCAAGCTGTGTCTGTGCCTGCTCCACCAGGCCGTCGCCCAGGTCTCTGTCGGTGAAATCCAGCGAGGCTTCGAGGGTAGCGGAGACCGTAAGTAGCCCGTCAGCCAGTGCTTGCAGCTCTGCCGAGAAGGCGCCGCTGACCCCCGAAAGGGCAGCTCTGGCCTCCGACTCGCTGCGAGAACGAATCAGCGCCATGATCGACTCGGCCTGCACCAGATCGATCCGGCCGTTCTCGAACGCCCGCCGGGTGAATTCGCCGGGCCCCGCGAGCTCCGCGCCGAGCCCCAGCAGCGATTCGAGCAGACGGTGCACCAGCAACGGGTTACCGGGCAGGTGCAGCTCGATCAGCGCCTCGCCGGTGAAGGAACGGCCGGCGGCCATGCGGTAGCAGGTCAGCGGCACACCGAGCCCGGCCAGCGTCAGACGTCCTGCGGCGGCCGCATAGGGCACCGTCGGCGGCCAATCGGCCTCATGGGGCGCGAACCGGGGGTCGATCAAGGAAAAGGCCTGGCTACCCGACAGCCTCAGGATGGCCTCGGCAGCCTCGCCTGCCGGCGAGGACAGCGCGACGATCGTGGTTCCGGCGGCCAGGCCTACGCGGAGAGCTCCTTGATGTGTTTCTTGATGTACCTCTGCTCGAAGATGCCGATCAGGTTCGAGACGAACCAGTAGAGGCACAGCCCCGCGGCGAAGTGGTAGAGCATGAATCCGAACAGGATCGGCATGAAGGCCATCATCTTCTGCTGCTGCGCCATCTGCGGATCGGTCGGCTTGGGCATCGTCTTCTGCTGGATGAACCAGACGATGGTCATCACGATCGGCAGGATGTTCAGGTCGTGTCCGATGTAAGGCAACGAGGAGGCGAACTGATACAGCTTGTCCGGCCCGGCCAGATCGGTGATCCAGAGAAACTGCGCCTGGCGCAGTTGAATCGCGTACTGCAGGGCCCGGAACAGGCCGAAGAAGATCGGAATCTGCACCAGCACCGGCAAGCAACCACCCAGCGGAATCGGCTGGACGTTGTGCTTGCGGTACAGCTTGAGCAACTCCTCGTTCATCTTCTGCCGGTTGCTCTTGAACTTCTCCTTCAGCTTCTCCATCTCGGGCTGGAACTTCTTGATCTTCTCCTGGTAGGTGTGCATCGACACCTGCTGCTTCTTGGTCAGCGGAAACAGGCAGAGCTTGATCGTCATCGTCAGCAGAATGATCGCCAGGCCATAGCTGCCGACCAGCTTGAACAGCAGGTCGAGGAACAGCAGCAGCAGACTCGAGATCGAGCCGAAGAAACCGAAGTCGAGCAGCTCCTCGAAGGGCCGCTTCTGCACTGCCTCGAGCGAGCCCACCACGAGACGCACCTTGATCGTCAGCGTCTCGCCCGGCGCCAGCTTGTGATCCTTGGTGGTCACACCGACTGCGATCGAACGATCGAGCAGCTTCTTCTTGGCGGTCTTCTTGTCTTCTTTCTTGTCCCAGCCGATCTTGCTCGGCCGGGCCCAGACCGTGCCCTCCTCCGGAAAGGACTCGATCCAGAACACACCGGCAAAGTACTTGTTGCGCAGCGCCGCCCCGACCAGCTTCGGCCCGCTCAGCTCGAGTCGATAGTCCTTCTTCTCCTCGAGCTCGTCGACCATACTACTCAGGTCGTTTTCCTCGGGGGTCTTGTAGCTGTCCTTGCCATCGCCGTACTGGTACAGCCAGACATGGATCGAGGCCGGATCTTCGACGTCTTCACGCAGGATTCCGGCCGGCCCGAACAAGGTCCAGTCGCTCTTGATCTCCGCCGCGCCCTTGTTGACGATCTCGAGCGTGACGCGAATGCTGGTGCCGCTGGGGTCCAGGTCGAACGTCTTTTTCAACCGCAGCCCATTGCTGTAGTCGAGCTCGAAGGTGATGGTGTCCCCACTCTGCTTGGCAACCCAGAAGCGGTTGGCGGTATCCAGCGCCAGGCTCGAGGACAGCTGGAAGATCAGGTGCTCCGGCTGGGTCTTGAGCTTCTGGTGGGCCGACCAGCCGGGAAAAAGCGGCAGCCAGTTCTTCTCATCCGCGCGCCAGCCCTTGTCGCTGCTATCGAAGTACTTGTGGAAGTACTGCTTGAGCTTGACTGCGTAAACCGCGGCACCCCGATTGGTCAGGCGAAACCGAGCCTGCATGGAATCGAGCTGAAACCGCTGTTCGCGCTTGGCCTGGCGGCTGACGGCCAGCGTCTTGCTCGACGGCTTCAACAGCGGATTGCCGTTACCCTGCTTCGGCGGCGGCGGCTGCTTACCGTTCTTGGCGTTAGCTGGCTTCTGGGCCTGGGACTCCTGCTTGCCGTTCGCCGGCTTCTTCTGGTCCGGCTTCTTGGGAGGCTGGACCGCAGGAGGCGCGAAGAACTGGATCCAGACCAGGGCCAGCATCATGCAGGTGACAAATGCGAGGGTCACTCGCTTTTCGTGGGTCATGAAGGGTACATCCGTGGCGGGTCTTGCGGCCTAACGAGGCTGGTCTAGCGGCCTTCCTTCAGCCGGTCAGCCAGGTAATCGGCCAGGTCATCGATCTCTCGGATCTTGGCCACGGTCTGCTCGAAGTCGTACTCCAGCCGGTGCCAGCGAATCCAGCCATCGTCGATGGTGACGTAGCTGGACCGGTTGTCATGGTCCCGCGGCTGGCCGACCGATCCGACATTGATCAGAACCTTGCCCTCGTTCGGGATCTTGAATTCGTTCTCGAGCTGCCGTGCGTAGCGAAATTTATGGTTCTCGAAGAATACGCCAGGAATATGGGTGTGCCCACAAAAGCAGAAACGTTCTATCCCGTCGAAGATCTCTCCCATCTTATCCGGGTCCTTCGAGTCGTTCGGCAGCACATAGTCCCGGGTCGGCTGACGTGGAGAGCCGTGCACGTAAAGCGTGTCGCCCTCCTCCTTGAACTTCTTCAGCTCGCCCAGATAGTCCCACAGCGCGTAGTTCGCCTCCTTGTCCTCGGAGGTATTGAGCTGGTCTCGCGTCCAGTCGATCGCGCGCCGCGCCTTGGCGTTGAAGTCCTCGGCGTGGAACAGCACCGCCTCCTCGTGGTTCCCCAGCAGGGCAAATCGGGCATCCTTGCAGCCCTCGATGCACTCCCGCGGGTTGGGACCATAGCCGATGATGTCGCCCAGGCAGATGACCTCCTCGACGCCCCGTTCGACCATGTCGGCCCGCACCACAGTGAAAGCCTCGATGTTGGCGTGAATGTCGGAAACAATGGCTATCACGCGTCTGCCCTTACTCGCCGGCCGCCGCGTCGGCCCCTTCGGGGCGATCGGCTTCCTCCGGCAACATCACCGGTATGCCATCCCGAATCGGATAGCGTCGGCCGCATTCGGCACAGACCAGGCGATCATCCTGTAACGTCACCTCGGTCTTGCAGAGCGGGCAAGCCAGAATTGCCAGCAGATCTTCGCTAATCATGTAGGGTCTCTTTCGCCGTCGTGACGAAGGGCTTCTCGCTAAATGGCATCACTGCCAAGAACTTGCGAGTTTAGCCCTCGTGCCAGGGGGTGTCAACTACCCGATCCGGGCTAACGTGCGCCGCAGCATTTCTTGTACTTCTTGCCCGACCCGCAGGTGCACGGATCGTTTCGGCCGATCTTCTGGCCCTTGCGCCGAATCGGCTCGGGCGGCGCTTCGGACATGTCCGACGCCAGCGCGGCATCCATCGCGCCGCGGGTGTTGTAACCGGACATGTCGTCGTGCTGCAGGTTGGCGATGTCCCAGATATCACCGAGCCGACGCTGATCCTCGCTCTGATACTCCATCCGCAGCACCAGGTCGGTGACCTCCTCCTTGATCCCCTCGATCATCATGTCGAAATACTCCCAGCCGCGCTGAGAGTAGACGATCTTGGGATCCTTGCCCGCCATGCCCTCCAGACCAACCGCCTCGCGCAGGTTGTCCATCGCGTGCAGGTGGTCCTTCCACTTGGTATCGATGGCGTTGAGCATCAGGAAGCCCTCGAGCTCCCGCATCATCTCGTCGCCCAGCACCCCTTCCCGCTCCTTGTAGAGCGTCGCGAGCCGCTCCTTGAGCGTCTCTTCCAGGCCACCGATCCGACCGTCCGCGACCTCCTCCTCGATCTCCTCCGCGGAAAACTCGAGATCGAAGTGCGTCTGCAGGAATTCGCTCATCCGTGCGGCGTCCCACTCCTGCCTACGCAGCGACTGCGGCAGACAGGTGTCGATCGCGCCCTCGACCCGCGTGCCCAGCCACTCGACGACCTCTCCCTTGACCTCCTCGCCGCGCAGGATCTTGTTGCGGCGCTCGTAGACGATCTTGCGCTGCTTGTCCATCACCTTGTCGTACTCGAGCAGATTCTTGCGAATCTCGAAGTTGTGCGACTCCACCTTCTTCTGCGCCCGGGTGATCGCGCTGCTGACCATCGGGTGGCGGATGTCCATGCCTTCTTCAGCCAGCTTGCCCATCAGGTTGCGCACCATCGGACCGGCAAAAATCCGCATCAGATCGTCTTCCAGCGACAGAAAGAAGCGCGAACTACCCGGGTCTCCCTGGCGTCCGGCGCGTCCACGCAGCTGGTTGTCGACGCGCCGCGACTCGTGCCGCTCGGTGCCGACGATGTGCAGTCCACCCAGCTCGACCACCCCCGGCCCCAGGACGATGTCGGTCCCGCGGCCGGCCATGTTGGTAGCGATCGTGACCGAACCGCCCTGCCCGGCCTTGGCGATGATCGTGGCCTCGCGGTCGTGGTGCTTGGCGTTGAGCACCTCGTGTTTGACCCCGCGGCGCAGCAACATGGCGGAGAGCTGCTCCGACTTCTCGATCGAGGTCGTGCCGACGAGCACCGGCCGCCCCGCCCGGAACACCTCCTCGACCTCCTCCGCGATGCCCTTGTACTTCTCCCGCTCGGTCATGTAGATCACGTCTTCGTAGGACTTGCGGATCAGCGGTTGGTTGGTCGGCACCGCGACGCAGTCCAGCGAATAGATCTTGTGGAACTCACCGGCCTCGGTCAGCGCGGTGCCGGTCATGCCGGCGATCTTGTCGTACATCCGGAAGAAATTCTGGAAGGTGATCGTCGCCAGGGTCTGGTTCTCCTCCTGGATCTTCAGCCCCTCCTTGGCCTCGATCGACTGGTGCAGCCCGTCGCTCCAGCGCCGCCCCTCCATCAGCCGCCCGGTGAACTCATCGACGATGATCACCTGGCCGTCGGTGACGACGTAGTCCTTGTCCTTCTTGTAGATGTTGCGCGCGCGCAGCGCCGTCGAGAGCATGTGCGGCCAGTCCATGTTGGCGCCGCTGTAGAAGGTGTCGACGCCCGCGAGCTGCTCGGCCCGGTGAATGCCCTCCTCGGTCAGCGGGCACTGCTGCTCCTTCTCCTTGATCTCGAAGTCCGAGCCGGCCCGCAGCTTGCGCGCAACCTTGTCCACCTCGTAGTACTTGGCCGGCGAGTCCTCGGCCGGGCCGGAGATGATCAGCGGCGTGCGCGCCTCGTCGATCAAGATGCTGTCGACCTCGTCGATGATCGCGTAGTGCTGAAACTTCTGACACTGCTCGGCATGGGACATCTTCATGTTGTCGCGCAGGTAGTCGAAGCCGAACTCGTTATTGGTGCCGTAGGTCACGTCGCAGGCGTACTGCGAGAGTCGCTCCTCCGAGCGCATGTTGCTCTGGATCGCGCCGACGGTCAGCCCCAGCATCGTGAACAGCGGCCGATTCCAGTCCGCATCGCGTTGTGCCAGATAGTCGTTGACCGTGACGACGTGGACCCCCTTGCTCGGCAGCGCGTTGAGATAGGCGGCCAGCGTGGAGGTCAGCGTCTTGCCCTCGCCCGTGACCATCTCGGCAATCGCGCCGCGGTGCAGGATGATCCCGCCGATCAACTGCACGTCGAAATGGCGCATCACCAGCGTGCGACGGCCCGCCTCGCGCACCGCCGCAAACGCCTCCGGCAGCAGATCGTCGAGCGACTCGCCCTGGAGATGCCGTTCACGAAAAACCGCCGTCTTGGCCGTCAGCTCGCTGTCCGGGAGCTTGCGCATCTCCGACTCGAGGTTGTTGATCTTGGCCACAATCGGCAACAACGCGCTGATGTAACGGTCATTGCTAGATCCGAAGACCTTGTGCATCAGACCGACCAACCAATTCAGAATGCTCTGACCGACCATGGAATTACCCTGACAACGACGACCTAATGGGGAAAACTTGGGAGAGTATAAGGTGCCCCTCCAGGGGTGTCAAACCAAGCGGAGACAGGCTTTGGACGGCGAACGACAGGCTTTTCTGGACTTTCTGGACATCGAGTGCGGGTTGGCGCGAAACACCTGCCTGGCCTATTCCAGTGACCTGACCGACCTGGCGGCCTACCTGCTCTCCTGCGGTATCGACAACTGGCAAACCCCAACCCAGGCCGACCTGCTCGGCTGGTTGCGCAGTCTGCGCGAGGCCTCCCGAGCACCCACCACGATCGCTCGCCGCATCATCTCGGCCCGTGTTTTCTTTCGTTTTCTGACGGCCGAGGGCTTCCGCGAGCGCGATCCCAGCGCCACGCTCGACCTGCCGCGACTCTGGCGCCGCCTGCCCGGAGTGCTGTCCCTGCCGCAGATCGAACGGCTGCTGGAGGCGCCGGACCTCAGCACAGCGCTGGGCCTGCGCAACGCCGCAATCCTCGAGGCGTTCTACGCCACGGGCGGGCGCGTCTCCGAGATTGCCGGACTGCGCCAGCAGGATCTGCACCTCTCCTACGGCTTCGTCCGGCTGTTCGGCAAGGGATCGAAGGAGCGACTGGTGCCCTTCGGCAAGCGCGCCCGCGAGGCGCTCGAGCGCTACATCGAGCAGGTCAGGCCGGCGCTGGACAAGCATGGAGACGAGAGCGTCTTTCTGACCAAGAGCGGCAACCCGATGCGCCGCGAGACCTACTGGCGCCTGATCAAGCGCTACTGCCGTGTCGCCGGAATCCCCGTGCGCGGCATCAGCCCCCACACGCTGCGCCACTCCTTTGCGACCCACCTGCTCGAGATGGGCGCCGATCTGCGCAGCGTCCAGGAAATGCTCGGCCACGCCACGATCCAGTCCACCCAGCTGTATACCCACGTCGACCGCCGTCGATTGAAGAAACAGCACAGCCAGTTCCATCCGCGCGCCTGATGCCGCTGTTCGAGATCCTCGACAACCCCGAAACCGCGCTGGGCGTGCTCTGCCTGCGTCGGCGCGAGCTGCTCTGTTCGCCGGGAACCGTGATCACCGAGGTGACGATCGACAACCTGATGCTGATGAGCAGCTACCACACCGAGTCGGAGCGGGCGCTGGCCGACCTGGCGCTCGCCCGGCACTCCGGCGAGGCTCTGCGCGTGCTCGTCGGCGGACTCGGCCTGGGCTACACCGCCATGCAAGCGCGCGAGAACCCCCGCGTGGCGCATGTCCGCGTGATCGAGTTCTTGCCCGAGGTCATCGGCTGGCTGCGCGACGGCCTGGTGCCGCTCTCGGAGGCGCTGCAGGAGCTAGATGTGGTGCAGGACGACGTCTACGCCCTGCTGCTCGGCCCAGCGACCGAGACCTGGGATCTGATCCTGATCGATGTCGACCACTCGCCCGAGGCCCCACTGGATCCGGCCAGCGAACGGTTCTACAGCCCCGAGGGCCTGCGCGACGTGCAAGCCCACCTGGCGCCCGGCGGCGTGCTAGCGGTCTGGTCGACGGCTGACGACCAGCGCTTCGCCGACGCGATGAAAGCAGCATTCAGCGAGACAGCAGTCGAGCAGGTCGTCTGGTGGAACGACCTGATCGACGAGGAGAAGACCGATACGCTGTTTCTGGGGATTCGCTAGTACCGTAGAAACGCGCCGACGCCGTCCATGCGGTCGTTGAAGCGCGTATTCTGCTGGTGGAAGAAGCGGACCCGCACGTCGTGTTTCTCGGCCGCCTCGACCATCGACTCCATCAGGTTGACCTCTCGCAACTCCCCCTTGCAGTAGCAGCACGGATCCTCGGCGCCCTTGCTGAACAGGTAAGCGCAGCTATTACAGCGCAGTCCGCGGGTGCGGTTCTCCGGATTGATCAGCAGCTTCGAGACCCGCCCTTCGAGCAGCGCTGCGACGGTGGCCTCGATCCCGCCCACCGCCAGGTAGTCCTGCTTGATCCGCGTCAGCAGCTTGACCACCAGCTCTTGCTCTTCCCGCTCACGCTCCTCCGCGATCAGCGGCTTGATCCGCTGCAGCACGTTCTCGACGCTGGCATCGGTGTCGATGTGTTCGGTGAAAGCCAGTCGCTCCATCACCGGTTGCGAGAGCAGCTTGCGAAATTCGGCCACATGGCGCTCCTGGCCCAGCAGGATCACGTCGTCCGGTGACTCCTGGCGCACGAACGAATCGAGCGAATCGGCCAGATCCTTCAGAAAATGATGTGAGCGCTCGTCATGGTGCCGCTGGTAGCGCATCTGGCTCCAGCCGCCCGCCTTGACCTTCGTCGGGACCTCCTCGGCGTAGACCGACTCGCTCTGCACCTGGTCCAGATAGAGCGAGAGAATCCGCCCGTGATGCGAGTCGAACAGCACCACGCAGTGGTGGTGGTGGTCCTCGACCACCTCGGCCAGCGGCTCGATGTGCGGCCCCTGATCCCAGACCAGCCGGTTGCGCACCGGCACCGAGAGCTGGTAGACCTGCATGTAATCGACCGCCCGATTGCTGAAAACCGCGATGCCCTGGGCCTGGTCCTCGAGCTCGGACCCCAGATACTGCTCCACCACCTTCATGTTGGCCTCGAACTCCTCGAGTTGCCCCTGATGCTCGCCGAGCAACTTTTCTAGCTGCTGAACCCGCTTCTTGAGAAAGATCGTGCCGGCCCGCTTGCTGCGGCTTTCCGCGGTGAGCGTCAGGAAGAGGCTGACGTAATGGCCTTCTCCGACAGGTGCTTGGAGGACGGTGTGGAGATCATCCCGGGTCACAGCTTGCATACGCACTCCAGGAATAGGGAGAGATTGTGGAAGAGCTAGGTAGAAAGTTATTTTACCAAAACCGATACGCCCCTGTCAATTCGCACCGCCGCTGCGCTTGGCCCAAGTCCCGTTCATGGCATAATAGAAGCTCCATGCCCCACGACCGAAAAATCTATAACGCCGGACTGGTCGGCTGCGGCTACTGGGGCCCCAACCTGCTGCGCAACATGCTGGCCCACCCGAGGCTGCGGGTCCGCTGCGCCGCCGAACGCGACCCGGAACGCCGCGCGCAGATCGCACTCCGTTTCCCGGCCGTCCCGCTCGCCGAACGCGCCGAGGCCCTCTTCTGTGATCCGGAGATCGATGTTGCGGTGATCGCCACGGAGGCCTCGAGCCACCATGAGCTGGTCCGACGGGCCCTCGAAGCGGACAAGCACGTGCTGGTCGAGAAGCCGCTGGCCCTCTCGACCGAACATGCCCGCAACCTGGCCGACCTGGCCCGCTCACGCGAGCGCCTGCTGCTGGTCGGACACACCTTCCTCTACAACCCCGCGGTCCTGCATCTCAAGAAACTGCTCGAAACAGGCGCACTGGGCGACATCCGTTACGTGTATGCCCAGCGCGTCAACCTGGGAAAGGTGCGACAGGACATCGGCGTGATCTGGAATCTCGGCCCGCACGACATCTCGATCCTCAAGTTCCTGTTCCCGGAGAAACGCGTCGTCGCGGTGCGTGCCCAGGCCTTCAGCTACCTGCAGCCCGAGATCGAAGACCTGGCCTTCTTGCTGCTGGAATATGAAGACGGGCTGGTCGCACATGTGCACCTGTCCTGGCTCGACCCCTCGAAGATCCGCCGGATGACGATCATCGGCTCGCGAAAGATGGTGGTCTACGACGATGTCGCCGAGGACAAACTGCAGATCTATGATCGCGGCATCGACCGGACCGACCTGTCCCCGCACATGGGAGAATTCTCCAGCTTCGGAGAGTTTCAGTTGCTCACTCGCGCCGGCGATGTATACCTTCCCAGGTTGCCGCCGACCGAACCGCTGGCCCTCGAGATCGATCATCTGGTTGATTGCCTCGACGGTGCACCGCCGAGGTCGGGCCCCGACCATGCGATCGGGGTGGTGGCGCTACTGGAATCCGCGCTGTTATCCGCCAGAGAAGGCGGGGCGCCGATCCCGGTCGAAGACCTCTAGAGAGAAGACCCATGTCGTCACGCCGTATTCCCCTGAGTTCCATCCGTAACGTCGGCATCATGGCCCACATCGATGCCGGCAAGACCACCGTGACCGAGCGCATTCTGTATTACACCGGCCGGATCCACCGGCTCGGCGAGGTCCATGACGGCGCGGCCACGATGGACTGGATGGAGCTCGAACAAGA
>CAZMLI010000044.1:0-4292 GCA_964566865.1 uncultured Planctomycetota bacterium
TGAAAGACCGCCAGCTCACCGCGCTCGTCTTCTTCCTCGCCGCCGCCATCATGGCGGTGCTGATCTTCCCCACCAGCGGCGAGCGGGTCTACTTCCCCAGTGACCTGGGCGAACAGAACCTGCCGCTGCGCGCGCTGTACGCCCAGGCGCTGGCCAGCGGCGACAGCATCAGCTGGTCCCCCGCGATGTTCGGTGGTTTCGCGATGCACGGCGAGGGCCAGGGTGGCCTGCTGCATCCCTGGCACTACCTGATCTACCGCACGCTCCCCCTGCATCTGGCCTTCAACCTGGAGCTGTTGCTGCCTTACCCGCTGATGCTGCTCGGACTGTTCCTGCTGCTGCGGCGCTGGGAACTGGGCAGCGGCCCGGCTGCCTTCGGGGCGCTGCTGTTCAGCTTTTCCGGCTTCAACCTGCTGCACATCATCCACCTCAACGCGATCCAGATCATCGCGCACCTGCCCTGGATCTTGCTCGCGATCGATGTGGCGCTACGCAGCCCCGACCCGCGGCGGGTCGCGTTCGCACGCCTCTCGATCACGCTGCTGACCGCCTCGCAGTTGCTGCTGGGCTATCCGCAGTATGTCTGGTTCTCGACCCTGGTCGAGCTGGGGTACATCCTGCTGCGCGGCCCCGGCAGCCTGCGCGGACTGCTGACACTCGGGCTGGCCAAGGCGCTGGGGGTGCTCGGCGGCTGTGCGCAGCTGCTGCCGACAGCCGAGGCGGCCGCCCTCTCGACCCGGGCCGGGCCCTCGCTGGAGTTCGCCAGCTCGTTCGCGCTGCACCCCTTCAACCTGATCCAGCTGGTCGCCCCCTATCTGATGAAGGAGCGGGTCTACGGCCTGTACGCCCATGAATACGGGCTCTACAACGGCGCGGTGACGATCACGCTGCTGGCCTGGCTGGTCGTTCGCCGCAAGACGCTGGGCCCCCAGCGCCGCCTGGCCATCGGGGCGCTGATCCTGGGCACGCTGGGGCTGATCACCGCGCTCGGCAGCCACGGTGGCCTGTATCAACTGCTGGCCAGGTTGCCACTGGTCGGCCTGTTCCGCGCGCCGAGCCGCTACATCCTGCTGGTCCATCTGGCGATGTCGGTCGGCGCGGCCATCGCCCTGGCCGATCTGGCGCGCAGCAGCGAGCGACCCGCCCTGCGCAGCTGCTGGCCGCTGTTTGCGCTGCTGCTCGCCGGCCTGGGCGCCGCGCTGGTCGCCTTCCTGCCGCGTGCGGCCCAGCGCATCGCCGGGCCGCTGGAAGTACTGGCCGGTCCCGCGCTGCTGCTGCTGGCCTGCATTCTGGTCCTGGCTGCCGCCTCCGGTCGACGAGGCGCGCTGATCGGCCTGGTGCTGCTGGGCAGCCTGGATCTCGCGGCTTATGGCATCAGCTACCTCTGGCGCTACCCGCCGACCCGCAGCATTCCGGTCTTTGCCGACAGTGTCTCTCAGCCGCCCACGCCCACAGACAGCCCTGTGCTTGGCGCACGTAACCCATTGGTGCTAAAGGGGTATCGCCTCGCAGACGGCTACGCTGGGCTGATTCCCAAGCGCCAGCTCGATCTGCGCCAACCCCAGGCCCGGCGCGTTGCGGGCATCGGCTGGGTGCTGACGCAGGGGACCTGGATCCGGCAAACCGATCCCCTGCCCCGGGTCCGGCTGGTCTCACGCAGCGAGCAGGGCAGCGACCTGTCGCGCATCGACGTCGCCACCACCGCGCTCGTGCCCGTCCCGCTCGAGCTGGATGGCCGGCCGGGCAGCGCCCGGCTGACCGTCGATCGCCCAGGCCGGCTGGATGTGGCGGTCGACACCCCCGGACGACAGTTGCTGGTGATCTCGGAGCGCTACCACGTCGACTGGCAGGCCACGATCGGCGGCAAGCCGGTCCCGATCCTGCCGGTCTACGGCGACTATCTGGCCTGTGTGGTCCCCGCGGGCGCATCGCTGGTACAGCTGCGCTTCCAGTCCGCCAGCCTGCGCCGCGGCGGCTGGCTCTCGGCAATCGGCTTGCTGCTCGCCCTGGCCTGGTTCATCGGGGCGCTCTGGGTCGACAGAGGTACAGCCCGGCCGGGTGCTTCAGCTCCAGCTCGAACTGCTGCTTGAACCAGGGTAGCCGGTCGTCGGTCCGTGACCGGTAGGGGGTCACCACCAGCCAGAACCAGTCCTTTCCAGAAAGCTCCAACTCTAGCCTTCTAATAGACTTGTAGCGAGGGACGAGCTGCCCTTCGAGCGGCGTGTGGATCCGCAGGCCCAGCTTCTGACGCTGGCTGTAATACAGGAAGGAGGACATGCCCCCGGTGATATAGACGTCCGCCACTCGCGGCTGCCGGTCACGTACGCTGGCGACGATCTCACGCCACGGGTACTTGCTTTGCTTTCGATAATCCTCGGCCAGGCGCGGTGCGGTCAGCAGCAGCAGCAGCGCCAGTCCGGCCCAGGGCAGCGCAGACGGCAGCCGATCCAGCCCCTGCGCGATCAGCAGCCAGAAGGCCGGCAGACAGAAGAGGAAGTAGTGCGCCACGAAGACCGGCGTCATGAACTGCCCGTGCAGCCAGATCACCCACGGCAGACAGAACCAGCAGAGCAGCATCAACTGTGCGTCAGATTCGGCCAGCTCGCGCTTCTGGCGACCGCGCCAGGCCTGGATCAGACCGAATGCGATCAGGCCGCAGAACAACAGCACCAGCAGCTTGGTATTCGAGGCGTAGCGATACAGCAGATGGTAGTAGTCCTTCAAACCCGGCCGGCCCGGCCACCAGGCTCCTCTTCGCAAGGCCATCTGATGCAGCGTGATTGCACCCCAGGGCGCGAAGGCTGCGATCAGGGCCAGCACCCCCTTCACGCGGGGACCCCAGAGCGGCCGCCGCAGCAGTAGATGATGCAGACACTGGCCGCCGATCAACAGCCAGCCGAACAGGTGTGTATAGACCGCCGCCAGGCTGAACAGCCACCAGGCGATCAGCTCCTGCCGCCCCCCTTCTCGTCGACTGCGCCAGTAGAACAGTTGCGACCCGAGACAGAAGGCCAGCAGCCAGGCATACATCCGGGCTTCCTGGGCGTAATGGATCTCGAAGCGCGAGACCGAACCCAGAGCCAGCCCGATCAGCGCGCCGCGCTCACCCAGCAGCTCCCGGCCGAGCAGGTAGAGCAGCGCGAGGCCGCCCATATCGCCCACCACCGAAAGGAACCGGACCGACCACTCCCCGTTGCCGAAGACCGAGATCCAGCCGCGCAACAGCAAGAAATACAGCGGGGGATTGGTCTCGGTCTTGATCAACCAGGGCAGAAATTTCTCGAGCGGGACCGTCGCGACACTGATCGCGGAGGCCTCATCGAACCAGATGCTCTCCTGATCCAGCTGATAGAGCCTTAATGTGAGCGCCAGCAAGAGCACCGCGAGTGCCATTTTCCTTCCCGTCATCCTGGAAAGATACCTCAGGAAGCGCCCTTTGTTAAAGGTGTTGCACCCGGCCAAACCCGTTGCTAGGCTCTTTTCTCCCCATTTTCCACGCACACGGAAGAGGTATCTCCAATGAGGACGCTCCTCGTCTGGGTGTCGGTCCTGCTGCTGACCGCCCCCAGCGCGCTGGCCCAGAAAAAGGCGGATAAACCCGCCCCTGCCAAGAAAAAGGCCAAGGCCAAGCCCGCCAAGAAGAAGCTGCCCGCACCGACCCATGCCTACACCGGGATGTGGCTCTATGACGGCACCGGCAAGCTGATTCCGAACGCCGTGATCCTGGTCGGCAAGGGCAAGATCGTCGCGGTCGGCACGGCCGGCAAGCTGAAGATTCCCGCCGGGGTGAAGACGGTCAACTGGAAGGGCAAGCGGGTCATTCCCGGCCTGATCGACGCCAGCAGCCGGCTGTTCCTGGCCAGCGGCAGCGAGTCGCGCGGCTCGAGCACGCTGCACGAACTGAAGGACGGCCTCGACCTCTTCGACCGCAATGCCCGCGCCGCCCTGGCGCGCGGCGTGACCAGCGTGCATCTGGCCCCGGTCGGGTCGCAGTTCGGCGGTCAAGGGGTGCTGGTCAAGCTCAGCCCCGACGGCGAGCAGACGGGCAAGGTGGCGCTCTCCAACACGGCCATCACCGCGACCTACGTCCTGCGCAGTGGTTCGTCGGCCACGCCGGCGCAGTACCTGTCGGTCTACGACAAGTACAAGAGCAAGTTCGAGCAGGCCGAGGACTACAAGGAGAAGTGGGACAAGTACAATAAGAAGCTGGAGAAGTACAAGAAGGCGCTGGCCGCCTGGGAAAAGAAGGAGAAGGCGCGCAAGGCTGCCGCGCTGAAGAAGAAAAAGGCCGC
>CAZMLI010000044.1:4392-12253 GCA_964566865.1 uncultured Planctomycetota bacterium
AAGGCCGCTGAGGCCAAGAAGAAAGCAGCCTTGAAGAAAGCCGCCGAGGCCAAGAAGAAGGCCGCCGACGCCAAGAAGAAGGCTGCTGACGCCAAGAAGAAGGGTGCTGACGCCAAGAAGAAGGGCGCTGACGCCAAGAAGAAGGGCGCCGACGCCAAGAAGAAGCAGCCGGTGAAGAAGGCGCAACCCAAGAAGGCGCCCGCGGCCAAGCCGGCCAAGAAGAGCGCCAAGCCCAAGAAGAAGCAGCCGGCCAAGGGCGCCAAGAAGAGCGCCAAGCCCAAGATCGCGCCCAAGCCCAAGGAGCCGAAGAAGCCCAAGGAGAAGAAGAAGATCGGCGTGCTGATGCGGATCCTCGAAGGCAAGCGCACGCTGATGTTGCTCGTCGATTCGAAGGAGGACATCGAGAGCGCGCTGAAGCTGGCCCAACGCTTCAAGCTCAAGCTGACGCTGGTGGGTGCGACCGAAGCCTACCTGGTGGCCGACAAGATCAAGAAGGGCGGCCACCGCGTGATGCTCCGCCCGGCCGCCGGACCGGACATTGCCAACGTCGGCCGGATGCTGCGCACCAGCGATGCTGCCTCCAAGCTGGCGAAGGCCGGCATCCCGACCGCGATCGGCTCTCACGGCAGCGGTCGCGCGACCCGCTACATGCGCTTTTACCTGCTGCAAGCGATCGCAGCCGGCCTGCCCACCAAGAAGGCGCTGCAGACGGTCACCCGCGACGCGGCCGTGGCGGTCGGCGTCGAGAGCCGTGTGGGCAGCATCGCCCCCGGCAAGGACGCTGACTTCGTCCTGCTCTCGGGCCACCCCTTCTCGCTCCAGACCAAGGTCGAACAGGTCTACATCGATGGCAAGCTGGCCTATCGGAGACAGAAATGAGACGTGCTAGTCTGCTCGCAGCCCTGCTGCTGCTACTCCCCTCGATCGCGTTCGCCCAGCAGCGCCCGCTCGCACTGACGGTCAAGTCGCTGGACACGGGCAAGACCGTGCATGCCCCCGGGCTGATCGTCTTCCACAAGGGACGCATCATCGCGCTGGGCGCACCGGACAAGGTCAAGCTGCCCAAGGGCGCTCAGAACGTGCCGATGCCCACCTTCTACGTCAAGCCGGGCATCATCGATCCCAACAACCAGCGCGGTCGGGACGGCTCGTTCAGCGAGACCGCCACGCGACTGACGCCGGGCTTCTCGGCGGCCGACGCCTTCGACCCGTTCGCCAAGGGCTTCCCCGAGGCGGCCCGGGGCGGCGTGACCCACATCGTCTTCGCCCCGGACGGCGGCGGAATCCTGGCCGGAAAAGCGATCCTGCTCTCGAGCGGCGAGCAGCACCTCGGCGTCGCGCTGCGTCGCGAGGTCGCACTGTTCGGTTCGCTCGACCGCAGCGCCTACCGCAGCAACTATCAGCCGAGTTCCCGCTCCGAGGCGGTCATTTACATCCGCCGCATGTTCGCCAGCGCCCGCGCCGGCACACTGCATCCTGGCAGCGACTACAGAACCTGGCGGCCGGATGCCGAGGTGCTCAAGACGGTGCTCGACCGCAAGTTGCCCCTGGCCATGCGCGTGGGCACAGCCGGCGACGCGCTGGTTGCCCTGGGGCTGTTCCGCGAGCTCAAGATCCGCGGCATCCTGGTCGGCGGCAATACGGTCCTGCACAAGATCATCCGCCAGATCAAGCAGGCGGGGGTCCCGGTGATCCTGGATCCGCTCTCGACCAGCGACAACGATCGCACGCTCCGCCTGCCGTCGAAATTCGCCAAGGCCGGCATTCCGTTCGTCTTCAGCTCCCGTGCGCCACGGACCCTCGAGTCCGGCCTGCTGGGCCAGGCCGCCCTCTGCGTGCTGCATGGCCTGCCGTCCAAGGCCGCCTGGAGCGCATTGACCAGCACCTCGGCCAAGATCTACCGGCTGCCCGTGGGCGGCGTACTGAAGGTCGGCGGCGAGGCGAGCTTCCTGATCTTCGCTGGCGATCCGGCCAGCTTCACCGCGCCGCTCGCATCGGCCGTCTGGAGCGGAACACTGGATGGACAGCGCCTGAGGGGCTACATGCAAGCCGCCGCTAGTCGCGGACGCGGAGGGAGAAGATAATGAGACACTCGTTGAAAATCGCGCTGATCCTCGCTGCACTGATTGCGCCTGCACCGCTGGCAGCCGAAGACGTGGCCGTCACCGGCGCCCGGGTGCTGCTCGGTGACGGTACGGTGATCCAGGGCGGCACCGTGCTGATCCGCAACGGCAAGATCCTGCGCGTCTACAAGGGCCCCGCGCCCAGAGGCGTGCGCCTGCTGAACTACCCCAAGGCGACGATCATTCCGGGGCTGGTCGCGGCCTCGACGATGGCCACGATCACCGGCGACGCCAACGAGCAGTCCAGCGAGATCACGCCGGACTTCGAGATCGCCGGCACGCTCGACCCCACCAGCCGCGACAACCGCGCCTGCAACGCGCGCGGCATCACCACCGCCTACGTCCGGCCTGGCCTGGCCAACGTGATCGGCGGCTTCGGCGCCGTGATCCACCCGGGCGAGCAGGGCAAGGCGTTCCTCGCCCGCAAGCGTTCGGAGCTGCTGATTCCGGTCGGCCCCTGGCCGGCCCGCGGCAACGGCTCGCCGAGCTGGGGCGTGCAGAACCCGCGCGCCCGCCGCCCGAGCACCCGCCTGGCGACGATCTGGCTGATCCGCAAAAGCTTCTACGACGCGAAGAAGTTCCTGCGCAGCGGCAGCATCGAGGGTCTGGAGAAGGAAGTCCCCGGCGCCTACACCCGCAAGGAGCTGGAGGTGCTGGCCGGCGTGCTGCAGGGCAAGGTGCTGCTGCGCTGGTATGCCCAGACCGACAAGGACGTGCACACGATCTTTCGCTTGATCGACGAGTTCGGCATCAAGCACTACCGCATCGAGGGACTGATCGAGGGCTATCGCGGCCCGAAGCGGCTGGACACCGTCAAGACCGGGCTGATTGCCGAGGTGGTCGACATCGATCCGCTGCGCGCCGGCCAGGCACTCGGCCTGCCGATGCCGATCCACAAGCTGATGGCCTACTGGCGCACCGGCCACAAGCACGCCGGCGAGCTGTGCCAGTTCTGCCCGAGCTGCGCGCGCGCCGGCCGGCCCGAGCAAGCGCAGGCGGACGGCCTCTCCTCGCGCAGCACCATTCCGGCCTTCACGCCGCAGTATGGCTACCGGGCCAACAACTTCAGCGTGCTGATCAAGCGCAACCCGAAGCTCGCGCTCTCGACAGGCGAGCGCATTCCGGACCTGCTCGCAGCGGCCACGCTGGCCGTGCGCCACGGGCTCTCGCGCAAGCAAGCGCTGGCCGCGATCACCCGCATTCCCGCCGAGATCCTCGGCCTGCAGTCGCAGGTCGGCACCATCACGCCCGGTAAACGAGGTGACCTGGTGATTCTCTCCGGCGCACCGTTCGAATTCACGACCCGCATCCTCGCCGTGCTGAGCCGCGGCAAGGTGGTCTATCCGAGAACAGGAAACTAACCGATGACCAGACTGATTCTGCTGCTGGCTCTCGCCCTGCTGCCCCTCACGGCAGCGGCGGACGGCCTGGTGGCCATCACCGACGTCAAGATCTACACCGTCAGTGGCAAGGTGATCCAGAAGGGCACCGTGCTGATCCGCAACGGCAAGATCGCCGAGGTCGGGTCGCACAAGATGCGCATCCCTTTCGGGACCAAGGTCATCCGGGGCACCGGCAAGGTGCTGATCCCGGGTTTGATCATCGCCCATACCTCGAGCGGCACCGACAACCCGAACGAGAACGTGCCGATCACCCCGTACGTCTCGACGGTCGACTCGGTCGATCCCTCGTCGATGTTCTTCGAGAACCAGCTGCGCCGGGGCGTGACCAGCGTCGCGGTCTATCCGGGCAACCGCTCGCCGGTCGCCGGCCAGGGCATCGTGGTCAAGATCCGCAGCAAGACGGTGCACGGCATGCTGCTGCGCCGCACGCTGGGGCTGAAGATCTCGCTCGCTTCCCGCGGCTCGCGGATGCAGGTGATGGCGCAGATCCGCAAGGCCTTCAAGGGCGCGCTCGAAACGCGCAAGAAGCTGAAGGAGGCGGCCAAGAAGGCCGCCGACGCGCTGAAGAAGAAGCCGACCGACGCCAAGCTCAAGGCCGCCGCCAAGGCCGCCGCGGAGAAGAAGCCCAGCTTCAAGATCCAGCCGCTGCTGGATGCGACTGAAGGCAAGCTGGCGATCACCTTCTACTGCGACCGTCCCGGTGACGTGCTGCGTGCGATCGAGCTGATCGGCGAGTTCAAGTTCAAGAACGTCACCCTGCTGCTCGGTCGCACCGCGTTCCGTGCGCGCAAGGCAATCGCCAAGGCCAAGCTGCAGGTCGTGATGGAGCCGGGCACGCTCTATAGAGAGACCGATCCGGACACCGGCCATGTGACCGTCTCGGTCGTGCCCAAGCTGATGCGCAAGGCAGGCCTGACCTTCTCGCTGACCCCGCGAACCGGCTTCCGCGCCGGTGGCGTCGCGGGCCAGCTCTGGTACCAGGCGGCGGAGGCGGTCAAGTGGGGCCTGTCGCAGGAGGACGCGCTCAAGGCGATCACGCTCTGGCCGGCCCAGCAGCTCGGCCTGGCCAAGCGCATCGGCAGCATCGAGAAGGGCAAGGACGCCGACCTGGTCCTGCTCTCCGGCGAACCGTTCAAGGTACGCACCTTCGTCGAGCGGGTCTGGATCGACGGCAAGTCGACCTACCGCCGGGACAAGGACCAGTGGCTCAACCGCCTCTACTTCCGAAAGAAACAGCAATGAGTAGAATCCAGCTACTGCTGATCTGCCTGACCGCCTGCTTCAGTCTCAACGCGCAGGCAGAGACCATCGCGATCGTCGCAGAGAAGGTCTACACGATGGACGGCAAGCCGCTGTCCAATGCCGTGGTGCTGATTCGCGACGGCAAGATCGTCGCCGTCGGCCGCGACGTGAAGATCCCGAAGAAGGCTCGCGTGCTGCGCGCCAAGGTGGTGCTGCCCGGGCTGATCGCAGCCTACACCCACCTCGGCGGCAATCTGGTCGGCGACCGGCCGCTCGACGCCCGACGCCTGGCGTTGACCGGCTTCGATCAGCATGCCCGTTACCGCAGCGCGATCGCCGAGGGCGTCACCGCGGCCTACATTGCCGCCACCGGCCGCCTGGTCGGCGGACAGGGTGCGGTGGTTCGTCTCGGCGGACCGCCCGCGCAGCGCGTGATCAAGCAGTCGGCCAGCGTCGAGATCGCGCTCGGCTCGGCCGCGCTCAATCCGCCCAGCCCGTTCAAGGCCTCCGTGCCGCCCTCGTCGGCCAATCCGTTTCGCGCCGCCAAGGCCTCCTACCCGACCACCCGCATGGGCACCATGGCGCTGCTGCGCCACATGCTCGACCAGGCCAAGCTCGGCTCGGCGAATGGCGGCGGTCCGCTGAAAGGCGACCTGAAGGTCTGGACCGACGTGATCAACGGCAAGCGCCCGCTGTTCGTGCGCGCCGAGAAGGCCAGCGACATCCTGCGTGCGCTCTGGCTGGCGGACCGCTACAGCATCCGCATGGTGCTCGTCGGCGCCACTGAGGGCTACAAGGTGGCCCACGAGATCGCTCGCCGCAAGGTGCCGGTGATCATCGATGCGATGGCGTCGGGTGATCGGACCCAACCCTACGCCGACGCGCGCGGCAGCGGCAAAGAAGGACAGGTTTCGCTCTCCGCCGCCGCCGTGCTCTCCCGCGCGGGCGTCAAGGTCGCGATCTCGTCCAGCGCTCCTTCGCGCGTCAGCCAGTTGCTGATCAACGCCGCGATGGCCATCCGCGCCGGCATGAAGCCGGCCGACGCACTGGCTGCCTGCACCCGCATTCCCGCCGAGATCCTCGGCATCTCGGCCAGCCATGGCCGGATCGCCGAGGGCTGCGCGGCCGATCTGTTGATCTTCAACGGCGAACCGTTCGGCGCCGGCACCGTGGTCAGCGACGTGCTGATCGCCGGCCAGGTGGTCTATCGTCGCCCCAGTCTGCCGGATCTGGGTCCGACCCCGGCGCTGCCGATCGCGGCCAAGATCACCGCGATTCGCGCCGGCAAGATCCTGACGGTCAGCCGCGGCGTGATCACCGACGGCGTGATCCTGATCAGTCGTGGCAAGATCCTCAAGGTCGGCGGCCGCGACCTGCGGATTCCCAAGGGCGCCCGCGTGATCAACGCGCAGCACCTGACGGTGGCGCCCGGCATGATCGATCTGGACAGCCACATCGGCGTCTCGCGTGTGCTGATCCCCGGCATCACCGACCGCTACTCCCCCATCACCAGTCTGGCGCGCAGCGGCATTCCGCTGAACCTCGCGACCCGGCCGGGCGACCCGGTGTTCGCGCGCGCGCTGGCCAACGGTCTGACCGCAGCCCTGCTCTCCCCGCCCAGAGGCGCGGCGGTCTCCGGCGGCGGCACGCTGATCAAGCTGGCCGGCAAGACCCGCGAGGAGATGCTGATCCAGACGCACGCCGCGCTCAAGTTCAACTTCGCCGGCTCCAGCTACGCCGGCGCGCAAATCGGTCTGAAGAAGAAGATCGAGCGCGCCCTGCTTGCTGGCAAGAAGTACACGGAGAAGTGGGACAAGTACCTCGAAAAGAAGCGCAAGGGCATCAAGGAAAAGCCCAAGATGGTGGTCAAGAAGGTCAAGAAGAACGACCCGATCAGCGGGACCTGGGAGGCGAAGCTGAGCTTCCGTGGCCGTCAGATCCAGAGCTTCAAGATGATCATGAAGCTCGAGGGCACGGCGGTCAGCGGTCGGATGGAGGGACGCGGCCAGAACGAGGAGTTCGAGGGCGGCACCTTCGAGGGCACGACGCTGACGCTGAACTTCAAGTCCCCGATGGGCAATGTCAAGCTGACCGCTGAGCTGACCGAGCCGAACCAGCTCGAGGGCTCGATCGACGTCGGGCAGTTCAAGCTCGGCTTCGAGGCCGAGCGCACCAGCGCCACGGGCGGCTCGACCACGACCCGCCGCGAGAAGGACCGGCCGAAGATCATTCGCAAGCTCGAGCCATTCCGTCCGCTGTTCCACAAGAAGATCCCGGCGATCGTCGCGGCGAACACCTCGCACGAGATCAAGGCGGTGCTGGAGACCTTCTTCGACAAGTACGGTATCAAGAAGCTGGTGCTGATCAGCGCACCGGCGAGCCGCCACATTGCGGGCGAGCTGGTTCGCCGCGGCGTGCCGGTGCTGCTGAACCCGCAGGGGGCCTCGCTCGCCTCGGGCAGCCAGTATTTCCTGCCGGGGATCCTCTCGCGTCAGGGCATTCCGATCGCGCTCGGCTCGGGCGCTTACGACGCATCGATCCTGCTGCCGTTGCAGGCCTCCGTGATGACCCGCCGCGGGATCTCCCCGACCCAGGCGCTCGAGGCGGTGACCATCTTGCCGGCGCGCATCCTGGGCCAGGCCCACCGCATCGGTTCGATCGAACCCGGCAAGGATGCCGACCTGGTCTTCTGGACCGGCCACCCGATGGCGCTGGGTAGCCGCGTCGAACGCGTGCTGGTCAACGGCAAGCAGGCCTTCAAGCGTGGTGCGAGGCGACGCAGCCGGTGAGAGCGCCCGCGCTGCTCTGTCTGCTGCTGCTGTCGCTGGTCCTGCCCGCGACAGCGGAAGACGCGCCGCAAAAGCGCGTGGCGATTCGCGCCGGCATGCTGCTGACCATGGCCGGCCAGACGATCCATGACGGGATCGTACTGGTCGACAAGGGCAAGATCGTCGCCGTCGGTCCCGCCGCGAAGATCAAAGTGCCGAAGGGCTACTACCTGATCGAGCGCGAAGACCTCTGGCTGACGCCGGGGCTGATCGAGCAGCACTGCCACATCGGCGCCGGCCGCGGCTGGGGCGACCTCAACGACAG
>CAZMLI010000044.1:12353-15580 GCA_964566865.1 uncultured Planctomycetota bacterium
TCGAGCAGCACTGCCACATCGGCGCCGGCCGCGGCTGGGGCGACCTCAACGACAGCGTGCACCAGGTCAATCCGGAGCTGCGCAACCTGGACGTCTTCTTGCCGGGCAACGAGCTGCTGCGCACGGCGCTCCAGGGCGGGGTGACCTCGGCGCTGTTCATTCCTGGCTCGGGTAGCAACATCTCGGGCTTCGGCACACTGATCAAGACCTACGGGACCCAGCTCGAGGAAGTGGTGCTGCGTTTCCCCGGCGGCATGAAGGTGGCGCAGGCGCTCAACCCCGAACGGCGCGGCGGCGACCTCGGCGCCGGCCGGATGGGCATGAACCTGATGATCCGCCGCACGCTGCTCGAAGGCCGGGCCTACGCCCGCCGCTGGGCCGCCTATCGTAAGCGTGGCGGCCCCAAGCCGGAGAAGGTCGCGCGGCTGGAATACCTGCGCGGCATCTGGGAGCGCAAGTACCCAATCATCGTGCACACCGCCGCGATGCAGGTGCAACATGCGACGACGCGCATCCTGCACGACGAGCTGGGACTGCGGCCGATCCTGTCCCACGGCACGTTTGACGCCTACAAGGACGCGCCCTACGTCGCGCGCAGGGGCCTGCACGTCAACCTCGGCCCGCGACAGATCTTCTTCGACCGCCGCGCGCGCACGATCTACGGCGTCGTCGAGCGCTGGACCGCAGGCGGCGTGACGAACATGTCCGTCTGCACCGACTCGCCCGTGCTGCTGCAGGAGGACCTGTTCTATCAGGCCACCATCGGCGCGCACTTTGGCGGCCCCTCGTCGCAGGATTTTCTCGAGGGACTGACGATCAAAACTGCCAAGGCCCTGTTCATCGAGGACAGGATTGGCTCGCTCCAGGTCGGCCGCGACGCGGATCTGGTGCTCTGGAGCGGAGACCCGCTCGACCCGCGCAGCCGCGTGCGGCTGGTGTTTGTCAACGGACGGCTGGCCTACGATCTGGCCCGCGACCGGGGACGATATTGAAGGGTACCACTTTAAGGTGATTGCATGAGACGTGTCACACTGAGCATCATCGTTCTGGCCTTGTTGCTGGTCTCGCCCGCCGATTCGGCCTGGGCCGGTCCGCAAAAGAAGCGCTTCGCGATCCGCGCCGGCATGGTGCTGACGATGGCCGGCAAGCTGAAGACGATCCACGACGGCGTGATCCTGGTCGACAAGGGCAAGATCGTCGCCATCGGCGAGTGGGGCAAGGTCAAGATCCCGGCCGGGACCTACCTGATCGAGGCCGAGGACCGCTGGATCGTGCCCGGCTTCCTCGAGCTGCACTGCCACGTCGGGGCCGGCCGCGGCTGGGGCGACCTCAACGACAGCGTGCACCAGGTCAATCCGGAGCTGCGCAATCTGGACGTCGTGCTGCCGGGCAACGATCTCTGCCGCACCGCCTTGCAGGGCGGCGTGACCACCGCGCTGTTCATCCCCGGATCCGGCTCCAACATGGGCGGCTTCGGCACCGTGATCAAGATGTACGGCGAGAACGCCAAGGAGACGGTGCTGCGCTTTCCGGGCGCGCTGAAGATCGCGCAGGCCGGCAACCCAGAACGCTGGGGCGGTGACCTCGGCGCCGGTCGCATGGGCATGAACCTGATGATCCGCCGCACGCTGCTCGAAGGCCGGGCCTACGCCCGCAGCTGGGCCGCCTTCAACAACCGCCGTGGCCCCAAGCCGGAGAAGATCGCCCGGCTGGAGTACCTGCGCGGCCTGTTCGAGAACAAGTACCCGATCATCGTGCACACCCAGATGATGCAGGTGATGCACTCGACGATCCGCATACTGCATGACGAGCTCAAGCTCAATCCGATCCTCTCCCACGGCACCTTCGACTCGTTCAAGAACGCGCCGATGATGAAGACGCGGAAGAAGCTGCACCTGAATCTCGGTCCGCGGCAGATCTACTACGATCGCCGCAAGCGCACGATCTACGGCGTCGTCGAACGCTGGTGGGAAGGCGGCGCGCGCAACATGTCGGTCTGCACCGACTCGCCCGTGCTGCTGCAAGAGGATCTGTTCTACCAGGGCACCATCGCGGCGCATCACGGCGCGCTGCCCCGCCCGATTCTGGAAGGACTGACCATCGGCGCCGCCCGCGGCCTGATGGTCGACAAGCGCGTCGGCTCGCTGGAGGTCGGCAAGGATGCCGACTTCGTGCTCTGGACCGGCGATCCGCTCGATCCACGCAGCCGTGTGACGATGACCTTCATTGACGGTCGCCGGGTCTATGACCTGAAGCGCGACCGAGGGAGATACTAATGCGCCTGGTTCACGCCACCGCGCTGGTCCTGCTGCTCGCCGCCCCGCTGGCGCGCGCCCAGGAGGTTCAGCAGAAGAAGAAGCCCGAACAGAAGGTCGTGCTGACCAACTGCCGACTGATCCCGATCGAGGGCGCCGAGATCGCCAAGGGCGCGATCGTGATCCAGGGCGAGAAGATTCTCTCGATCCATGACAAGCCCAAGAAGGGCGGCATGAAGGATGTCGTGCTCGACCTCAAGGGCGCCGTCGTCACCCCCGGCCTGGTGCTGGCCTGGACCCAGGCCAACTTCCGCATGCGCGGCATGGGCAACCCGAAGAACATGGGCGCGACCAAGGCCGCCGACGGCTTCGATCCGTTCGTGGCGCCGTTCGCGCAGATGGCGCAGGCCGGCTTCACCACCGCCGGACTCGCCCCGCCCTACGGCGGCGTGGGCGGGCAAGGCGCGATCATCCTGCCCGGTCGCAGGTCCTATGATGCGATCGAGAAGAAGGACGGTTTCCTCTACATCACCTTCACCGGTGATCCGCGCTTCAAGAAGTTCCTCGAGAAGACGCTGAAGGAAGCCAAGGGCTGGATCGACAAGCAGAAGAAGGGCAAGGGCAAGAAGAAGACAGCCAAGAAGAAGGCGGTCGCCAAGACCACGAAGACCACGAAGACCGCCAAGGGCAAGGGCAAGGCCAAGCCGAAGGGACCCAAGCCCAACCTGCTGCCGGTGATGGAGGCGCTCAAGGGCAAGCTGCGCGTGATCGCCTACTGCACCGACCCGGCCGGGCTCGAGACCTTGATCAAGATCCTCGCGCCCTACCGCAAGGCCCCGGCGACCAAGAAGAAGAAGCCGGCCGCCAAGAAACCGGCCGCCAAGAAGCCTGCCGCCAAGAAGGATGACAAGAAGAAGGCGACGCCCAAGAAGAAGGACGACAAGAAGAAGGCAACGCCCAAGAAGAAGGACG
>CAZMLI010000044.1:15680-17680 GCA_964566865.1 uncultured Planctomycetota bacterium
CACTGCTGGCGAGTGGCCAAGCTGGTGGCCAAGGAGAAGTACCCGGTCCTGCTGCGACCCTCGATGATCAACCTGCCGATGTCCGGCATCTCCGTCAACCCGCTGGCCCGTTTCCTCGAGGCCGGTTGCGACGTCGCGCTGCTGCCGAACGCCGACAACAACTTCGGCTCGGTGATGCTCGACCTGGGCGCGCAGTTGCAGTACGGCGTGCCACGCGAGCAACTACTGCGCGGCGTCACGCTTGCCGCAGCCAGGGCCCTGGGTCTCAAAGACCGTGGCTCGCTGGCCAAGGACAAGCGCGCCGACCTGGTCGTCTGGGACCGCGATCCGCTGGACCAGCCAGCCCACATCCTGATGGTGATCCGAGGCGGCAAGGTCGTCTATCAACGCGACGTGCAGGAAAAAAAGGACTAACGCGATGTATCGACAAGCCACACTGACCCTGATCTTGCTCTTCCTCGCACCCGGCCTGACCCTGGCCCAGAAGAAGGCCAAGCCCCCTGCAAAAACCGCCGAGAAGAAAGCGCCCGCCAAGAAGAAGGAAAAGAAGAAAGAGCAAGTGGCGTTCGTCGGCGGCACCGTCATCACCGGCGTCGGCCAGACCCTCGACCCCGGCGTGATTCTCGTCGTCGACGGCAAGATCACCAAGGTCGGCGAGGCCCACGACATCAAGGTGCCCAAGGGCTACAAGAAGATCGACGCCAGCGGCTACACCCTCTGCCCCGGCTTCGTGCTGGTCAAGCCCGCACGCGTCGCGCTGACCCGCCGCGGCAAGTGGGCCGATCGTTTCGACCGCTTCAATCCCGAAGCCGAGCTGCTGCACGGTCTCGGCATCACCGCCTTCTACGCCGGCGGCAGCATGTCCTCGAGCCGGATGAACCAGTCCAACGCCGTGATCCGCGTCGTGCGCGACAAGGCCGACGGCAAGGTGCTGCTGAAGAGCCCCGTCTGCGTCACGCTGGATTACGCCAGCGCCCGTGGCACCCGCCGCGCCGCGATCCGGAAGATCTTCCTCGACGGCCACAAGCACATCGTCAAGCTCGCCGAGTACCACACCAAGCTCGAGCAGTGGAAGAAGGATCTGGATGCCTGGAAGAAGCGCGAAGCCGTGCGCCAGGCCGCAGCCAAGAAGGCAAAAGCCGCCGCCGCCAAGGCAAAGACAAAGACAAAGACCCCGGCCAAGAAGCCCGCGCCGAAGAAGACCAGCAAGGGCAAGGGCAAGAAACCAGCCGTCAAGAAAGACAAGCAGCCCGTCGCCCCCAAGAAGCCCAAGGCCAGCTCGCAGGTCAAGATGGCCGTGGCCGTGATCCAGCGCAAGCTGCCCCTGCGCCTGCGCGGTCGCAGCGTCGGCCAGCTGAGCCGCATCGTCGCGCTGGCCAAGGAGCTGAAGATCCAGCCGATCATCGAAGCCGCCACCGAAGGCTGGACGATGACCGGCGCCCTCGCCTCCGTCGGCACCCGCGTCGTGATCAACCCCCGCGACCGCATGGAGCCGCCGATTCGCGGTGACCGCTCCCGCGGCTGGACCATCGAGAACGCCTTCCTGCTCGACCAGGGCGGCGTCGGCGTGACAATCGCACCCGGCGCTACCAGCTTCGGCTACTGGGGCGTCACCGGCGACGACCTGCTGACCTTCCGGCTGATCCCGGCCTTCGCCGTCCGCGGCGGCCTGAGCAACGAAAAGGCCCTCGCCGGCGTCACCTCCAAAGCCGCAGAGCTGCTAGGCGTCGACAAGCAAATCGGCTCCCTGCAAACCGGCCGCTACGCCGACATCCTCTTCATGACCGGCGATCCGCTGCACTACCGTACCCTGGTCGACAGAGTCTACATCGGCGGCCGACTGAACTACGACCGCTCCAAGGCCACCTGGTTCAAGCACCTCAAGCGCAAGAAGCCCTGATAGAATCAGGGCAGTTCTGGGAGTGGTTGGTGGCTGGTGCTGCCCCTGGTCTTCAAAACCAGTGAGAGGCGCAACAACGTCTCGGGTGGGTTCGATTCCC
>CAZMLI010000045.1:0-3441 GCA_964566865.1 uncultured Planctomycetota bacterium
TGGGCAGACCAAGGTCTACCGACGGCCCGACAGCGGTCGACTCAGCGCCCGCCGCAACAAGTTGAAGCGCAAGACCGCTCTGCCCCCCAGCGCCGAGCTGGAGGCCGCGACCCCCTCAGCAACCCTCTCGTCTATCCCCGTGCAACTTGCCGCCCGCGCGACCACCCGGCGATTGCGCCGCGAGCTGGAGGGCATCAAGCATCTGGCAATGGACCTGATCCTGCAGGGTAAGGAGTCGCAGCTGGACGACTTGCCCCAGGCCTGGCGCGAATGGTACCAGCTGCTCCAGCAGATCGGCATCAACCGAGAGACTGCCCAGAGTGTGATCCTGCGCCTGACCCAGCAACCGGAGCTGTACGAGTCTGGTCCGGACCAGGTGGGCGCGCAGGTGCGCAAGCTGGTGCTCGATCTGGTACCGCTCGCGGCAGAGATCGCGCTGCCACCAGAGGGCGAGCAGCAGGTGGTCGCCCTGGTGGGCCCGCCGGGCGTGGGCAAGACGACCACCCTGATGAAGCTCGCCGCGCAGCTGGCGCGAAACCATCGCGGCCAGATCGGTCTGCTCTCGCTGGCGACCCATCGCATTGGCGCGTCGGAATCGCTGGAGTCCTGCGCCCAGATGATCGGCGTCCCGTTTCAGGCTGCCGCCGGCCGGGACGAGATCGGTATTTGTCTCTCCAGCCTGGCGGATCTGCCGCTGCTGCTCGTCGACACCCCTGGCTGCAGCCCGAACAACGAGGCGGCGATCGAGGCGCTCGAGGGGCTGACCCAGGGACTCGGCACGACCACCTTCCACCTGACGCTCTCGGCCTCCGACTCGCTGACGGTGCTCAAGCGCACGATCCAGTCCTACGCCAACTTTGCGCCCAGCAGCGTGATCGTGACCAAGCTGGACGAGTCGCTCACCCCCGGCATGTTGATCGAGCTGTCCGAGCTGCTGCCGGGCGGCGTCAGCCATCTCAGCATGGGGCAGACCATTCCAGCCGATCTGCTGCCCGCCAGCCGCGAAGCACTGGAGCGGCTGCTGTTCCTCCCGGCGGATGCGCAGAGCGCATGAGCTTCCGCGATGCACGTTACCCGCGACTGGCGGGGCTGCCGATCGATGCCCGAAGCCTCGAGCACTCGATCGAACTGGAGAGCCTCGACGAGCCCGACTGGAGCACGCGGCTGCCGCGTCCCTCCACGAGCCCAGGACCGGATCGATATCGGATACTCGAGCAGGCCGGACGCGGGGCGACCGGAACGGTCTACAAGGCCCTGGACCAGCAGCTCGGCCGGATCGTCGCCTTGAAGCGACTGGAACTGGCGGCGCCGGGCGCGCAGTTACGCTCGTTGTCCCGAGAAATCCACGGCGCGGGCAAGCTGACCCACCCCCACATCGTCACGCTCTATGACTGCGGCGCGGATCGGCACGGTCCGTTCCTGACATTCGAGTGGGTCGAGGGGCCGTCGCTGGCCCAGCGGCTGAAGAGCGGCGCGCTGCCGTTCGAGACGGCGATCACGGTCGCGACGCAGATCGGGGAGGCGCTCGGGCATGCGCACCGCCATGGCATCCTGCACCGGGACATCAAGCCCGCGAACGTCCTGCTGGCCAGCAACCCGGATGGATCGGTCACCGCCAAGCTGACCGACTTTGGCCTGGCCAGCGCCTGCGGCAGCCTGCTGGCAAGATCCAATCTGGCCGGAACCCGCCCGTATATCGCCCCGGAGGTCGAGGCGCGCGGGCCGTCAGACCATCGGGCAGACCTCTACAGCTTCAGCATGATGTTCGGCCAGATGCTGACGGGCAAGCTACCGGTCGACACCAGCCGGATGTCGCCGCAGATGGCCGACCTGCTCTCCCGTGGGCTGGCTCGCAACCCAGCCCTGCGCTTTTTCTCGATCGACGAGTTACTCGCCGCGCTGCCTCGCAAGCAGCCTGTCGTACGGTCGACCCCGGAGGCCTCCGCCGTCCGGCCGGCGCCGCGCCGGCCCTCGCCGGCTCGCTGCCCGGACTGCCGTACAACCACCCCGCCCGGCCGCCAGTTCTGTCCCCGTTGTGGGATGAACGTCGCGCGCTACGTCAAGCTGCGGGCCTTCCTGGCCAGGCAGCAGGTGAAGTACCTCTGGGGACGTTGATTCAGGGCTACGAGCGGCTATAATCCACGACCTGTCCCTGGGGCCGATCCCGTTCGGCCCCCTCACGCGGAGAACGACGATGCCCAGAGCGGTCCCGATCTTCTGTCTCATCATGGTCCTGGCAGGCGTCTGCCCCGCTGCGCTGGCGCAGCCCGACTACAACTCCCTGTTGCCCCGGCTGAAGTCCGCCGTAGCCGCCTTCGACGGCGGCAAGCCAGCCACAGCGGTGATGCACATCGAGGCGATCCTCAAGGCGCGCCCATCGGCCGATACGGTGCTTCAGGTCCGGGACTATCTGATGACCGGAGCCGGCGGCAACAAGCTGATCAAGATGCTCTCCTCCGGCGGTGAACTGGGGCGGCTGATACGTTACCTGCTCAACCGCAGCGAGGCGGTCAAGCTCACCCCGATCACAAGCCCCGAGCGGATCCAGACTCTCGTCAATGACTTCGTCGAAGGCGAGCCGGTGGACAAGTACCGCGCGATGCAGTCGATCCAGGCCAAGATCGGCGCGCGCGCTGCGCCCTACTTTCTGGCCTACCTCGGCGAGCGGGAGTCGATCGAGAATCGCTCCTCGGCGATTCTCGGCCTGCAGAAACTGGGCCCCGTGGTGGTCATCCCGCTGATCCGCGCGCTCGCCTCGAAAGACAAGATCCAGCAGCAGAACTGCCTGCTGGTGCTGGGAAACATCGGCGACGCCCGCGCGGCGGGTGCGATGCGCTCGATCATCGGCAATGACAAGTACCCGCTGACGGTCCGCTCAGTGGCCAGATCCGCCATCAGCAAGCTGGAGGACATCGGGCCCAATCCGGAGGGCAAGTCGGCCAGCAGCTACTTCCTCGAAATGGCGCAGAAGTACTACGCCGACGACCCGGCAGCGATGCGCGACTTGGGCGTCGACACGTTGTTCTGGCAGTGGGAAAAGGGCAAGCTCGTCGGACAGCGCATCCCGCCGTTCCTGATCAACGAACTGCTCGCCGAAGAGGCCTGTTACGGCGCGCTGCGAGCCGACCCCAACAACGCCCAGGCCTGGCAACTGCTGCTGTTGACCTATCTCTCGCAACATGCGGAGGTGGCCGACCTGGCGGTGGCGGCCAAGGAGAAGCGGGCCCAGATCTCCGCCGGTGAACAGACGCTGATGGCGCGACTGCGCAAGCTGCTCTGGCGGATCCATTCGATGACCGCCATCGGCGGCGTCAAGGCGCTCGACCGCGCGCTGACCCAGGCACTGAGCGACCGCCGCGGACGCGTCGCGGAGGAAGCGGCGCGTTTTCTCGGAGGCGTCGCCCCCACCGGGTCTGCCCCGCCATCCGCGCTGCTCCAGGC
>CAZMLI010000045.1:3541-17668 GCA_964566865.1 uncultured Planctomycetota bacterium
CGCTACCCGCTGTTCGATCTGATCGTGCTCGACACACACCTGTCGGACCTGGCGGCGTTCCAGGTCTACGAGACGTTGAAGACCGACCTGCGCAGCAAGAACATGCCGATCCTGGCCGTCTTCGATGCCAGCGACCCCGCTGGCCGCAAGGCCAACTACGACAGCCAGAGCGTCGTCGGCAGCGCGGGCGTGGCGGCTGCGGCCGGCAAGGCGACCAGCTCGGCTGGCGGAGACTACCAGGGACGCGCCAGGGCGCGCGCTGCGTCAGCGGCCGCTGCGCTGGCGGCGATCCATCCGCGTAACCAGGTGTTCAAGGCAGACGCCGCCTCTGCGGCGCTGACCCAGGCCCTGACCCGCGCCGATTCTGTCCGTGTCCCAGCGGCACGTGCACTGGCTCGCCACGGCCAGAGTGCGGCGCTGCTCAGTCTGGTGGCGGTATTCAGCAACAAGAGCGCCAGCCTGGCCGCCCGCCTCTCGGCAGCCGACGCGATCGGCGCGATCTGCGCACGCAACCCCGGCTCCGGCCGCCAGGTCGCCGCCGCCCTGACCGCCGGTCTCGCCGACGGCAACCCACAGATTCAGCAAGCCGCGGGACAGGCCCTGGGTCAGGCCGGTCGTGGTCCAGACGCACAGCGCAGCGCCCTGCAACAGCGTCAACTGACACCGAGCCAGAAGGGGCAGCTCAAGTAAGCATCCAATGATCCTGATCGTTGATGACCATGCTGATATCCGCAGGATCCTCAAGATCAGCTTGAAGAAGGCCGGATTCCAGACCGAAGAAGCGCGCAACGGCGAAGAAGCAATCGAGAAGGCCGTTGCCAATCCGCCACAGTTGATCTTGCTCGACGTGATGATGCCGAGAATGGACGGCTTCGAGGCCTGCAAGCGCATGCGCGAGATCGACAGCTTGAAGAATATTCCCGTCATCTTCCTCACCGCGCTCGAGGAAGAATCGGACATCCTCAAGGGGTACGAATTCGGTGCCGAGGATTACCTGATCAAACCGGTGCGCCACGCCTTTCTGATCGCCAAGATCCGCGCGATCCTGGCACGGCAGCAGCGCGAGCAGATCAAGTCGATCACCAATCTGCGACCGGGCATGCTGCTCGTCGACCGCTACAAGATCATCGGCGAGCTCGGCCGCGGCGGCATGGGTGTCGTCTTCGAGGTCGAGCATGTCGGCCTGAACATCAAGATGGCGCTGAAGGCGATGCGCAGCGAGGAGACCGACCCGGCCAAGGCGCGCGAACGTTTTCAGCGCGAGACCGAGGCGCTGGCCAAGCTGGACCATCCAAACTTGATCAAGGTGCACGATTCGGGCCTGATCGGCGACCTGATGTTCTACACGATGGACCTGCTGCCAGGCGGCTGCCTCTACGAGCGGATCGACGAGAACGGGCCGCTGCCGGTGGCGGAGGCGCTCGATACGACGGTCAAGATCGCGGCCGCGGTTCAGTGCGCGCACGACAAGGGCATCATGCATCGCGACCTGAAGACCGACAACGTGATGTACTCCGAGCATGGCGAGCCGATCGTCACCGACTTCAGCCTGGTGATCAACATCCGCCAGGAGCAGAGCCGGCTGACGACCCACGGCATCATCCTCGGCACCCCGCATTACATGTCGCCCGAGCAGGTCCGCGACCCGCGCGATGTCGACGGACGCAGCGATGTCTACTGCATGGGGATCCTGCTCTACGAGATGCTCACCGCGCAGACCCCGCACCACGAAGCGACCGAGATGGAGGCGATGGTCAAGATCATGCTCGAGGACGTGCCCTCGCCGAAGCATGTCATGCCCGAGCTGCCGGACATCGTCGTCGATGTCTGCATGAAGGCGCTGCGCCGCAAACGGGCGGACCGCTATCAGTCCGCGCAGGAGTTCTCCGACGCCGCCGCGCGTGCCCTCGAACAGCTCCAGCTTCAGTAGCGAGATGGCTCGATTGCTCATCGTTGACCCCTCGATCGGCCAGGCCGAGACCGGCGCCACGGCCAACCTCTCCGCGCTCTGGGGTGGCCCGACCATCATCGTCTGTCCCGCCTTGACCGGCTGGGCTGGCCTCGACATGCAACGCGACAAGCCGGCCGGCATGATCGTGATGGGCAGCGCCGCCAGCGCGCGCGACGCCTCCGACTGGCGCGACGAGATCGTGCAACTGCTCGAGCTGATCCTGGCCGGCACGCATGCGCTGCCGCTGCTGGGCATCTGCTGGGGCCATCAGCTGATCGCGCAGACGGCCGGGGCGACGATCGACCGCGTGCGGGCCGACGGGCAGAAGCTGCTCGGCATGCGCAGCATCTCGACGATTGGACTGAGCCCGTTGTTCGAAGACAGCTCCTACCAGGCTGCGGTCAGCCACTCCGAGATGGTCTGTGCCCCCCCACCCGACTTCCGCTTGATCGCGAGCAACGACGAGTGCCTGGTCCACGGCCTGCAACATATGACGCTGCCGATCTTCAGCCTGCAGTGCCACCCCGAGCTGCCGTTCGACTCGCTGGTTCGCCTGGGCTATGACGGCGAGGAAGACCCGCAACGAGTCGCCGATGGTTCGGCCATCCTGCGCCGCTTCATGGCTATCTGCCGCGCCACTGCAACAGCTGACGCAGGATCCGGTAAGTAGCGCCCCAGATCACCTCGCCGCCGGCGCAGTAGGCGGCTACAGGCAGAGGGCCCACCCCGACGCGCTTGCAGACCAGACGCCAGACCAGCTCCTCCAGCGGCGTCTGCAGGATGGCCGCCACCTCTCCCGGGTCTCGCCGCAGGGCAGGTGTCGCCGTCAGCCGGGCGACCACCGGCAGGATCAGGAAGTTGCTGGTGAAGGTCCTCACCGGCGGTAGACAGCCCAGCACACGGACCAGACCGGGATCGAGACCGATCTCCTCCTGCGCCTCACGCAGCGCCGTCGCGGCGGGGCCATCGTCGCAGGCCTCCGGGCGGCCGCCTGGAAAAGCCATCTCACCGGGGTGGTGCTTGAGGTTTTCGGCGCGCCGAACGAGGATCGTCTCGTCGCCTCGTTCGGTCTCCAGCAGCGCAACCAGCACCGCGCCGACATTTCCTTCGGGCAGACGGGCGGGTACCGGATCGAGCTCCATTCCCTGGGACTTTACCCTAGGGTTTGTCAGCCGGACCCTATAATCTCGATATCATGCGGGTCCAGCTAGCCATACCGCCCTTTCCGCGCGACGCGCGCATGGGGAAGACACGCGCACTCTATCCCGTCTACCCCCAGCTCGGCCTGGCTTACATCGCCGCCGCGGCCGAAAAATGCGGACATACGCTGGAGATCGTCGACGCCGAAGCGCTGCTGCTGACCGACGAGGACGTGCTCGAAGCGATCGAGGACTTCCGACCGCAGGTGCTCGGCTTCCAGGCCTTCACCCACAGTCAGGGCGCCTGCCACAAGCTGGCGGCCAAGGCCAAGCAGCTGTTGCCCGACCTGACAATCGTCTTCGGCGGCATCGCCTGCACCGTGACGCCCGAGGGGCAACTCGGTCCCGACAAGGCCTGCGACTACGCGGTGCGCGGCGAGGGAGAACAGACTTTCTGCGAGCTGCTCGCGCTGCTCGAACGCAAGCTGCCGACCGCCGATCACGAAACGGCGCTGGCTCGGATCGATGGTCTGTCCTGGCGCAACAGCCAGGGGCAGGTGATCAACAACGTGCGGCGCACCGAGGTCCCGCAGATGGACGACCTCTGCTTCCCCGCGCTGGACCTGCTGCCGATGGGTGTCTATTCGGCGCCGGCGCACCTGCGCGGCAACGTGATCCACGAGATGATGCTGACCCGCGGCTGCCCCTACAACTGCTCCTTCTGCATGTCCCCGCATTCGTTCAAGATCCGCTTCCGCGCCTTCTCGGTCGAACGCTCCATGCGCGACATCCGCCGGATGATCGACGACTACGGGATGGACTCGATCCAGTTCTACGACGACGTGTTCACCTACGACCGCGACAACTGCATGGCGCTGATGGACGCGATGATCGAGGAGAACTTGAACATCCCCTGGACCTGCCTGACGCGCGTCGACCTGGTCGACCAGGAGCTGCTCGACCGGATGGGCCAGGCGGGCTGCTATCAGGTCTTCTTCGGCATGGAGTCGGCGACCCAGCGCATTCTCGACCTGGTGCACAAGGGCACCAAGACAGAGCAGATCGAGCCCGCAGTGAAGATGGTGCGCAAGGCGGGCATCGAGAGCTTCCTCTCGGTGATGATCGGCTTCCCGACAGAGACCCAGGAGGAGGCGTACGAGACGATGCGCTTCGTGCGCGCCGTCGACCCGGACTATGCGCTCTGGCATCGCTTCACCCCCTGGCCCGGTTCGAACGTCTACCAGCTGGCGCTGGAGCATGGCACGATGCGCACTGACGACCTGTCGAAATACACGATCAACTGGGGCTTCGTCTACCTGCCCGAGGGCTGGACCCACGATGAGCTGGAGCAGGCCGAGCTGACCGCCATGCGCCGCTTCTACATGCGCCCACGCAAGCTGTTCTCACGGATGAAGGTGCTGTTCAAGCTGCCGCGCAAACGCGCGATGAAGCTGCTCAAACACGCCCCGGACCTGCTGCGCATGAACCCGAACGCCAAACCGTCGAACTAGCTCGATAAATCGTGGGCACCCGTGCCCAAAGGGAGGGCGAGGCTCCCGCCGAGCCGAGGCCGAAATAACGTTTCCTGGCTTCCCCGACTCAACGCATCAAATGAACCATTCCGGCGCTTCGCGCCGCGGCTCGGCGGGAGCCTCGCCCTCCCCTTTGGGGTGCGACAACTCGAGCTAGTCGGCCAGCGCCACGCGGTTTCGTCCTCCGCGCTTGGCCTCGTAAAGCGCCGCATCCGCGCGTTCGATCAGCGAGTTTCGGGCTTCTCCCTCACTCCGCTGGGCCACGCCGATCGAGATCGTGATCGAGATCGTCGACTCGCCCAGGGTAAAGCGGGCGCCCTCGATGGCGGCGCGGGCGCGCTCGGCCACCAGCAGCGCCTTGTCCAGGGTGGAGCCGGCGAGCAGCAGCAGGAACTCCTCCCCCCCGTAACGCACCACCGCGTCGCCCTGGCGAATCACGTCGGCCAGGATCTGACCGACTTGCTTCAGCACGCGGTCACCCATCGAATGCCCGTGTTCGTCATTGGTTCGTTTGAAGTGATCCACATCGGCCATCGCCACCGAGAGCGGCCGGCTGGCGCCCAGATCGCCCTCCTGCTGCTCGATCTCCGGGAAAGCCTCGTCGAGACCCCGGCGATTGAGCGCTCCGGTCAGCGGATCGACGGTGGCCAGGCGGGTCAGGCGGGCGATCTCCACGTGCGGCGCACAGATGCTGGCGAGCAGGATCAGCGTCTCCTCGTGCTCCCGCGTGAAATAGTCCGCCGTCGGATTGACCGCGCTGATCACGCCCAGACTGTTGCTGTCCTTGATCAGCGGCACGCCGAGGAAGGAGCCCATGCGCTCGGTCATGCCCGGACGCGGGGCGAATCGCGGGTCGTCGTCCGCATTGCCGCTGCGGATCGACGCCTGCTCGGCGACGATCCAGCCCATCAGCCCCTCCCCCACGCGAAAGGCCACGACCGGATTCCGATGCAGTGGCAACCCCGCGCGGCAGACCGCTAGCAACTGGGTCGCCGAGGGATCGAGCAAGCGAATGCTGACCCTGGGACAGTCCAGCAGCGTCGCCGCGCGATCGACGATCAGTTGCAGCAACTCATTCAGCGAGTGCGGCTGTTGCACCTCGCAAGCCAGCTCGGCCAGGATCTGAAAAGGGCTGTTCATCGGGATCGTTCAGCGGCCGGGCAAACGCCGCGGCCCTCCCTGAGTGGGTCCCCACCAGTAGTTCCAGACACGCTTGTCATGCCCGACCCGCGGATCGAGCCAGATCCAGCGACGCGACGTGCGCAGCAGGATATCAGGCTGGCCGTCTCCATCGACGTCGGTCAGCAGCGGAAACTGCATCACTGGCTCGGGCAAGCGTTCGCGAAAGAGGATCCTGCCGGTCTTGCCGTCGACGGCGATCAGCTCCAGCCCACCGTATCCGACGCAGAGCAGATCCTTGCTGCCATCGCCATCGAGATCGACCGCCAGCGGCTGGTGCGCCAGTTGCAGCGGGTCGTGCCCCCAGACGCGTTCCAGCTGCTGGCCCGTCCAGCGAAAGGCCGCTAACCTGGAATCTCCCACGGTCTTGCCCGGCCGGACGTAGGTCGAGCGGATGAGTAAGGTCTGCTGTCCCACGCGCAACATCCGCGAGAAGCTGCCGCCGGCTTCGAGAGACCAGCGCGCGCTGCGCGGATCGAAATGCGCGGCGGAATTGCTGCGCAGCATCACCAGCGCACCCCGCACCATCCCGATCAGCGGGCTACCTGCGCCCTGACCGCCGGTGATCACTCGCTGATGCCACTGACCGCCGATGCAGACCGCATGCACGGCCGGACGTTCGCCATCCAGGCTCTGGGCGAAGAGCGCCAGGTCGGCGGCCCCATCGCCGTCGATATCGCCGACCCAGACCGCGGTCCTGTTACCCTGACCCGTCTGGAGCAAGCGCTGCAGCGCAGCTGGAGGATCGGGCCAGCGCAATTTCTTCTCACCGCTATCGCGCAGCCAGGCCAGCCCGCCGCCCTTGCGCGCCGTGACCAGACCCTGCTGCCCCGGCAGGACCCAGAGCCGCTCCGCCTTCAGCCGCTGCCGGTCGACTGCCGCCTGGGTCCGGCTCGAGATCCGGGTCACGACGATGGCACCGTCACTGGACTGCTTGGCCAGCGCCAGATCCCGCAGACCGTCCCCGTCGAGGTCCCGCGTGGTCCACCACTGCTCGCTCCAGTCATGAGGCCTGCTCCAGAGCATGCGGCCGCGGCGCAGATCCCAGGCGATGAGCTGATGCCCCGCTTTACCCTCGACCTGCTCCAGCACGATCCCGTCGCCCACCGGACGCAGGCCGATCAGCTTGTCATTGAACAGCGTGCGGCCATTCAGCGGCTTCGGCTGCACCACCAGATAGCCGGCCTGTCGGCCGCCGGAGGGCTGGATGCAGATCAACTCGCCGCGCAGGGTCTTGACGACGATGTCCGTCCGACCGTCTCCGCTGAAATCAGCCATCAACAACGGACGGTCGGGGCCCGCCCCCAGCTCAAAAGACCAGAGCAGGCCCTCTCTGCCGAACGCGCCGAGGCGAGAGCTGCCGACCTGACAGATCAGCGCGGTCGGTGCGCGCAAGGGCCAGGGACAGAGCAGCGAGTAGTAGTTCAGTTCGAGCGCCTCGCGCTCGAACACCTCGGTCAGCTCTCCCGCCAGCAATCTGCGCAGCTGCGCCACGCCGCCCTGGCGCGATTCGACGAGCACCTCATTGCGGCTCCAGGCAAATCGACAGACCAGCTGCCGGGCATGTTTGTCAAAGCTCAACTTCTGCTTTCGCCAGCGCTGCTTGCCGTCGGCCAGGTTGACCGCCAGCAGTTGATCGTGGCCCTCGATTCCGACCTTGCCCCGACCGCTGCTGTAACTGTTGCGCTGCTTGCGAAGCCCCAGCAACGCCACATCCGGCCGGCCATTGCCATCGGTATCGGCCACGCCCAGGTAACCGGACCCGCCGCTACTATAGACCGGCGCCCCGGTTCCCAGCTCGAGGATCATCGTGCGCAACGGCTGATTGCCGCGGCCCTCGTCCCAGACAATGATCCGTCCGGCCCCGGGCAAGACGATCACCTCGGAGTCCGCGCGCGAGTGGATGTTCAGCGGCAGCGCCTTGGTCTGCCAGCGAACCTCACCCGTGCGCCAGTTCATCCGCAGCAGCTTCCGGCGACTCCAGAGCAGACAATCGTCCGACCCCGCCAGCAAGACAAGGCCGCGGGTTTCCGGGTCCACCCTGCGCACGCTCCTCAGCAAGCCCGTTCGCCGCGCCAGCCGGATGATCGAACCGGAGGCCAGCACCAGCACCGCCTGCGGGCTGGTGGCCGCGGCAAGCACACGCAACTTCGCCGGCGTGAAACGCCACAGCTCCTTGCCGCTGAATCCTGACAGCGCGATGACGGACCGCTGCTTGACCACCAGCAGATCCGCTTTTCGATTCCCGTCGGCATCGAAAGGCAACAGGTCCAGCACGGAGTACTGTCCCATGTTGGGCACGCGCCAGAGCAGACCCGAGCGCAGGCTGCGGTACAGTTGACGGGTCTGGCCCTGCATCAGCGCCAGCGTCGTCGATAGCGGCAAGTGCCCTGGCGCTTCGAGCTTCAGCGTGTAGCGTCCCGGCTCGATCTCCAGCGGGTGACGCAGGGGCAAGGTGGCCGTGGCAGCCAGCTTGCCCGTGCTGTCGATCAGCCGGACCCGCGCCCCGGTGGGTGAGCCGACCAGCGCCAGCCGCGCGACGTTGCGCACCAGCTTCAGCGGCCGCTTGACCAGGCCGCCGCCGTCCTTGATCGTCAGCTCGAACTCCTGCGAGAGATAGGTCGGGCGACTGATGCGCAGGCGGTAAGTTCCGCTGGCCAGCGTCTCGACGAAGGGCGATTTGCCTCGCCTGACCAGCCGCTTGCCGGCAAAGACCTGCACGGTCGCGCCCGGCGGATCGGTGCCGACGAACAGCACCTCGCTTCGGGGAACGAGCGTGACCGCGTGCGTCGCCTCGGAGGCGGCCTGCAGTTCGATCTGCAGGGTCTGGGGCGCATAGCCCTCTCGACGAATCTCGAACCGATGCGCGCCGGGCGGCAGCGTGCGATCGAACCGGCCCGCCTGGCAACGTCCCAGCAACTTGCCCCGGGACCAGATCTCCGCATCCCCCGGCTTGACCTGCACGTGCAACTCGCCCGGGCGGGCATGCAGTTGCCGCAGCACCACGGCGCTCGCAACCAGCGCCGACAGCAACGCCAAGATGATGGCAATGATCGATGTACCGTGACGGCGGGCCCACTTGCGCGCGCGCGTCCAGGCGCTCTCCCGCCAGGCAATACCTGGCCGTTCCTCGAGGTAAGCCTGGATGTCCTCGGCCAGCTCGGATGCATCCGCGTAACGCTCCATTCGATCGCGCGCCATCGCCTTGCCGGCAATCGCGCGCAGTTCCCGGGGCACCGACGTCGGCATCGGCTCGATCCGGCCCGCCTCGACCCGCTCGAGCACCTGCTCGATGCTCTCACCACGGATCGGACGTTCCAGCGCAAGCAACTCGTGCAGCATCGCGCCGAGGGCGTAGATGTCCGTCCGCCGATCGACCGCCTGGCCCCGCGCCTGCTCGGGTGACATGTAAAAGGGCGTGCCCATCACCGTGCCAACCAGCGTCGCCGCCGCGTCCCCCTCGGTGCGCTCGGTGCGGATCACCGAGTCGGCGGCCGAGCCAACCTGGTCCAGCACCTTGGCCAGCCCCCAGTCCATGATCTGCACATCGCCGTGCTTGCCGAGCATCACGTTGTCCGGCTTCAGGTCGCGATGGATCACCTTCTTGGCATGGGCGTAGGACATCGCCTGCGCGATCTGCTGCAGCAACTGCAGTCGCTTGAGCAGCGTGAACTCCTGCGCCGTACTCTGGTCGCCGGCGACCAGCGCAGCGATCACCTGCGAGAGGGTCTGGCCCTGGACGAGCTTCATCACCAGGAAAACGTGCCCTCGCAGATCGACACCGAAGTCATGCAGCGGCACGATCGCGGGGTGTTCCAGCTGGGCGCAGATCTGCGCCTCCTCGCGAAAGCGCGCCAGCAACTCGGGGGCGGGCTCCGCGTCGAGCAGAACCTTCAGCGCGACCCTGCGCCGCAGGTCGACATCGAGCACCTGATAGACCACACCCATGCCGCCCCGGCCGAGTTCGGCCTCGATCTCGTAACGGTTGCGCAACACCGGCTGCGGGGATCCGGCTTCAGGGATGCTCCGCGAGGCATCGAACGAGGGAAACTCGACCGTGAATTCAGGATCCACGGTTCAGCTAGTCTGCTCGCGTGGGCGCAATAATATGTCGTGGATCTCCATGTGCGCCGGTGTCTCGAGCACCTGCCGCACCAGGCGCGCGATGTCCTCGGCCTCGAGCACCTTGAACCGGTTGTAGGTCTCGGCGGCCGCCTCGGCGTCGCCCAGATAGACCTGATGAAACTCGGTCTCGACGAAGCCGGGGGAGATGCTGCCGATGCGGATCGGCCGGCCATCCTCCTTGAGCTCCTTGCGCAGTGCTTCGGTCAAGGCCCGGACCGCGAACTTGGTCGCCGCGTACAGTCCGCCGCCGGTGCCCACCACCCGGTGGCCCGACATCGACGAGATGTGCAGCACATGTCCCTCGGTCATTCGCTTGACCGCCTCGCGCGTGGCCACGCACAGACCGAGCACGTTGACCTCGAGCATCTCACGCCAGGCCTCGGTCTGGCCCTCGAGCAGCGAAGCCTGGTGCCCGAGTCCCGCGTTGTTGATCAGCGCGTAGGGCGCGCCCCACTCGGCGTCGATCCTCTCGAAGACCCGCAGGATGTCCGCCTCTTGCCGCAGATCCGCCTGCAGCGGCAAGACCTCGCCCGGCAAGCTGGTCAGTCGGTCCAGCCGTCGCGCAACCGCAGCCACCCGCATGCCCACGCCTGCCAGTTCCTGCGCGATCGCCCGGCCAATACCGCTCGAGGCGCCGGTGACAACGGCGACCCGGCCCTGCAGTACCGTCTGTTCAGACATGCCAAGATTGTATATCAAGCCTCTGGGGTATCCACTTCGCTCAGGTGTGCCAACGGAAGGAACACCGATTTCAGAGACATCGCTTCGCGCCGGTAGCCCCCTCCTGCTAATTTAACAGGCTACAGGGAACAGGGAACAGGGAAGAGAAACTGGGAATGCTGATGTGCGATATTGGACGGGGTAGCTGTTGCATAATCGCACGTTGAGGGTGTCTTTGCCGTGTTTGGGGCTGGCCCGTGATTTGTATTGGTGCTGGCAGCCTCGATCAGGACAAGCCCGCTTGAGCTGAATTTCGGACATTTCAAATTCAAATCGCCAGTTCCCAGTTCCCTGTCGCCTGTTCACCAGAGCCAGGATACTGGAGCAAGCGAAGCTTATCAGTGGTGGCTACCTAAGCTGAGTGGATACCCCAGAATCAAGCCTTGCATCCCCTCCTCCAGATTCGATAATCCGGCCATGAGCGAACAGAGACCAGCTGCTGTGACCTTCATGGGAAAGCCGCTGACAGCCGTCGGCCCGAAACTCGCCGTGGGCGACCCGGCCCCCGATTTCAAGCTGCTCGACGGCTCGATGACCGAACTCTCGCTGAGCGATACCGGCACTCGCGTAAGACTGTTCAGCGTGGTGCCGAGCCTCGATACGCCCGTCTGCGCCGACCAGACCCGGCGCTTCGAGACCGAACTGGCGGGCTTGCCCGAGACCGTGGGGCTCTACGCCATCTCAGTCGACTTGCCCTTCGCGCAGACACGCTTCTGCCGCGAGGCCAAGATCAGCCGCACCGTGGCGCTCTCCGATCACCGCACGCTCAGCTTTGGCGAGGGGTATGGCGTGGCGATCGAGGAGCTGCGCATGCTCTCGCGCGCGATCTTCGTGCTCGACGCCGAGAACCGGATCCAGTACTGCGAGTATGTCACCGAGATCTCCGATCACCCCAATTACGAGACGGCGATCGCAGCCGTGAAGAAACTTGCCACGTAAACTGCTCCTCGCCATCCTGCTGCTCTGCTGCCTGGCCGGCGCCGCCGCTGCCCAGCAGCCCGACGATGCCCCGTCGCTGGAAACCTGGCTCGATCAGCAACTCGCTCGCCGCGAACGCATGCTGAAGTCCTCGCTGGCTCGAGAGGCCACGCGGCGCATGGCCGACATGCGAGCGCTGGCCGCGCTGCCTGCTGGCCGGCGAGGGCGCGCACGCGCGCTGCTGGAGATCGTGCGGCGGACCCCGCCGCGACTGCTGGCCGGGACCGTGCTCGATACCCGCCTGCTGCGACTGACCAGCCTGCCAGCCATCGGCCCCGTGCTAGCACGCGCGCGCATGGTGCATGTCGCCGAGAGCCACGACCAGGCCGGCCATCACCGACTGCAGGCGCAGGTGATCGATCTGCTGGGCCAGTACCCTGGCCGGACTGCCGTCGGGCTGGAGATGTTCCACCGTCGTTCGCAACCCGTGCTCGACCGCTACACCGCGCGTCGCCTGACCGAGAAGGCGTTCCTGAAAGAGGTCGACTGGAAGAAGACCTGGGGCTTCGCCTGGAAGCTCTACGCGCCGATCCTGCGCACCGCCCGGCGCTACCGGATGCCGCTGGTCGGGCTGAACATCCCGCGCAGCCTGATCCGCCAGGTCAGCCGCCACGGCCTGGACAAGCTGCCCGCCAACCTACGCAAGCAGCTCCCGCGCAAGATCAAGCTGGACGACGACGCCCATCGCAAAAGCTTCTTCGCGATGATGGGCGGCCATCCCGGCGCCGACCGGGCGCGGATGGAGCGCTACTACCAGTCGATGTGCGTCTGGGATGCGACGATGGCCGACACCGCCGCACGTTTCCTCAAGAGTCATCCGGAGATCCGCCGGATGGTGGTGATCGCCGGCAGCGGACACCTGGCCTTCGGTCACGGCATTCCCGACCGCGCCGCCCGACGAGGCGCAGGCCCTTACGTGATCGTCGTGCCCAGAACCGCAGACAGCGACCGTGTCGACACCGCGCGTGCCGATATCCTCAGGCCGCCTGGACGCTACGTCGTCTTCACCCGCTAGCAGCCTGTGGATAAAGTGCCATCAGGGCCGAAGCGCAGCGCAGGGCCTGATGGCACTTTATCCACAGGCTGCTAGCGCTTGATGATCGGCCGGGACGGCCGGCAGCCAAGATCTTCGTTGCGCACCGCTGGCGCGATCCTGGAGCGACTGGCTGAGCGCGCATTGATCGCTGGGTAATCCCAGCCGCCCCCGCGGTTGACGCGCGGGGTGCCCCTGTTCGCTGGATCCGGATAGTCGCGCCAGCCGTCCGCGGTGCTGGGCGACAGGCTGTAGGCCGCCGACAGATAGGGATCGCGGCACCATTCGTAGACATTACCGATCACGTCATGCAAGCCGAAACGGTTGGGCTGGAAGGCGCCCACGGATGCATGCATCGCGTGCCCGTCGTTCCACTTCTCAGGACGCGTCGCGCTGCGCATGAAGCGCGAGAACACCTGATCGGTGACGTTGCCAGCAACAGCCATGCTGGCGCTGTCGTTTCCGGTCCACCAGATCGTTCGACTTCCCGCTCGCGCGGCGTACTCCCACTGCGCCTCCGTTGGCAGCAACAGCCCGACTCGGGCCAGCTGACTGCGACAGTCGTGCCAGCTGACGCTTTCCACCGGGTGCGCACCCGTCATCAGGAATGCCCCGTAGCGCTTCCCCCGCACGAAACGACTGGGTTTCTTCCCCGTCAGCCGCTGCCACTGCCCCTGAGTCAGCTCGTACTTGCTCAGAAAGAAAGGCGCCAGCGTCACCTCGTGAGCCGGCCGCTCATCGGGCTGCCCATCGCGGTCCCCTGCGGTGGCGCCCATGCGGAACTGGCCGCCGGGCAGGAGCACCAATACCACAGAAGTCTGGTCGGTGATCTTCCACCGGCCGTTCCCACCACGGACCGGCGGCTTGCCAGAGGGCAAGTGGGCAAACTCCCAGAGGCCTGATTGCGGATCTTCCGCAAGTGGTAGCAACCCTTCCTGCATCGACAAATCGAGCTGCTGGTAGCTGGGGCTGCGCCGGATCGCAGCGATCGCAGTCGCCCACTTCGCCTGGTGCTTGTGCATCCCAGCCAGCTGCTGCCTCGCCTTGTCCGGCATCGCCGCCACGTCATCGATCTTCTTGACGAACTCCCGGATGCGCGGCAGAAGCTGCGTCACCACACCCAGTTGCCAGTCCTCTGCCCGGGTCCTGCTGGTCTTCTTCCGCAGGCGTTCGATGATGGTCGCGTGCTTACGCACGCGGTCGCGCATCCCACGTGCTGCCACGAGCCAGTCATCAATCCGCTGGAGCTTCCAGCTCTGCGGCCCCAGGTCTGCCCACTCGTCCGCCAGCTGTTCCACCAGCTTCACGTCCGACATGCTTTCGAAATCGATCACCTTGGCTCTCAAGCTCCGCTCACGCTCCTGGACCTTGTTCTTCTCAGCCGCTTCTGCCCTGCGGGCATCGACGGCGGCCTCCTTCTGCAGCCGCTCGCCATCCCGCGCCGCGATCGCCTTGTTTCTTTCCGACTCG
>CAZMLI010000046.1:0-4130 GCA_964566865.1 uncultured Planctomycetota bacterium
TAAAGGACTTATGTCGAAACTACCAGGAGACACATTGTGAAACAATCTCTCAAGCATTCGACGGTCACGATCCCATGCGACGCGTCGGTATCAGCCCCTTCGTCCGCAACGTGATGTCCGTCTGGGTCAAGCGAGCCAACAGCTATCTCTCCACAAGGAACGCTGACCGAGCGCAACTTCCGCTCGCACAACGTCTACACCAACGAAGAACTGTTCGCCAACTTGGCCTACACCCTAAGCAACGAAGCTCACCATGCAGGCAAACACCCAGCAGAGTCCACCCACTCGGCCTGGGGCGTGTACGTCGCCCAAGAGCCCGACAGCGTCGTCACCGCCCTGCCAGCCTTTCTCGACAACCTCGCTGAGGGGTGTCTAAGCTGCCTCGAAGGATTTAGTTTCCACTTAGTACAGACGTTCTGAGGGTGTCTAAGCTGCCTCGAAGGATTTAGTTTGGTACAGACGTTCTGAGGGTGTCTAAGCTGCCTCAAAGGATTTAGTTTGCGCCCCGGAGGTTTTTGTTGCCCACAGACAGTACGGGGTGCATGTCACCGGCAACTCCGAGTGAGCGCCGGCGGTCAACCGAGCTGCCAAGGACAGCTTGGAGCTCATCAAGCTGATTGTGCAACAGGACATCTTCCATCTGCGCTAGCTCGCGCCGGAGCATCTCTATCTCATCGAGGGAGAGAAGGAGCTCATCCCCGTAGCCAAGGCGCGCAATCGTCGCCAGGACTGGCTTGCTCGTGCTCACAGAGCACAGATGGAAGATCGCCTCATAGAATGCCTGATCCAGGTAGATGGCCACGCAGCGCCAATCGACCACCTCACCTTCCGCGTAGGCCACCAAGAGGGCCATCACTCCCCCCCTGCCGAAAACCGAATGAATGGTGGGTAGGTCGGCCGATGATTGAGGCCGTGCTTCAGGCTTGCATTCCCGGCCCCATTGCCAACGCCCTGAAACCGCTCGATCAACTCAGTGACCCGCCGTACACTCAACAAGACATCACCTCCCAGGCTCGTCTTGCGTCCCGAGGCGCGCACGGCCAATCGAGCCGCCTCCGCTTCGTTGCAGACATTCACTTCAACTCCCGCAGCATCTTCGCAATCTTCGGTTTCTTTTCCTCGGGCGCCAATTTCAACGCCTTGCCAAACGCGCGACGCGCCGCACGCCGGGTCCCTCGCTCGCGCAACGCAAGCCCCATACCCACCCACGCCTGCCACAGCTTGGGATCCAGCGCCACCGCCCGCTCGTAGTCGGCAACGGATTTGGCGAACTCTCCCTTGGCGAAATAGGCTCGCGCGCGGTTGTTGCGAAAGCCGGCCTTGCGGGACGCCAGAGCTATGGCGCGGGTGAAGTCTGCTATCGCGACGTCGAACTTCTTCTGGGTAAGCCGAGCCCTACCGCGGTTGTTGTAAGAATCTGGATCGTTCGGGTCTAGCGCAATCGCCTGATTCAAGTCCTTGATGGCGGCGTCGAGTTTGTCGGCGGTCTCGCGCACCACGGCGCGATTGTAGTAGAACGCAGCCATCTTCGAGTCCAGCGCAATGGCGGCGCTGTAGTCGGCGTCCGCGCCTGGGAGGTCTCCTTTGGCCAATTTGGCCGCTGCTCGGTTGTTGTAGATTTCGGGGTCCTTCGGACTGATCGCGAGTGCCCGGTCGTAATCCGCGATGGCGCCGTCGAGATCTCCCCGCTGTTTTCTGGTCCGGGCGCGATTGTGATGGTACGCGGCGTTGCGCTGCTCTAGCGCCAGGGCTCGGTCATAGTCCGCGAGTGCCCGGTCTAGCCTGCCGAGGTAGCGCAGCGAATTGGCACGATTGAAGTAAGCGCTCGCTAGCTTCGGATCGAGTTTCAGCGCCAGGTCAAATTCGGTGATCGCGCGGCGGTGTCTTCCTTTGCCGCTGAGAGCACACCCTCGGTTGAGATAGGCGCCGACGAAAGTGGGATCTATCTTGAGCGCGCGCGTGCAGTCCTCGACGGCACGATCGAATTCTCCGCGCAGGACATGGGCGTTGGCGCGGTTGCTGTACGGCGGGGCATACTGCGGGGCGAGGCGAATCGCTTCGGTATAGTCGGCGATTGCCTGGGCCAGTTGCCCGCGCTTGCGTTTCGCGTTTCCGCGATTGTTGAAGGCGGCGGCGAAGCCGGGCCTCGAGCGGATTGCGCGGGTGTAGTCGCCGATGGCGCGATCGAGCTGTCCCAACGCCTCGTAGGCCAGGCCGCGATTGCTGGCGAAGCCGGGATGTCCTGGCCAGAGGGTCATCGCCCGGCTGAAGTCCTTGACTGCGAGATCCAGGCTTCCGCTCTTCAGCTGGAGGCTGCCGCGGTTGTTGTAGGCCTTGGCATATTGCGGGTTCAACTGGATCGACTGGTCATAGTCCGACCTGGCGCCGACGAGATCTCCCAGCTTCTGTCGGGCGAGGCCCCGATTGTTGTACGCCTCGAAGTTCTTGGGTCGTAGCGCAATTGCCCGATCGAAATCTCGAAGCGCGTTCTGCCAGTCCCGATGCATCATCCGATAGAGACCCCGGCTGTAATGCTGGGCAGCGCTGAGCCCTCCCTTGGCCGCCCCGTCGGCATAAGCCGCCGGTAGCGGGACCCGGGAGAATGGCAGCTCGGTTCGTTTCCAAAACAGGCTTTCCTGCCCGGATTCCCAGCGCTTTTTGCCCAGCACGTCGTGGGCGCGCGAGTCGCGGAGCTTGCCCAGCGCCAGGGCGATGCCGACCGCAGCCTCCAGTTGGGCGTCGAGGTCGATTGTCTTCAGCCGCCCCGAAAGTGCCTGGACCGGGTCGTGGCCTCTCGGGCCCACGGTGCGCGTATCGCCGATTCGGCCGAGGGTTTCGATGACGACCAGGCGCACGATTTCGTGGCGGCTTTCCAGATACTCGGGAGAGAGCAGCAGTCGGACCAGGTCGGGACTGCGCAGCCGCACCAGTTCGGTGACGGAGATGTCGAATGACTGGCTCGCCTTGCCCTCGCTGACCCGCTGCAGTACGCGACGCGCCGGGGTGAGATCGCTTTGAACTCTCTCTCGGCGTGCGCCTTTGATCCGGGCGAGTTGGGCGTCGCGCTCGGCGACGCTCATCCCGGCTGCGAGTGCCCGCCCGACCCAGAGTCTGGCCAGCGTATCGTTGCCCAGCTCCGTGGCCTTCCTCGAGGCGGCCAGCGAGAGCGTTCGCCGCTCTCGATCGATGCGTGCTGGATCCAGCTTCTTTCTGCTCTTTTGCGTCGGCGCCCGCCTGGCCAGTGCGGCTAGCCGATCGAGAATCTCGAGGGCCTCGGCGTGGGCATCGAACCAGTGCTTGACGGCTGCATCCACCAGTTCGCCGTTCGGTTCCCTGAGCGAGCGCGCATCGGGCCGCTCGAGCCGATCGAGCTTCTTGCGTCGCAGATCGAGTTCGCGGCCAAGTTGATCCGCCTCGGTCAGCAGGGCCTGTTCGGTCGCGACGATGCGGAGTCGTTGGTCACGATCGGCTTTCCAGCGAAACCCGCCGAAGAGCGACACTGCGACGACGACGATGATCGCCGCGGCGATCGTGGCGCTGCGATTGCGACGCATCCACTTGAGGCTGCGCTGCAGTGGCGAATACTCGACCGCGCCCAGGATGCGACCCGCCAGATAGGCTTCGATATCGGTCTTGAGTTCGGTCACGCTGGCATAGCGGTCGGCCGGTCGCCGGGCCATCGCCCGGATTGCGACGGCCTCGAGTTCCCAGGGGATCGCCCGCTCGGGCGCCCTGACAGAGGGCGGGACGAGCAGCCCGCGTTTGACCTCCGCCAGGATCGACTGGGTATCCAGCCCGCTGAATGGTGGCTGCAGCGCGAGGATCTCGTACAGCAATGCGCCGAGCGCGTAGATGTCCGCGCGCTCGTCGAGCTCGCTGATCTTGCCCGCCGCCTGCTCGGGCGACATGTAGACCGGCGTGCCGAGGATGGCGCCTTCGAGTGTCTCGCAGGGGTCGAGACCGACCGCCAGCGCTGTTGAGGACGACTCCAGCCCGGGATCACCATTGCCCGTGATAACCCTGGCCAGGCCCCAGTCCATCACCTGCACCTCGCCGAATTCTCCCACCATGATATTGGCCGGCTTGAGGTCTCGATGGATCACACCTTTGCTGTGGGCGAAGGCGATCGC
>CAZMLI010000046.1:4230-13690 GCA_964566865.1 uncultured Planctomycetota bacterium
AGTCCCAGTTCGTAGACGGGCACGATGTTGGGATGCTCGAGCTGGCCGGTCACCCGCGCTTCCAGCAGGAACTTCTGCAACAGCAGCGGGCCGGCCTCACCGCGGATGACCTTGGCGGCCACGTCACGTCCGAGGTCCTCGTCATGGACCTTCAGCACCTCGCCCATGCCACCCGCGCCGAGGTGACCGATCACCGGGTAGCGTCCGAGTGCTTGCTGCGGCGCCTCGGCCGCGGGACGGTCAGCGACGACGAGCGTGACGGCATCCGACTGGCGGAGCATGGCACGCAACGTGGTCGCCTGGCAAGCCCCGGCCTCGCCAGCCGATTGTCTCTTCTGGGGTGCTGTCATCGTCTGGTGGCTCGACTGTACAGCGCGTGGGAAGGAAAAAGCAAGACGCCCTTGCCCGAGAGAAGTCAGTCGCGCTGTTCCTCGGCCAGCATGCGGTCGATCGTCGCGTCGAGCAGTCCGATGTACTCGTGCACGTCCATCAGCTCGGGCAGCGCCTGCGCCCGCACGCGATAGAGCCAGCCCTCTCGATAGTGTTTGTTGTCGAAGAGCGTGATGTCCTTGTCGAGCGCGGGATTCGAACCGGCGAAGGTGCCTGGGAGCACGGCGTAGAGATCGGAGATCGCCTTGAAGCCCTCGATCCAGCCGATCGTCTGACCGACCTCGATCGGATCGCCCTCGTTGAGCTTGAACTGGAACTCGACCAGATCGCCGAGCATGCGCACTGCGAAGGCGGTGAAGCCGACCTGACGCAGGCCGTCCAGCTCGTCACCGATCCAGCAGTGTGACGGCGAGTAGTGCACGTCGACCGGCAACCGTGTGCTGAAGCGCACGCGACGAAAGCGGATCGTCTCACCCATCGTCAGCTCAGCCGGGCGACCATCTGCGCCAGGTCCGGCAGTTCGGTCGAGTGGCACCAGGAGAGCCGAATCGCGCCGTCGATGCGCTCCGGCGACAGGCCCATCGCGGTCAGCACATGGCTGCAGGTCTTGCTCTCGGTTGTGCAGGCGGCGCCGTCCGAGACCGCGACCAGCTCCGCCCAGCGATCGATCACCTCCGTCGCATCGAGCCCCGGAAAGGAGAGGTTGGCGATGTGTGGAACGCATTCGCGTGGATCACCATTGCGCAGCGGCTGTAGCGACGCGAGCCCGGCCAGCAACTTTTCGCCGAACTCGCGGCAGCGGACCTCCCGCGCTGCGCCCTCGGTTGCGGCCAGCTCAGCCGCCAGCCCCAGCCCCACGACGTTCTGCACCGGCAGCGTGCCGGGACGCAGACCCAGCTCCTGACCGCCGCCAAACATCAATGGCGCCAGCGGCGCGCGCTCCCGTCCACGACGACGGACGACCAGCGCGCCGATGCCCTTGGGCGCATGAATCTTGTGACCGCTGATACTGAGCAGGTCTATTCTGGGGCTTCCCACGACCTGCTTGCCAAAACCCTGGGCGGCGTCGACGTGCAGATAACAGGGATGATCGGCCAGGGCGCGCGCGATCTCATCGGTCGGCTGACGAACGCCGGTCTCGTTGTTGACCTGCATCACCGAGACCAGCAGCGTATCCTCCCGCACGGCGGCGGCCACCTCGGCCGCATCCACCTGCCCACCGACAGAGGGCGCCACCAGCGACAGCGAAAAACCCTGCCGCTCGAGCTGTCGTAGCGGCTCGAGCACGGCGGTATGTTCGATCGCGGTGCTGACCAGATGACGCTTGCCGGCCTGACGACCAAACTCGGCAAGCCCCAGGATGGCCAGATTATTGCTCTCGGTGGCCCCGCTGGTGAAGACCACCTCGCCCCGACCGCAGCCAGCGGCGGCAGCCAGCTGGTCGCGCGCCTGCTCCGCCAGACGACGGGCGTCGCGCCCATGGGCATGGGGGCTGCCGGCATTGCCGAAGGTCTGCTCCAGGCAACGACCGACGGCAGCCTGCACCCTGGCATCGATCGGCGTGGTCGCCGCGCAGTCGAGATAAACCGCCATCCCGCGGGATGATAGCGCGACGCCCGTGCCTTTGATAGCCTCTGCACCGATGCGGTTACTCGACCTGACCCTGCCCACCCTGGAACAGAACCTGGCGCTCGACGAAGCCCTGCTACGTGAGGGGCATGAGACGCTACGCTTCTGGGAAAGCCCACAGTACGCGGTGGTGCTCGGCGCCTCCGGCAAGCGCGCCCTCGAGGCCGACCTCGCCGCCTGCCAGGCCGAGGGCGTGCCGGTCCTGCGACGTGCCAGCGGCGGCGGCACGGTGCTGCTCGGTCCCGGCTGCCTGCTCTACAGCCTGATCCTGCGCTACGATCGACGGCCGGCGATGATGGACCTCAACGCCAGCAACCGGATCATCCTCGAGACCACCGCGCGCGCGCTGGGACAGGGCGAGCTGGCCGGCATCTCCGACCTCACGCTGGACGGCATGAAGTTCAGCGGCACCGCGCAGCGCCGGCTGCGACATGGCCTGCTGTTCCACGCCACCATCCTTTACGACTTCGAGCTCGAGCGCATCTCCAGGCTGCTGCGAGAGCCCCAGCGCCAGCCAGACTATCGCGCAGGGCGTCCCCACCAGGCTTTCGTGCGAAACCTGGCGATGACCGCCCCCGCAATCCGCGCCGCGCTCGCCGACGAGTGGGACGCGACCGAAGCGCAGTCAAAGCTACCCGACCTGACCGCGCTGATCGATGAGAAGTACGGCAACCTCCAATGGACCGAGCGCCTCTAGCGGGGCGGCCCAGAAGCTTCCATTCGGGGTGAATTGGGGTAGAATCCCGCTCTTCAGCGAGTCCCGCGACCTATTCGGATGAGCACCGTGAAACACCTCAAACTCCACGTCCTGCTGCTTATCATCGGCGTCGCGTTGACCGCCTGTCAAGCGACGCCCGCCCCGGATGACCCGCGGGGTGGCGACGGCGACAAGCCGGCCCCGCGCGTCGAGGGCTGGCTGGGCTGGCGCGGGCCCACGCAGAACGGCGTCTCGACCGAGACCGACCTGCCGTCGAGCTGGACGCCCGGCGGCGACAACGACCTCTGGAGCTACGAGATCGCGGGCCGCGGCACGGCGGTGATAGCCGGCGACCGGGTCTATGCCTTCGGCTATCGCGGCGAGGGCCCGAACCTGCGCGAGTGGCTGATCTGTCTCGACGCCGCAACCGGCAAGGAGCTCTGGACCAAGGGCTTCAACGACTTCATCAGCGACATCATCTACAGCCGCTACGCCATCGGCGCGCCGACGGTCGACGCCGAGACGGGCAACGTCTACCTGGGCACCTCGCCCGGCCTGGTCGTCTGCCTGACGCGCGACGGCAAGCAGCTCTGGGAACGCTCGTTGATGGAGGAGTTCGGCCGACTGACCTTCCCCAACGGCCGCACCGGCTGCGTCGTGATCGATGGCGACCTGGCGATCGTCAACATCATCACCTCCTTCTGGGGCAAGCAGGGCCCGGCACGCAACCGTTTCTACGCCTTCGACAAGCGCACGGGCGAGCTGGTCTGGTCCTCCACCCCCGGCACGCGCCCGGTCGACAGCTCCTTCTCGACGCCTTACTTCGAGTGGCGCGGTGGCAAGCGGGTCTTCTACGCCGGCACCGGCTGCGGCCACGTGGTGGCGGTCAACGCCCGGACGGGCAAGCCGCTCTGGCGCTTTCGCATGTGCAACGGCGGAGTGAACATCTCGCCGGTGGTCTACAAGGATCGTTTGATCTCGATTCACGGCAAGGAGAACCTCGACACCACGCGCAGCGGCCGGATGATCGCGATCAAGCTGGGGGCCCTGCCCGCGCAGGGCAAGCCGGGACCGGCCGTGCTGGACAAGTCGTCCGAACTATGGCGCAACGATCACCTGTCGATGTTCACCGCCTCCCCGACGATCGTCGGCGACCGGGTCTATCAGATCAACAAGAGCGGCGTGCTCTGGTGCATCGACGTGATGACCGGCAAGGCACACTGGAAGCTCAAGCTGGCCAACTCCCAGCTGCACGCCTCCCCGCTCTACGCCGACGGCAAGCTCTACATTCCGATGTGGAACGGCTGGTTCTTCATCGTCAAGCCGGGCGACAAGGCCGGCGAGGTGCTGCACAAGGTCAAGCTCGAGGGCGCCTGCATCGGCTCGGCCAGCGTCTGGAACGGCCGGATCTACGTGCACACCAGCAAGAAGCTCTATTGCTTCGGCAAGCGCGAGGGCGCAACCTCGACGCCGAAGGCCGCGGCGGTCGACGCACCGCAGCCGGGCGAGGCGGTGCGCCTGCTGCCGATTCCGGCAGAGATCCTGCTGCGACCGGGTGTGACGCAGCGTTTCCGCCTGCGCCAGGTCGACGCCAACGGTCTGACGGTCGGCGAACATGCCGCGGGCACGGACGCCAGCTGGGCCAAGCACATTCCGGCGACGGCCAAGGTCAAGGTCAAGCTGGACGCCGACTTCGACGCGCAGGGCGCGCTGGTCGCCGGCGAGAAGGCCAGGCTGTCGGCCGGCATGTTCAAGGTCACCGATGGCGGGCTCGCTGGCTTCGTTCGCGGTCGGCTGCTGCCAGAGTCCTACAACATCGACTTCGAATCGTTCAAGACGGTGGTCAAGCACAAGAAGGAAAAGGGCGTGACCTTCGCCTATCCCCCGCTGCCCTGGATCGGCGCCCGGCTGAAGTGGGAGATCCGCGTGCGCGAGGGCAACAAGGTGCTGGCCAAGACGCTCGACCGCGTGCTGTTCCAGCGTGCGATGACCTTCATCGGTCCGGCCAGCATGAAGAACTACACGGTCGAGGCCGACGTGCTGAGCGACGGCGATCGCCGCATCATGTGTAGCGCCGGCGTGGTCAACCAGCGCTACAAGATCGCGCTGGTCGGCAACTGGCAAACACTCGAGGTCACCTCCAACCACGATCGACTGAAGGTCTCGGTGCCATTCAGCTGGGACACCGGCGTCTGGTACCGGCTGAAGTCGCGCGTCGACGTGCTGGCCGATGGCTCGGGCGTGATCCGGGCCAAGGCCTGGAAGCGCGGCGACAAGGAACCCGAGAAGTGGACGATCGAGGTCAAGCACAAGATTGCAAACACCCACGGCGCCCCGGGTCTCTATGGCTTCTCGCCACAGAGCCGCTACCGGGTCTATCTGGACAACGTCGTCGTGACCGCCAACAAGTAACAACGAGGACCGCGTGATGAAAAACAAGCTGCCTCTGGCTCTTCTGTGCGCCACCGCCTGCACCCTCGGGCTGCTGGCCCACGCCGACGACTGGCTCCAGTGGGGCCGCGACCCCTCGAAGAACATGGCCGGACAGGCGACAAACATTCCCGTCGACTTCAGCCCCGGCACGCTGAGCAACGATAAGGTCGACCCCAAGACGACGAAGCACATCAAGTGGATCGCCAAGCTTGGCTCGCAGGCCTACGGCAACGCCACCGTCGGCGGCGGCCGCGTCTTCATCGGCACCAATAACAACTCGCCGCGCGACCCGAAGTACAAGGGCGACCGCAGCTGCGTCTTCGCGCTCGACGAGAAGACCGGCAAGCTGCTCTGGCAGCTGGTCGTGCCCAAGCTGGGCGCCGGCAAGGTCAGCGACTGGGAGTACCTGGGCATGTGCTCCTCCCCGACGATCGAAGGGGATCGCGTCTACATCGTGACCAACCGCTGCGAGGTGCTCTGCCTCGACGTCAAGGGGCTGGCCAACGGTAACGACGGCCCGTTCAAGGACGAGGCGCGCTATCTCGGCAGCAAGGGCAAGTCGGTCAAGCTCGGCCCGCTCGACGCCGACATCATCTGGCGCTACGACATGCGCAAGGACGTCGGCGCCTTCCCGCACAATGTCACCAGCAGCTCGGCACTGCTGGCGGGCGACTACCTCTACATCAACACCTCCAACGGCGTCGACTGGTCGCACGTCAACATCCCGTCGCCGCGCACGCCGGCGCTGATCGTGCTGGACAAGAAGACCGGCAAGCTGGCCGGCGAGGAGGTCTCCGGCATCAGCAAGCGGCTGATGCACGGCAGCTGGTCCTCCCCCAGCTACGGCGTGGTGGATGGACGCGAGCTGGTCTTCTTCGGCGGCGGTGACGGCTGGTGTTATGCCTTCGACGCAAAGCCGGTCAAGCGCGGCCGCTACATGGTGCTCAACGAGGTCTGGCGCTTCGACTGCAATCCGCCGGCCTACCGCTTCAAGAACGGCACCGACGGCGCCAAGATCAAGTACGCCACGGCCAAGGGGCCAAGCGAGATCATCGCCACACCGGTGTTCTACAAGAACCGGGTCTACATCTCGATTGGCCAGGATCCCGAGCACGGCAAGGGGCTAGGACAGCTGATCTGCATCGACGCCAGCAAGAAGGGCGACATCAGCAAGACCGGTGCGATCTGGAGCTACAAGAAGATCGACCGCTCGATCTCGACCGTCGCGATTGCCGGCGGGCTGGTCTTCGCGGCCGATTACGCCGGCACGCTGCACTGCCTCGACGCCGAAAAGGGCACGGCGTTCTGGACCCACGACACCGGCGGCAACATCTGGGGCTCGCCGCTGGCGGCCGACGGCAAGGTCTTCATCGGCAACGAAGAGGGCCTGCTGACGATCCTCGCCGCGACCCGCAAGAAGAAGCTGCTGGGACAGGCCGAGTTCGACGTCGAGATCTACTCCTCGCCGATCGTGGCCAATGGCGTGCTGTACGTCTCGACCCAGAGCCACCTGTTCGCCGTGAGCAAGAAGTGAAGCGCGTCATCGTCGTGCTGGCAATCCTGCTGGCGATTCTGCACCAGGACTTCTGGTTCTGGACCGACCGCACGCTGGTCTTCGGCTTCATGCCGATCGGACTGGCCTACCACGCGCTGTTCTCGATTCTGACCTCCGCGCTCTGGGCGCTGGCCGTGGTCTATGCCTGGCCCACGACCGTGGCCGACGAGGAGGACGCCCCGTGACCGTTGTCATCATCATCTGTATCTACCTGCTGCTGGTGCTGAGCATCGGCCTGATGAGCAACCGGCTGTTCACCGGCAGCAGCAAGGACTACTTCCTCGCCAGCCACTCGATCGGCCCGTTCCTGCTGCTGATGTCGATCTTCGGCACCACGATGACCGCCTTCGCGCTGGTCGGCAGCACCGGCCGCGCCTACCAGTACGGCATCGGCGTCTATGGCCTGATGGCCTCCTGGTCCGGCCTGATCCACTCGGCGGTCTTCTTCCTCGTCGGCATCAAGCTCTGGGGCTTCGGCAAGAAACACGGCTACGTCACGCAGGTCCAGTTCTTCCGCGACCGCTTCGAGTGCCCGGCGCTGGGCACGCTGCTGTTCCCGATCCTGGTCGCCTTCGTCGTGCCCTATCTGCTGATCGGCATCCTCGCCTCCGGCAGCGTGGTCAAGGGCGTGACGATGGGCGCCTTCCCGGATTTCTTCGCAGCCACCAAGGGCGGCATTCCGCCGGCCCTGACCGGCGGCGTGATCTGTGCGATCGTGATGACCTACGTCTTCTTCGGTGGCCTACGCGGGACGGCCTGGGCCAACGCGACCCAGACGGTGCTGTTCATGATCACCGCGCTGCTGGCCTTCTACCTGATCTCCACCAAGCTCGGCGGCCTGAGCGCGGCCTCGGGCCAGGTGCTCGAGGGCAAGTTCGCGCATCCCGAGCGGCTCAGTCGCGAGAACATGCATCAACTGCATTTCTTCAGTTACCTGTTCATCCCGCTCTCGGTCGGCATGTTCCCCCATCTGTTCCAGCACTGGCTGACCGCCAAGGAAGCCAAGACCTTCCGCGCGACGGTGATCCTGCATCCGCTGTTCATCATGGCGGTCTGGGTGCCCTGCATCCTGATCGGCATCTGGGCCACCTCGGTGGTCCTGCCGGGCACTGATACGCTGATCGTGCCGGCGCTCAAGGGCGCCAAGGTCAACAGCGTGCTGGCGATCATGGTCAAGAAGCTCAGCTCGCCGATCATCACCGGCATCCTCAGCGCGGGCATCCTGGCCGCGATCATGAGCTCGCTCGACTCGCAGTTTCTCTGCCTGGGCACGATGTTCACCCACGACGTGGTGCTGCATTACTTCGGCAAGGACCGCTTCGACGACAAGGCGCAGGTTCGCATGGCGCGCGGCTTCATCGTCGCCATCGTGGTGCTCACCTACTTGCTGTCCCTGTTCGAACCTCGACAGGTGTTCACGCTGGGCGTCTGGTGCTTCAGCGGATTTGCCGCGCTGTTCCCGCTGGTGCTGGCCTCGGTCTACTGGCGCCGGGCCACCAAGGCCGGCGCGATTGCCTGTGTGCTCTCGACGGCGGCGGCCTGGATCATCCTCTTCGCCAACTCGGGCTATGGCAAGTCCGAGGGACTGGTCTTCAACATGATGCCGGTGACCTTCATCTTCGCAGCTTCCGCGATCTCGCTGGTGGTCGTCTCGCTGATGACCCAGCCGCCCTCCGAGGAAACGCTCGCGAAGTTCTTCCCGGCCAAGCCGTGAGCCAGCTGGACCAGCATCTGCGAGAGATCATCGAGTGGCACTTCTCGCCTGAGACTGGCTGCCCGTTCTGGCTGCAGTGGGCCGAGGCAGCCGGCTGGGATCCGCGAACGCAGATCTCCTGCTTCGACGACCTGGTCCGTTTCGGCCACTTCGACGACAGCTGGCTGCGCACCCGCCCGCCGCGCGACTGGGTGCCGAAGGCCTACGAGGACCGCCCCTTCACCATCTTCGAGACCGGCGGCACGACCGGCCTGCCCAAGCAACGCATCGGCTGGGAAGACTACAAGATCGACTACGAGGCTTTCTCGAAGACCCTCAACGACGCGCATTTCCCGCGCAACGGCTACTGGCTGATGCTCGGCCCCACCGGGCCCCGCCGGCTGCGGCTGGCGATCGAACACCTGGCCAACTTTCGCGGCTCGAGCGTCTACTTCGTCGACCTCGACCCGCGCTGGGTCAAGAAGCTGATCGCCAGCAAGCAGCTCGACCAGGCGCAGGCCTACATGGCGCACGTGGTGGATCAGGGCATGGCGATCATCGAGCACCGCGAGGTGGACGTGCTGTTCACCACGCCCAAGCTGCTCGAGGCGCTCAGCGAACGGATCTCGATCCCGGGTGCCGGGATCAAGGGTGTGCTCTGTGGCGGCACCGCGATGTCGCCGCAGACGGTGCGCTTCGTGGTCGAGGAGCTGCTCGAGCAGCGCTGCGGCTTTCTGCCGGTCTATGGCAATACGCTGATGGGACTGGCCGCCAGCAAGCCGCTGACCGTCGAGGACCGCTTCTCGATCAGCTACTACGCGCCCCAACCGCGCGCCGTGTTGCGCGTCGTCGACCCGGAGCAGACCGATCGGCTCGTCGAGCATGGCCAGTGGGGCCGCGTCGAGCTGACCACGCTGACCCGCGAGCTGTTCATGCCGCGCTTTCTCGAACGAGACGAGGCGCTGCGCCGGCCGCCCTGCGACGAATATCCCTGGGACGGCGTGGCCGAGGTGCGCCCGTTCGGCGCCAGCAAACAGGTGATCATCGAGGGCGTCTACTAGTG
>CAZMLI010000046.1:13790-17629 GCA_964566865.1 uncultured Planctomycetota bacterium
AGTGCACATCCCGATCCTGCGAAGCGGTGTGGTGTACGAGAGTCTCGAGCAGGTCGAGCTGACCGATTACCGGGACGGATCGCCACTGGCGACGATGAGTCTGGCCAACGAAGGCCTCATCCGACGCGACCTGCGTCAGGCCCGCGGCAACCCACTCGACGACATCCCCTGCGCCGAGCTGCTCGACATCTGTGAACGGGCCGCCGTGCTGTTCGGCGAAGCCGATCTGCCGCTCTCTCCGGAGGCCTACCTGGACGCCCTGTCGGCCACCACGGGCCTGCCGCTGGCGCTCTGCCAGGCCAACATGGAGAAAATCCAGACGGTCCTGCGCCAGATGCGCGAGGTCTTTGCCGGTCTGACGGGCGGCCTCGATCCCGCGGTACTCGACAGCTGCGTCGGCCAGCTCGCCGGGCGGCCGGTCAGCTACTACCCGCTGACCCAGCTGCTCGGTGCCGTCTTGCCCAGCAACTCGCCCGGCGTGCACTCGATCTGGTTGCCGGCGATCGCCTTCAAGATGCCGGTCGCGCTCAAACCCGGGCGCGAGGAGCCCTGGACGCCCTATCGCATCATCCAGGCGCTGATCGCCGCCGGCTGTCCGGCCGAGGCCTTCAGCTTTTATCCCACCGACCACGGCGGCGCGCGCTGCCTGCTCGAGGGCACAGGCCGCGCCATCCTGTTCGGCGACGCGACGACCACCGCGCCCTACGCCAACAACCCGAGGATTTCGCTGCACGGCCCCGGACGCAGCAAGGTGCTGTTCGGCGAGGATCTGGTCGACGACTGGCCCGCGCAACTGGATCTGCTGGTCGACTCGGTTGCCCGCAACGGCGGGCGCAGCTGCATCAACGCCTCGGTGATCGTCGTACCGCGCCACGCCGACAAGATCGCCGCCGCGCTCGCCGAACGCCTCGAGCAGTTGCCGACCGACAACCTGGCCGCCTTCACCAACCCGGCGGTGGCCGAGTCGATCCACCAGCGAATCGAGGCCGCGCTGACGCCCGGCCAGGCGGTGACCGAGGGGCCACGGCTGGTGACCGTCGGCGGCCCGACCTATCTGCGCCCCACCGTGCTGCGTCTGCCCGATTGGACACACCCACTGGCCAACGCCGAGTTCTTGTTCCCGTATGTGTCGGTAATGGAAACGCCGCAACGAGAAATGCTCGAACACATCGGTCCGACGCTGGTCGTCAGCGCCTTGACCGACGACGCCGAATTCAGGACGCAGCTTGTCCGCTGCCCGGAGATCGATCGCCTCAATCTGGGCCCGCTGCCCACCACCCATGTCGCCTGGGATCAGCCACACGAGGGCAACCTGTTTCAGTTCCTCTATCAGCGGCGAGCAATTGCGATCGCATGACGGCTTTCGAGTACCACCCCCGCACACGACTTATCTTCGGCGCCGGTTGCCTCGACCGCCTCGGCGAGCTCGCCCGCGAGCTGGGCGCGCGCAAGGTCCTGCTGGTCACCGACCCTGGCCTGACGGCAGCGGGGCACCCCGCCAGGGCGCGTGAATTGCTCGAAGCCGCCGGCCTGTCGGTGCAGATTTTCGACGAGGTGCACGAGAATCCGACCACCCTCGATGTGGAGGCCTGCCGGGATTTCGCGCTGCAGAGCGAGCCGGATCTGTTCGTCGGCCTGGGCGGCGGCAGCAGCATCGATGCCGCCCGCGGCTGCAACCTGTTGCTCACCGGCGGCGGCCGGCTGCAAGACTACCGGGGACACGGCAAGCAACTTCCCCGACCGCCGCGCCCGCTGATCGCGATCCCGACCACAGCCGGGACCGGCAGCGAAGGCCAGTCGTTTGCCTTGATCGCGGACCCCGAGACCCACCAGAAGATGGCCTGCGGCACCGCCGAGATGGCCGCCCGCGTGGCGCTACTCGACCCGGCGCTGACCCTGACCCAGCCCCGAGAAGTGACGATCAATACCGGGCTCGATGCGCTCGCGCATGCCGTCGAGACCGCGGTGACCAGCCGCCGCAGCCCGATCTCACTGCTGTATTCACGCAAGGCGTTTGCGCTAATCGAGAAGAACTTCCCGCGCGTGCTCGAGCAACCGGACGACATCGAGGCCCGCGGAGAGATGCTGCTGGCCGCCGCGTTCGGCGGCATCGCGATCGAGAACAGCATGCTCGGTGCGGCGCATGCCGCCTCCAACCCGCTGACCGCGGGTTACGGCGTGGTCCATGGCCGGGCGGTCGCGATGATGCTGCCTCACGTGGTGCGCTTCAACATGCAGTCCCCGGAGGCCCTGTCCGGCTACAAGCAACTCGACGACGACCTGCTCGCGCGCATCGAAGCCCTGCTCGGCGCCGCCGGAATTCCGCGAACTCTGGGCGAGTACGGCATTCCAGAGTCGGCCATTCCCGAGCTGGCGAAGCAGGCCCAGGAACAGTGGACAGGCCGCTTCAACCCCCGGCCGCTGACCGCCTCCGAGTTCGAGGGCCTGTATTCGGCGGCTAGCGCAGAGCGTGTCTGAGTTATAATCAAAGTGGTCGATACGCTTCCCGGAAAAGAGAACGCTGTGCCCGAACAATCTGACGCCAAACCCGCCAGCAAGACGACGGTCGGCAACTACTTCGTCGCCAACTACCCCCCGTTCTCCTTCTGGCAAAAAGAGCACTGCGACGACGTTCACGCACTGCTGGACAAGCCCTCCGACGACAGGCCGCTGGGTGTCTACATCCACATCCCGTTCTGCCGCAAGCGCTGCCACTTCTGCTATTTCCGCGTCTACACCGACCGCAACTCGAGCCAGGTCCGCAGCTACCTCGACGCGGTGGTGGCAGAAGCGGCACTCTACGCAAAGACCGCCTACATTGCGCAGCGCAAACCGCGCTTCGTCTACTTCGGCGGCGGCACGCCCTCGTTCCTCTCGGCACAGCAGCTCGAGATGCTCTGGCAGGGATTGGCGCAGCACAGCGACTGGTCCGAGGTGGAGGAGATCACCTTCGAGTGCGAGCCCGGCACGCTGAGCAAGAACAAGCTGCAGATGCTGCGCGACCTGGGGGTGACCCGCTTGAGCCTCGGCATCGAGAACTTCGACCCCGAGATCCTCAAGATCAACAACCGGGCCCACGACGCACGGGCCGTCGACAAGGCCTACGCCTGGGCCCGCGAGGTCGGCTTCCCGCAGATCAACATCGACCTGATCGCCGGCATGATCGGCGAGACCGACGAGAACTGGCAGAACTGCATCGATCGCACGCTGGAGATGGATCCGGACAGCATCACCGTCTACCAGATGGAGATCCCTTACAATACGACGATCTACAAGGACATGAAGGAAGCCGGCGAGGTCAGCGCGCCGGTGGCCGACTGGCCGACCAAACGGGCCTGGGTCGATCGGGCGTTTGGCCAGTTCGAGGCGCGCGGCTACAAGATCGGCAGCGCCTACACCGCCTCTCGCAGCCAGGGCAACGATACCAGCCAGTTTCTCTACCGCGACGCGCTCTGGACCGGCGCCGACCTGCTCGGCCTCGGTGTGGCCTCCTTCTCCCAGCTCGGCTCGATCCACGTGCAGAACCTGCACCATGACCAGCCCTACGAGGAGTGTGTGCGCGGCGGCAACCTGCCGATCTACCGCGCCTTGCCGATGAGCCCGACCGAGCAACTGATCCGCGAGTTCATCCTGCAGCTCAAGCTGGGGCGGCTGGACCTGACCTACTTCTCCAACAAGTTCGCCGTCGATCCGCGCGAACGCTTCGCCAGCGAGATCGCCGAGCTGCAACAGGCGGGTGTGGCCACCCTGACCGGCGACCAGCTGGAGCTCTCGCGCGAGGGACTGCTGCGGGTCGATACGCTCCTGCCGGCCTTCTTCTTGCCCGAGCACCGCCAGGC
>CAZMLI010000047.1:0-15768 GCA_964566865.1 uncultured Planctomycetota bacterium
TGCGATTATGCAACAGCTACCCCGTCCAATATCGCACATCAGCATTCCCAGTTTCGCTTCCCTGTTCCCTGTTCCCTGTAGCCTGTTTAGTTAGCAGGGTGGGGGCTACCGGCGCGAAGCGATGTCTCTGAAATCTGTGTTCGTTCTGTTTGCACACCTGAGAGAAGTGGATACTCCAGAGTCGACTTTTGCACTGAGAACTTCCGCCGTGAATCTGTATCCTTGCTGAAAGGGACTCACACAGGAGAGATCAGATGACACGGCTGCTCAAAATCATCGCAGTTTGCCTGCTGGCCGCCCCCACCGCACAGGCGGGGCAGCCCAAGACCGCCAAGGCCTATTTCGAAGCGGCCGAGAAGCGCTACGCCGCGGCCCTGGCCCGGGGGCTCAAGTCGTTTTCGATCGAGCTCTCGCTGGTCGAGGCCTCGCGCGACGCGGTCGACGAGCAGAAGCAGATGGTCAAGTTCGAGTACCACTGGACCGCTCCCAAGGCCGAGCGCTTCGACTTCAGAGAGACCCCCAAGGCCTGGCAGAAGCCGTTGCAGGGTTTCATGGGCGCGATGTGGCGCGACCTGACCGGCGCCCCCTTCTTGCAGGAGATGAAGGCGGACGCCAACGCCAAGCTGACACGCTCCGCCCGCGGCGCCCGATTGACCGGTACCATGAAGGAGCTCGGCCCGTACGAGGCGCTGTTCGAGCGCAAGACCTACCGCCTGAAGACGATCGAGTTCTCCAAACACGGGCTCGAGCTGCGCTTCAAGATGATCAGCGACCAGGGCCGCTACCGGCTCGAGTCGAAGGAGATCTGGCAGGTGGGCGTGCGCGAGGTGACCGCGAGTTACGGCCGACGCAAGCAGATCAACGGCTTCATCCTGCCGACCACGCTGGAGGTGATCGGCAAGAAGGACACGCTCTCCTTCGCGATCAAATACCTGAAGGTCAACGGCAAGCCGGCGAAAATCGAATCGCTCAGCGACAAGACAATCGAGGCCCGCGCCCGGAGCTTCGAGAAGCAATGGTCCGGCTGGTCGGTCGCCGACAAGCTGAGCCAGCTGAAGTCGATGGCCGAGATCGACCACGACAAGATCTCGGCAGTCATCGCCAGGAAGTCGCTGCGCGACCGCTCACTGACCGTGCGCGAGACGGGCGCGGTGGTGCTCGGCAAGATGAAGCGCAAGAACGTGACCCCGCAGTTGATCCGCGCGCTCGAGGCCAATCGAGCCAACGAGAAGGTCTACATCCAGGTCTGCCTCGCGCTCGGCGAGCTGAACGACCCGCGGGCGATCCGGCCGCTGTCGAAGAACTGGTGGCAGCATCGCGAGGCCGGCGCCAAGGGCATCGCCGCGCGGATCGTCGCCGTCGGCAAGATCAAGCACACCCAGTCGGTCGACGCCCTGATCAACCTGATCACGATCACCCACAAGGACAAGCTCAAGCCCTACGCCAAGTATGTGCTCTACAGCTTGAAGAATCTGACCGGCCAGGACCTGGGCCCCGACGGTCGGGCCTGGAAGATGTGGTGGAAGCGCAATCGCGCGACCCACCGCTTCAAGTAGCCTTCGCTAACCTGTCAGCTAGTGGGGTGTGGGTTCGGTCGCGGCCGGCGGGCCGACCCAGACCTGCATGCCCCAGGCCATCGCGCCGAACAGGCCGCCGACGACGTAGAATACGAGCAGGTGGACCACCGCGATGCAGGCGACTGCCGGGGCGACCGCCACGCCACATAGCTGCACCAGGCTCTCCTTGCCGAAGGCATGGTAGGCGCCGATACCGCCGATCGTCGGCACCAGGACCGACAGGGAGGTGATGGCAAAGGCCACGGTGATCTGGGTGTAGGTCAGTCCTTGCGACAGGCCGAACGCGTGCAGGCCCAGAATGAAGCTGGCCCAGTAGCAGAACCAGATCGCGCCGGTTTCGACGGTGACCATCAGGGCCTGGTACGGACTCTTGAGAAAAGCCAGCCCCTCCGCGCCCTGCCGGATCAAGCCCTCGATCTTCTCGCCGAGGCCCGCGCTGATACGCCCGAAGAGCGCACCAAAAATGCGGCAGAGCCACTCGGAGAAATAGGCGATGGCCAGCAGACCCAGCATGGCCGCGATCGGGGCGGCGAGGGCCAGCCAGCTCTTGTCGGCCAGCGTGGCCAGTCTCTCATCGATACTCGCCAGACGCTGCCCCTCGACCGCGATCGCGTAGGCCAGCAGAAAGGCCAGCACGATCACATCGAGCAGTCGCTCGGCCAGCAGGGTGGCCAGCAGCTTGACCATCCTCACGCCGGTCATCCGGTTCATGTTGACCACGCGCGCGATCTCGCCACCGCGCGGCAAGACGTCGTTGACCGCGTAGCCGATCATCACCGAGGTGAAGGCGTAGAACAGCGAGACCGGCTCGCCGATCAGCCGACGCCAGCGCCAGGCGCGAATCCCGTGCGGAATGATGCTCATCAGCAACAGCCCGCCCAGAGAGAGCCAGGAGGCGGTCTTGATCGCTGCCCAGACCTTGTTGGGATCCTCGATGGAGCGGAAGATCCAGGCCATCAGCCCCAGGCTGATCACCAGCGGCAAGGCCAGCTTCAGCGCTGATTTCGCCAGCGATCCGCCGGCCTCTTCCGACGCTTCTGCTTCCGTCGTCTCGCTTTCGCTCATCTCAGCAGCGGAGCATAGCCGGTCGGGACCGGAACGCAATGGAACTTATCCCGGCCGCAGCACCACCTTGACGCAGCCGTCGCGACGGGCATCGAACAGGGCGTAACCCTCGCCTCCGCGGGACAGCGGCAGCGTATGGGTCAGGATCTCGCCCAGTGGATACTTGCGCGCCTCGAGCAGCGGCAACAGCTGCGTCATCAGCCGGCGCGCGGGACAGCGACCGACGCGGTAGGTCAGGTTCTTGTCGTAGGCCTCGCTCGGCGTGAAGCCGAACTCGCCGGCGGTGTGCACCCCCACCACCGCGATCACGCCGCCGGGCCGCACCAGCTCGAAGGCGACCCGGGCGGCGGCCGGGCTGCCCACCAGCTCCAGCACGACATCCGCGCCCCGCCCTTCGGTCGCCTCGAGGATGACCGTCAGCGGATCCTGTTTCGAGCGATCGATCGGCGTCGCGCCGAAGCGGGCGGCCAACGCCAGCCGCTCGGGGATCGAATCGATGGCGAAGATCGTGCGCGCACCGCGCTCACGCGCACCGAGGATGCCCATCAGACCGACGGGACCGCAGCCGACCACCGCCACCAGTTGCTCCGGACCGACCGCCCCCATCTCGGCGCAGTAAAAGCCAGTCGAGAAGACATCGCCCAGCAGCAGCGCCTCCTCCGGTCGCACCGTCTCGGGCACCCGCATCAGCGTCTGATCGGCCATCGGCACCCGGACCAGCTCGGCCTGCGCGCCCTGCAGCCCCACCCCATCCGCGACCCAGCCATAAAGCTGACCCCGATCGCAGCGGGCGGTCAGTCCGGCATCACAGTAGAAACAACCGCCGCAGCAGGTGGTGAACGGACTGGCCACCAGGTCGCCCGGACGCACCCGCAGCGTCTCGGCGCCGACCTCTAGCACCCGACCGACGAACTCGTGCCCCATGACCGTGCCGGGATCGATGCCGCGCTCGCGCTCGTGATAGACGTGCATGTCCGACCCGCAGATCGCGGTCAAGCTGACTGCGACGAGCGCATCCGTCGGCGCCTCGATGCGCGGGTCGGCAACCCGCTCGTAGCGGATGGTCCGGTCGCCGTGAAAAGTCAGCGCGTACATGGGCAGATCCTACACCCAGGATACAAGCGGGTGGCTTGCTTTTTTGGTAGGCTTGTGGCGATCGCGAAACGCGCTCTGAAGGAGAGATCAATGCAGCGAATAACGCTGATGGCGCTGCTGGTCCTGCTCGGACTCACCCCGTCCGTGTCCGGCCAGGACAAGCAAGAGACCCAGGAAGAAAAACGGCGGCGGCAGCGCATCGACCGACGGGTTCGCACGCTCCGCACGCGCCTCAAGCTCTCGCAGGCTCAGATCGAGCAGGTGCGCAAGATCTTGCTGGGGACGCAGGCCTCGACCGACGCGCTGAAGCAGGCCGAGCAGCAGAAGATCGGACTGCTGCTCACGCCGAACCAGCAAGAGAAGCAACAGGCCTATCAGAAGGCTCAGCAAGCACGCCGCGAGCGCCAGGCCAGCTATCGCAAGAACTGGATCGCCCGCTACATGGGCCTCGACCTGAGCAAGTTGCTCAAGGCCCTCGAGCTGACCTCGGAGCAGGAACAGAAGCTGCGCGCGACGATCGACGAGGCCAACAAGCTCGGCATGGAAAAGTACAACGCGCTGACCAAGGGCGGATCGTCCGGCAAGGGCCGCCGCCGGAACAGGTGGTCGGACCCCGACTACGTCAAGAAGTGGCGCGAGCTGCTGGACACGGGCAAGGCCAGGGCGCGCAAGAAGATCGCGACGATGCTCAACGAGCAGCAGAAACGCGCGTTCGAGGCGATCAACAAGAAGACGGACGAACGGACCCGCAAGTCGCGTGAGCGGCAGGCGAGCTGGCGCAACCGCAGCAAGCGCAACAGCGACGCGCGCAAGGCCCGGACCCCCGAAGGCCGCCTGCAGGCGCGACTGGCCGCCGCGCTGAAAGCGCTCGAGTTGCCGGACGAGGAGGCGGCGGTGCTCGGTCCGCTGATCGAGCAGCTGATGCGCTACCAGCGCAGCAGCGCACGACAGCTCAAGACCCTGCGCGACCAGCTCAGCAAGCTGGCCGGCGGCAAGGGTGACGAGGCCGCGCTGCGCAAGAAGATCGAGGCGTTGCGCAAGAGCCAGACCGAGAGCGCACGCAAGCTCGCGTCGCTGCGCGCAGGCCTACGCGAGCTGCTGACTTTCGACCAGGAAGCCAAACTGATCGGGCTGGATATTCTGGACTAGCTCTGATTAAATCCGGCATGAAGATACTCGGCATCCAGGACGGGCACACGTCATCTGCTACGCTGATCGAAGACGGGCAGGTACTGGCGGCGATCCAGGAAGAGCGCCTGACGCGCGAGAAGAACCAGGGCGGTTTTCCCGAACAGGCGGTGCGAGAGGTGATGCAGATCGTCGGCTGGGGCTACGACGAGCTCGACGGCGCGGCCATCTGCGGGATGGGCACCACCCGGATGACCTCGCGAGACGGGGTGATCGCGGCCTACCGCAAGCACTTCGACCAGACCACCACCTCCCCCTGGAAGCGAGGCGAGCGCCGGCTTCGCACCTTCTGGCGGGCCTGCCTCGGCGACTCCGGGCATAGCAGCCGCAAGGAGAAGCGGGGGGATGAACGTCGCGGCGAGCGCAGCGCGCGGCTGGTCGAGCTGGGCCTGCCGCGCGAGCGCATCCGCTTCATCGACCATCACCTGTGCCACGCGGCCTCCGCATTCTACGGCCAGGGTAGCCAGGACCATCCGACCCTGGTGCTGACCTGCGACGGTCACGGAGATGGGGTCAGCGCCTCCGTGCGCAAGGGACAGGACGGCGCGCTGGAGCTGCTGCACGAGGTGCCGGCCGATCGCTCGGTCGGCGCGCTCTACAGCTTCGTGACCCACCTGCTGGGCTTCATCCCGCTGGAACACGAGTACAAGCTGATGGGCATGGCGCCCTATGCCGAGGGCGCGGCCGGCGCGCGGGAAGTCTGTGACTGGTTTCACGGGCTGATCGCGAAGATCGACCCCAACAGTCTCGGCTGGGAGAAGGCCGCCGGCCTGTCGCACTTCGACCACGTGCCGCCGCTGATGCGCGAGGCGTTTTGCTACCGCCGCTTCGACCACATCGCCGCCGGGGTCCAGCTGTTCCTGGAGGAGTTCCTGCTCGACTGGGTCCGGCGCGCGATCCAGATCACCGGCATTCCGCATCTGGCGCTGGCCGGCGGTTCGTTCATGAACGTCAAGCTGAACAAGCTGATCCTGGAGCTGCCGGAGGTCGAGTCGGTCTACATCTTCCCCTCCTGCGGCGACGAGAGCAACTCGTTCGGCGCCGCCTGGATGCTCTACGCCGACCTGCTGCGCGAGCAGAACCGACCGGTCGAGATCCCGCGGCTGGGTGCGATGTATCTCGGCCGCGCCTTCAGCGACGACGACGCCCTCAGCGCGATCGAGCAGTTCAGCTTCAACAAGCAATACAAGGTCACGCCGCTGGACGACATCGAAAAGCGCTGCGCCGAGCTGATCGCCGCAGGCGAGGTGGTCGCCCGCTGCAAGGGTCGGATGGAGTTCGGCGCGCGGTCGCTGGGCAACCGCTCGATCCTGGCCGACCCCGGCAACTGGGGCACGATCCACACCATCAACTCGATGATCAAGAAGCGCGACTTCTGGATGCCGTTCGCGCCCTCGATGCTGGCCGAGCAGGCCGACCGCTATCTGGTCAACCCCAAGCAGGCACACGCGCCCTACATGATCATGGCCTTCGACTCACAGCCGGCGGAGTCGACCGAGATCGTCGCCGCGACCCACCCCTACGACCATACCTGCCGTCCGCAGGTCGTCGAGCAGCAGTGGGCGCCCGACTATCATCGCCTGATCAGCCACTACCACGAACTGACCGGCAAGGGCGCGGTGCTCAACACCTCGTTCAACCTGCACGGCTGGCCGGTCGTCAATACGCCGAAGGACGCGCTCGAAGTATTCGACAGCTCGGGCCTGCGCTATCTGGCGCTGGGCAACCTGCTGGTCGAAGAGATCGTGGACGGTTAGCATTCTGACCTTCATCATTCCGATGATGGTCGTTGGCATGCTGATCACTGCTGTATTCGCGATGGTCACCTTGTCCCCTGAGGTATTCATCAGTGTGCCGGCGGCGCTGTTGGTGTTCGGCTGCCCGCAGTTTCTGCTGCTAGCGAGCGCCAGCCCCGAGGACATCATCTCGGCCTTTGCCCGGGGGATAAAGGGTGAAGCAGACGACGGACGGGCAGTCATCATCCTGGGCCAGGCACGCGCCCACGTATGGACCTTCGGGGCCATCGGATTCTTCATCGGCGCCGTCGCGCTAATGCCGAACTTCGGTGACAGCCACCTGATTGGTAGCGCGCTGGTCCTCTCCCTGAACAGCATCCTCTATGCGCTACTGCTCGGGCTGCTCTTGCGCGTATTGCAGTTGCGGGTCGAGGTCATGACCGAAGTGAAGAGGTCTGCAGATGAAGAGCCCGGACAACAGCCGCCGAAGGATGAAAGCGACTGACTGTCTGGCGCTGGGCAACATGCTTGTCGAAGAAGTCAGCTAGCCGTTGCTTACGCGATCCCGGGAGGGCGAGGCTCCCGCCGAGCCGAGGCCGCGATCCAAGCCTCCTGGTATCTATCGGTGTTATGCAGAGGTTCTGGCCCTCATGAGTCAGTCACAGCTGGGCCTGAAGTTGAGCGACGACTGTCAGCTGACCAGTTCAACTGCTGGCAAGGAAAGCAGGAAGGCAGGAGGACAGGAAGGCGCCTGCGGCGCCGGGAGGGCGTACGTTCGCTCAGACTCTTACGCCACCTGAATAGCGGTGAGGGACACCATTGGATCCCGTCTCTGCCTGGCAGCGAAGCTGTCAGGTTCCTGTCCTTCCTGCATACTTGCCTTCCTTGACGGCAGTTTCCGGGCAAGTTAACCCGCTCCGGCGCTGCGCCGCGGCTCGGCGGGAGCCTCGCCCTCCCTTTGGGGCGAGGACTACTAGCCGTCGAAGCGTTTGAAGACCAGCACGGCGTTGTGGCCGCCGAAGCCGAAGGCGTTGGTCATCACGCAGCGCACCTCGGCCTCGCGGGCGCGGTGCGGCACGTAGTCCAGATCGCAGGCCGGATCGGGTTGTTCGAGATTGATCGTCGGGTGAATCACGCCGGTCTCGATCGCCTTGACCACCGCCACCGCTTCGATCGCGGCCGAGGCGCCCAGCGCGTGGCCGGTCATCGACTTGGTCGCCTGCACCGCCAGCCGGTAGGCGTGATCGCCGAAGACCTCGCGAATCGCGGCGGTCTCGGTCGGGTCGTTGAGCTCGGTGCCGGTCCCGTGGGCGTTGACCAGATCCACGCTGCCCGGGGTGGTGGAGGCATCCGCCAGGGCGGCGCGCATCGCTCGAACGGCGCCGCGGCCGTCGGGATCGGGTGCGGTGGCGTGATGACCGTCGCCGGTCGCGCCGTAGCCGGCGAGCTCCGCCAGCACGTTCGCGCCGCGCCCGAGCGCGTGCTCGAGGCTCTCCAGCACGATGATGCCGGCGCCCTCGGCGATGACGAAACCGTCGCGGTCGACGTCGAACGGACGGGAGGCGCGCTGCGGTTCGTCGTTGCGGGTCGAGAGCGCGCGTAGCTGGCAGTAGCCGTCGATCGGATAGGGCCCGATCGTGGCCTCGGCGCCGCCGGTGATCACCACGTCGGTACGCCCCGCGCGGATCAGGTCGAGCGCGGTGCCGATGGCGTGGGATCCGGTCGCGCAGGCGGTCGTCACGCAGAGGTTCGGTCCGCGGCAGCCGGTCTCGATCGCGATCACGCCCGCCGCCATGTTGGGAATCACCATCGTCAGCGTCAGCGGCGGGAACTTGCCCGGGCCGCGCGTCTTGAAGGTGTCGTACTCCTTCAGCAGCTTGTTGATGCCGCCGATGCCGGTCCCGACCACCACGCCGACATTCTCGCGATCCGCCAGCTGATCGATGCCGGACTGCGCCACCGCCTCGTAGGCCGCTGCCAGCGCCAGCTGGGTGTAGCGGGCGGTCCGCCGGTAGATCTTGCGATCGAACTGTCCCTTGGGATCGAAGTCGGTCACCTCGCCGGCGATCTGGCTGCGCAGGCTCGAGGCATCGAAGGCGCTGATCTGGTCGATGCCCGAGCGGCCGGAGACCAGGGCGTCCCAGAACTTGGGCACCCCGCAACCCACCGAACTGCAGACGCCCAGGCCGGTCACCGCGACGCGGCGACTCACGGCTGCGTCTCAGGCTGAAATGTCTCCGGCAGCATCCGGCAGAGCGTATGCGAAAAGGGGACGGAATCAATCACGGGCTGGGGATTCGTCCCGCTATCGCGGGTCGCTCTGCCCCGCTACTTGCCGCCCTTCGGCTTCTCGACCTCGGGTGCGATGCGGTAGATCACACCCTTGAACTCAAAGGTCAGCTTCTTGCCGACCTTGAGATAGCGGCCGATTCCCGGATGCTGCTTGAGCAAGGCGAAGTAGGCCTTCGAGAGGTAGACGACCTCGGTCGCGCCGGCCAGCTTCTTGGTCTTTTCCTTGCCCTTGCCCGCCAGGCCACTCTCGATCCAGGTCCCGTCCTTGAGCTGGACGAAGGTCTTGGCGCCCACCTTCTTGATCGCCTGGCGACGTTTGCCGTCCTGCTTCTCGTCCTCCTCCAGGCTGTCGGATTGCTTCATCTTGGACAGCTTGCGTGAGAGCTCGACCGCCTTCTTGCCTTCCTTCTTGCGCAGCTGGCTGGCGCCGGAGCTGGCCGCCGGCTTGCGAGGTGGCTGCGCCGAGCCGCCACCCTTTCCTGGCCGCCCGCGAAAGCCGCCCAGACGACCGCCCCCACGGCGGGTCAAGGCTGACGTCGGCTTCGGGCTCGAACTCGCGCCATCCTCGAGCACCAGCGCGGAGGTGTAGGGCGTGACGATCTGGTAGCGCTTGGCCAGGCGGATGATCTCCAGCTTCAGCTCCGGGTTCTGGCCATGCAGGCGGATGCTGTCGAGCAAGTAGCCGACCTTGCGCTGCGCCCAGAGCCGGGGCAGGAAGTCATTCTTCTCGTTGAGCTGCGGAAAATCGGCCTCGTAGACGAACTGCTTGCCCGTGCTGGCCACCTTGCCCGCGAGGGTGATCGGCTCGTTGCCGGCGTTCTTGTAACGTCCGAAGACCAGCAGCTGCCCGCCGCGGAACAGGTCCGGCAGACGGCGCGGGAAGATATCCTTGGTACGCAACTGCCCCAGCGCCAGCGTCAGGTGGCTCAGCACCGGACTGGAGATCTTGGCGTAGAAGCTGCTCACCTTGCGCTCGATCGACTCGCCGCTGGTGACGTAGGTTCGCAGGCCCTGGTTGCTCTCGGCCAGCTTGTCCAGCAGGTGCGTATTGAGGTTCTCGCCGATGCCGAAGACGAACAGCCGGGCGCGGGTCTTGTTCAGGCTCGCGACCTTCTTCAGGATGCGGCTGGTCTTGCGCTCGCCAATCGTCGGCTTGCCATCGGTCAGGAAGACGATCTCGACCAGCCCGTCGCGCTTGCCGGCCAGCGCCAGTGCCTGTGCCAGCGCCTCGTCGATGTTGGTCCCGCCGACCGCCTCCAGGTCGTCGATGAAGGCCAGCGCCTTCTTGCGCGTCTGCTTGTTCACCGGCAGCATCTGCGCGGCGAGCGAGTCCACCTCGGTCGAGAAGCGCACGATGTTGAAGTGGCTGTTCGGCTTGAGGCTGTTGATGCAGTACTTCAGCGCCTCGCGCGCCTGCTGGATCTTCTCGCCCGACATGCTGCCGGAGGTGTCGATCACGAAGACGATCGACTTGGGCAGGATCTCGGACTGCTTGAGCTCGACCTTGGGCGAGATGGCGAGCATGAAGTAGCCGTCCTCCCCCTGCTTGCGATGGGTCAGCAGGTGCAGCCCGAGGTCTTTCTTCGACAGACCGAACAACAGGCTGAAGCCCCGCTCGGCCTTCAGGCCGGTCTTCTCGTACTTTACTCGCACCTTGCGGTCGCTGGTGCGTCGCACCTGCACCCGATGCGTCGGGCTATAGACCGTCTTGATCGGGATCTTCGACACCAGCGTCAGGTCGAAGCTGACCTGCTTGATTCGCTTGCCAGCCGAGGAGAGCGGATAGCTGTACTCGAACCAGCCCGCGTCGGCGGTCAATACGCGGCTGAACTGCAGCTTGATTCGCACGTCGCCATTGGCCGGGATCGGGAAGACACGCGCCCGGATCAGCTGGTGGCCGACGAACTCGAGCAGTCCTGGATCCTGACGGCGGCGCACGATGCTCTGATAGATCTGGCTCGCCTTGTCGCGGTCCAGCACCTCGCCCTTGATCTCCTTGCCGCCCATGTACATGCTGAAGCTGGAGACCGAGGTGCCGGCCGGCAGCGGGAACAGATAGGTGCCCTCGGCCTGCCAGCTGTTCGGATTGTGGAAGGTCTGGTCGATCTGGGTCCGGCTGACCTGATTCTCGACCGTCGCGGTCACCGCCAGCCGCTTGAGCTCGATCGGCTTGACGCCGCCGCGGCCGGGCCGGATCGTGATCGGCCGCCTGCCGGACCAGCGCCGCTTGAGTTCCAGGGTCTGCCCCTGGCCGCTGCCTGGGAGTAGCGCGAGGCCGAGCGAGATAACAGTCACCAGCAAGAAGCAGCGTTTCATCGGAGTCTCCAGATCTGTGTCAGATACAGCGGTTAGACACAGGACCGCCGCTCCGGTTCCCTGAAGTCTGAAGTTTATCCGTCCCGCAGACGCGCGGCGAGCAGCTCGGGAAAGCGCTTGTACCAGCGGGCGTTGAGCGGCGACGGATGGGGCAGAGGCGCCAGGCGGATCGTCTTGCGCCTGTCGCCGGCCGTCAAGCAGATCTCGATCTGCTCGACGTAACGGCGAGCCTCGTCGGCCCAGTACTCGACCAGCCGCTCGTCGTAGGGCTTGAACCAGTCGAAGGCCTTGTTGCCCAGCGTGATCAGCCGGTCGCCCCGCCAGTGGTCGACCAGCAGTTCGGCGACGAACGGGCGAAAGCGCCGGATCACCGAGACCGGGTAGGCCTTGTTGCCCGGCGGCTTGTAGGGCACGGTATTGGTCAGCAGGGCGCCTTCGATGCCCGCCGCAGCCAGTCCCTCGCGCACCAGCCGACCCGAGGGCCCGATCAGCGGCTCCCCCGCGATCACCTCATGACGGCCCAGGTCGCGCCCAAAAACGCCCAGCGGCGCGTCCAGGCTGCCGGCATAGAGGATCGGCTGCAGGGGATCCCGCCCGGCCTGTTGATAGACCGGGCCGTCCAGCGCAAACGCCTCACGCTCGGCTTCCCGATGGATACTCGCCAGCAGTTTCACTTCAGCAGTTTCATTTTGTGCAAATTGTTCGTTTCTTGCATATCGAAGGGCTGCCTAGCTTACCAGCCCGGCCCGGCCTGCGCCAATGTGCTATACTTCGATCCCCATGCCTCACGCCCCCCGCGCCCGTGGTGTCTTGTTGTCGCTGTGCCTGCTTACACTTACGTCAATAGCACCCGCCGGGGCACAGAAGCAGGACGCGCAGCGGCGGGTTGCCGGGCTGATGGCTCGCTTCGTCGCCAGGCCGCTGCGCAGCCGCACCGACGAGGAGATCTCGGACCTCAAAGCGCTCGGGAAAAGGGCCGTGGGGCCGTTGGCGAAGATTCTCAGCGATCAGAAGGCCTCCAGCGAGCAATTGCGCAGCTGGGCGGCCTACATGCTGCGCAGAGTCGGCCAGCCCGACGCGGTCCCCCATCTGGTCAAGGCGCTCGACGATCCGAGCTGGCGCGTGCGCAAGAACGCGGCCAACAGCCTCGGTGCGCTGGGGCTCAGAAGCGTCATCCCACGCCTGCTACGGCTGCTCAGCGACCCGATCAGCACGGTCCATCAATCGGCCGGCGGTGCGCTCAACAAGCTCAGCACCCGGGCAGATCTGCCGCTGCTGATCGCGGCCTATCGTGAGCAGAAGCAGGGCCGGGTGCGCACCGGCCTGGTGCATCTGATCGGTCAACTCGAGCTGGCCGAGGCCACGCCGTTCATGGTCGGGGCGCTGCGTGACCCCGCGCCCCGCTGCCGGACCTATGCGATCTACTACCTGATCTCGAGCGCACCGGCGGCACTGCGCGCCGAGCTGCCGACCTTGCTAGCAGACAAGGATCCGGCGGTCAGAGTGATGGCGGTGCGTGCCTTGCCCATGCTGGGCCGGCCGTTTCCGGAGAGCACCACGCTCAAACTGCTCTCCGACCCGAGCTCGAAGGTCCGGCGCGAGGTGGCCAGCTCGCTGATGTTCTTCTCCGGCGCCGCCGTCGGGACCGGGCTGATGGCCGCGCTGACCGTCGAGTGCAACAATGGCGTGCGGTTGGCCCTCGCCAGCGCGCTCGGCCGCAGCCGCCCGTTGACCGCCTACGCCGAGTTACAGGCCTGCGTCGAGGACCAGACGTTGCCGGAGAGCCTGCGCGCGCAGGCGCTCTACGCCCTCGCCCGCCTGCCGCTGCGCCAGTCGATCACCAGCCTGATCGCCGCGCTCGGAGCGCAGTCGAACCTGCATCGCCAGATTGCCCACGCGCAACTGCAGGTGCTGACGGGCCAGACGTTTGACGGCTCCGCCGCCGTCATCCAGCTGCAATACGAGCGCTGGTGGCGCCAGAACAACCAGGGATTCAGCTTCCCATCCGCCGAATCTCGCCAGCGCAAGGCCGGCGCAAAGCTGCGAAGCTGGCGCACGCGCCACCACGAACTGCTGACAAATGTCGACTCACTGCTCGCCGAACGCATCCTGCTGACGATGGAGTTGATGCACGAGGTCTACAATCGACAGTACACCGCCCCCACGCCACTGGTCGCGCGATCGGCGGCGCTGCTGCTCGCACTCGGCGCCGCACGCAGCGAGACGAGCGCCGGCATCCGCTTCCGTTTTCTCGACGGTCGGACCGTGATTCACGGGAAGGACGGACAACGCCGGGCCTGGCATCCCGATGGACGGCGCGTCACGCTGCGCGCCAATGGCGCCCGGCAAATCCGCTTTCCCTGGGGGCAGAACGTCACGCGCTGGCCGCGCAGCAAATCGTCCAAACGCACGCGGATCCAGCTGTTTCTGCGCCGCCGCGGGTACCGCGCCTACGCCAAGAAAGCCGATTCCAAGTGGCCCTTCCTGCAGGATGCCGGGGGATACTACTCCCCCACGCGCCAGGAAATCGTGACCTACTCCAAGCCTTCGCACGCCAGCGTACTCAACACCCTGACCCACGAAGCCCAGCATCAGGTGCTCTCGACCCATCTTCGCCGGTCGCCGGTCTGGCTCAACGAAGGGCTCTCGGAGTACTACGAACAATCGACGATGGAGCAGGGCGTCCTGCAGCGCCATATTCACAAGTCGCACCTGAAGTACGTCGCGCGGCTGCTGCGCGAACGCAGCCAGATTCCGCTGCGAACGCTGGTCCGGCTGAACTACAACGCATTCCACAACGACAGCTTCGGCCCGGCGGAGATCGGACACTACGCGCAGTCCTGGTCGCTGGTCTACTTCCTGCTCGAGGCGGAGAACGGGCGCTATCGCAGCCTCTTCACCCGCTACTTCGAGGCGCTGCGGGACGGCGCATCGAGCCAGCCGGCGTTTGCCCACTACCTGAAGGCCCATCGGCTCGACTGGGAGTCGCTGGAAAAGCGCTGGGCGACCTACGTCCTGCGACTCGCTCGCCAGCAGGAACGGAAGAAGAAGCCCCGGCCGCAGGGCGACAAATAAAATAGGGGCGGGCCTTTCTGGCCCGCCCCGTATTTCTTGGATCTACTGCTGACAGCTAGAGAGGGAAGCTCACGGCTTCCGGTTCATCGCGCCGCCTCATCATGAGGGGGCCTTGGCGCCCAGCGGCTTGTGCTTCTCCTTGCCGCAGCCACAGGTGTACTGCACCATGCGAGGGCCTTTGCCCGAGCGACCGTACTCGCCGGTCAACATCGTCTGCCCCGTCTCGCCCTTCTGGATGTTCATCGTGAAGGTGTAGTGGTGCGGATCGTGAAACTTCCAGTGCAGGTTGAACTGCATCTCGCCAGCCCGGCGGGCCATCGTCAGCTCCTTGCCACCATTCGAGAACTTGCCCCGATACTGGCTGTGCCCCCCCATCGTGTCAAACCAGCTCAGCACGTACTCCTGCTTGCGTGCATCGTAGCTCCAGATGCCGGTGGCCTCGTACTTCGGCCGCATCGACGTGACCTGCTTGGTCAGCAGGTGCAGCCCCTTGTACAACTTGGTCGTCTTGATCGAGGCGCGATATTTACCGCCCTTGGGCAGCATGTCGCTCTTCGGATAGGTCTCGATGCCTCCCCATTTACCGGAGAGAAAGACCAGCTTCTTCATTGCGGTGCGAGATGCTTTGAGCATCTTCCCCGCGTCTTCCTGAGCCTGCGCAACTACGCTGGACGCGCAGAGCAGGGTGGTGATTACGAGCAAACGGCGCATGGAAATATCCCCCTAAGGAGCCTCAAAAACCCGGACTGAAGCATGAATAACAGTTACGGACTGGCCGGGCAAGTGTTTTGTATGGCCGCCCATTTTTCGCCGTGCTAGACTCGATTCAATCCCCATGACCCTTGCCGGAGAGCGTATTTCTTGACCACGATCCTCGCCGTCCGACGAGACGGCCGACTCGCGCTCGGCGGAGACGGCCAGGTCTCGCTGGGCAATACCGTGATGAAGCACTCGGCGACCAAGGTGCGCCGACTCGCCGGGGGCAAGGTGCTCGCGGGCTTTGCCGGGGCGACGGCGGACGCCTTCAGCCTGCTCGAGCGCTTCGAGGGCATGCTCTCCGAGCACAGCGATAACCTGCAGCGGGCCTCGATCGAGCTGGCCAAGGAGTGGCGCACCGACCGGGCGCTGCGCCGACTGGAGTCGCTGCTGGCGGTCGCGGACAGGGACAGCCTGCTGGTGATCTCCGGCTCCGGTGACGTGATCGAGCCCGAAGACGGCATCCTCGGCATCGGCTCAGGCGGCTCCTTCGCCGTGGCGGCGGCGCGCGCGCTGGTCAGCCACACGGAGCTCTCGGCCAGAGAAGTGGTGGCCGAGTCGATGCGGATCGCGGCCGAGATCTGCATCTATACCAACGAGTACCTGACAATTGAGGAGCTCGGCGAGTGAACAAGATCGACGACAGCCTGACGCCGGCCGAGCTGGTC
>CAZMLI010000047.1:15868-17610 GCA_964566865.1 uncultured Planctomycetota bacterium
GCGGACGAGATCACCATCGAGGGCATCCAGATCGACGGCGTGGCGGAGGACCTGACCCCCACCGACGTTCAGCGCCTACGCGACGGGCGAGCGCGAGATTCCGTCCAGGCCGCCGGCACGCGCGAAGCGGTGCTGTCCCAGTTGCGCGCCGGCCATCTGGAAGATCTGGAGATCGAATACGAAGCGTCCCAGTCGCGCCAGATGCCGCAGATCGAGATCTTCTCGAACCAGGGCGTCGAGCAGATGGGGCTCGACTTCCAGGAGATGTTCGAGCGGATCATGCCCAGCGGGCAGGCGCGCACGACACGCCTGCGGGTGGCGGAAGCTCGCGAGGTGTTCGAGGCCGAGGAAGCCGAGAAGCTGATCGATCAGGACAAGGTCACCCGCGAAGCGCTCGACCGCGTGCAGCACAGCGGCATCGTCTTCATCGACGAGCTGGACAAGATCGCCGGCCCCAACTCCAAGCATGGGCCCGATGTCAGCCGCGAGGGCGTGCAGCGCGATCTGCTGCCGATCGTCGAGGGCAGCAGCGTCAGCACACGCTGGGGCATCGTCAACACCGACCACATCCTGTTCGTCGCCGCCGGCGCGTTCCACGTCTCCAAGCCATCAGACCTGATCCCCGAGCTGCAGGGCCGCTTCCCGATCCGGGTCGAGCTGTCCAGCCTCTCTGAAGCGGACTTCGTCCGGATTTTGACGGAACCGCAGAATGCCCTGACACGTCAATATGTTGCGTTGCTGGCCACCGAGGGGGTCCCGTTGACCTTCACCGATGATGGCATCGCTGAAATCGCCAGAGTCGCCGCACAGGTCAACCAGAGTGCACAGAACATCGGCGCGCGGCGTCTGGCGACCGTGCTGGAGAAGATCCTGGAGGACATATCCTTTGACGCCCCTATACTTTCGGGCCAGGCCCAGACGATCGACTGCACGCTTGTCAAGCAGCGGCTCGAGGATATTCTGGCTGACGAGGACCTCAGCCGTTATATTCTATAATTGATGTCGGACAACAAGCCGTCCACAGGACCACGCTTTGCCCTGGTAGATGACAAGGTTGCCAGAGACAGGGGAACACGGCGCATTCGCTGGAGCCATTTGCCCGAGGGTGTCGAGGGCATTGCTGCGGCTGACGCCGCCCGGGCTCTCGGCGATGCCGCTGACGGCATCCGTTCTCAGCTGGCGCAACGGATCATCGGGATGGAGGACGTGATCGATCACCTGCTGATCAGCCTGTTCAGCGGCGGTCACTGCTTGCTGGTCGGCGTGCCGGGTCTGGCCAAGACCTTGCTGATCAGCTCCCTCTCCGAGCTGCTCTCGCTCAATTTCACCCGGATCCAGTTCACCCCCGACCTGATGCCGAGCGACATCACCGGCACCGAGGTGCTGATCGAGGATCGCGTCAGCGGCGGGCGCACCTATCAGTTCCTCAAGGGACCGATCTTCACCAACATCCTGCTGGCCGACGAGATCAATCGCACCCCGCCCAAGACCCAGGCGGCGTTGCTCGAAGCGATGGAGGAGGGCCAGGTCACATCGGTGGGCGACAAGCACCAGCTGGACCCGCCGTTCTTCGTGCTGGCGACGCAGAACCCGATCGAGCAGGAAGGCACCTATCCGCTGCCGGTCTCCCAGATGGACCGATTCATGTTCTTTGTCCAGGTCGACTACCCGACCGAAGCCGAGGAACACCAGATCGTCCGGATGACCATCAGCAAGCAGATGGCGACGCTCAGTTCAGTGCT
>CAZMLI010000048.1:0-17561 GCA_964566865.1 uncultured Planctomycetota bacterium
CGGGGGGCGGTCAGGTGTAGCCCATTTCGACAGCCACGAGGCCCATCCCCAGGGCCGCGACGATTGCGAGGTAGATCAAGTTCTTCATCACACTTCTCCGTTTGTTTGTCTGGCAGCTAGGTACTGCCCAGGGAATATGCAACCGGTATGCCACGCCCAAACAAAAAACGAAATAAACCCGCAAGTCACTACCTGCAAACGGGTTATGCCTGACCACCCAGCACGGCCATTCCGCATAGATAACGCCGGTGGTTACCCGAGGGGAATCTCGCTACCGTACGGTAACGCCTGCAGCCTGCTAGATGAAGTTGAGCAGGGTCGACTGGAAGATGGTCGCGGTGGCCCGGAGTGCCGCGACGAGCGCCTGCTGCTCGCGCTGAAAATTGACGGCGGTATCGGCGAGGTCCACATCCCGCACCTCGGAGAGGAACTGCGTGAGCGTCACCCGCTCATCCATATGCCGGTTCTCGGTCAGCAGGAACCGCGCCTCGCGCGCCCCTACCTCGGCCGTGGCGACCAGCACCGTGTCCTTGCCGCGGTCCAGATCGTCGCCGGCCGAAGCGATCGCGCCCTGATCGTTGCTCAACAGGGCAGTCCGGAAGTTGATCAGCGCGGAGAAGATGTTGTCTGCCTGCACGCCTGCACTGGTGAGGGTCGATCCGGTCAAGACGCCGGCGACCACGGTGCCCGTGCTCAATCCCAGCTCGGTTGCCACCGAGCTGCCGTTCTTGGCCGAGACCTTCAGCGGTCCTGCTCCGACGCTGGCGTCGGTCAGCACGATCGTGGAACCCGCGACGCTGGCGGTGATCCCCGGCGCGACGTTCTCGGTGTCGCTGTTGATCAGGCTGACCACGTCCCCCACCGTCTTGGCCCCGGAGATATCGATGTCGATCGTCGTACCGTCGAGCTGCTCGATGCTGAAGTCCGCACCGTTCACCGGCGTGACGCCGCGCCCGAGGTTGAGGTCGTCCAGCCGGACCTCGTCCAGCGTGACCAGCAAACCGAGCGAGGCCGCGGTCGTGCCGCCGCCTTCGGTGATCGACAGACGCACGCCAGAGAGCTTGGAGAGCACGTCGATCCCGGTCCCGTCGGCGTTGATCCGCGCATGCACATAGACGTCCGCCGCGTTGATCCGGTTGATCACGTCCTCGATGGTCGACAGGCCGGCAAAGCTGATCGTCGCCGAATTGGTCCCGTTGGTGATGGTGAACCCGGTCCGGTCGAAGTCCGCGCCGCTGACGGTCAACGGGAGCTTGGTCTGCAGGCTGATATCCGGATTCAGGTCGGTGCCGGAGAACGGGCTCGCGACCGGCGTGACCGCCAGGATCCCCAGGTCGGCCGCCGTGGTGCCCCCGTCGACTTCCACCACCGAGATCGTGCCGGCCGCGGCGGTCAGCGAGAGCGCCTCGCCCGTGCCGGTGATCGCCGCGAAGACCGCGCCGCCGGTCACGTCGGCGATCCTGGCCGTCACGTCGCCGATGGTCTCGGTCCCGCGCAGGTCGATCAGGAAGCTGCTCGCCGGCACCGTCGTGGTGATCCGGATCGAGCCCTGGTCCATGCCGCTGCCGCCATTGAGCAACGAGAGCTGCGTATCGAGCTCCAGGTCTGGATCCAGATCGGTGTCGCCCTTGATCTCGTCGGAGAGCGCCCCGAAGGCCCGCTCGCCATGCACGTTGATCGCGATCTTCAGCGACTCGGAGATCTCCAGCGCGATCTCCTGGTTGTTGCCCTGGTACAGCACCCCACCCGCAGTCTGGACGAACGGACTGTCCAGCGTCTCGGTGCCGCCGAACAGGTACTGCCCGCCTATGCGCGTATTGGCCAGCGCGACCACCTCGCTGAGGATCTGATCGATCTCCACCGCCGCGACCGCCCGCATCTCCAGCGTCGAGGTGTCGGAGGCCATCTCGACCTGAATCGCCCGCGCACGCAGGATCATGTTCTGAATCTGATCCAGCGAACCGGAGGTCTGCCGCAGGTGGCTGGTGCCGACCTGGATATTGGACGAGAACTGCTCGCTGGCGCCGATCGCCTGCTGGAAGCGCAGCGCTCGGTTGAGACCCACCGGATCGTCGGACGGGTTGCGAATACGGAAGCCGGAAGACAGCTGGTCGGCCAGTCGAGTCACCTCGAACTGCCGCCGGCGAATGCTGTCCAGGCTGGAGTTGCGCTGCGTCGTCTGGGTAATCCTCGGAAAACCGCCGCCAAATACCATTGTCAGCTACTCCTGTCCATCAGAGGTTGAGCACGATCTGAAGCAACTCGTTGATCGTCGAGATGTAGCGCGCCGAGGCCTGGAATGCCCGCTGGTGCACGATCAGCGCCAGCGTCTCCTCGTCCAGGTTGACCCCGGAGATCGATTCGCGCTGGTTCACCAGGTTCAGCGTCAGCGACTCCTGGTTGCGCAGCAAGTCCTGCGCCTCCCGGCTCTCCGTGCCGAGCTTGGCGATGATGCCCCGCATGAAGTCTTCGGGCGTCGCGGTGCCGCTGCTGTAGAACTTCGTCTGGCGCAGCCCGGCCAGATCCAGCATGTTGCTGTTGTCGCCGGGCGCATTGCTCTTGCCCGTCGCGATGCGCGTGGGCTTGTCGAGAATTGCCGGATCCACGCCGACCGTGCGCGCGGTCCGCCCGGTAAAGAAGGTGTTCATCCCCATCGCCGCCAGGAATCCGCTGGTGTCGTTGGCGAAGCTGAAGGTGAAGTCGCTGGAGCTGCGCGCGATACGCAGGTGGTTGTCGGAGGTCAGCGAGGCGACGACCGGCTCACTGCCGGCGCCATAAAAGGCCGTCAGCTTGCCGTTGATGTCGGCGATCAGGTCGAGCATGTCGTCATCGGCCCCGATGCCATCGAGGTCGAGGTCGATGTTGAAGGTCTTGTTCTCTCCGGTCAGCTCGCTGGTGATCACCAGGTCGAAGGAACCGTCCTCCGGTGGGAAGTCGAGCGAGGTGATGGCGAACCGATCCCCCGCGGCAAAGGCGTTGGTGAATTCCGCGTCGAACAGCACCTGCCCGGTGACGCCGTTGAACTCGAGGATGTTGCGCTCAAGCCCCGCGTTGGCGCCGGTCAGCACGACCAGCTTGAGCCCGTTGAGCCCACCGCTGGCGAACGAGGCCGCCAGGCCGGCCGAGTTGAGCGCGGTCTTCAGGCCGCCGATCGTGACGCTGTCCTCGACCCGCAGCGGGACGGTCTCGTTCAGCTCGTGGATCGCGACCCGACTGTCCAGCGTCTCGAAGCGCTCCAGCCCGCGGCCCTGGGAGTGCAGCTTGTTGAACTCGTCGACGAAGACCTGGGTGAACTCGTCGAGCTGCCGCAGGAAATCGGGCAAGGTGCTGTCGCGAATCTTGACCAGCCCTTCGAGCTCGCCGTTGATCAGCGGCAGCGCCGCGCCATCGTTGATCCGGATGTCGTGAACCGTCACGCCGTTGTCGGCGCGCGCGTCGACCGTCAAGAGGTTGGCGTTATTGCGAAAGACCAGCTGGACGCTGCCGGCCGAGACCTGCACCGCTCCGGTATTCTCCTCGGTCACGCGGACCTCGATGATCGACGACAGCTCCCCGAGCAGGAAGTCCCGTCGGTCGCGCAGGTCGTTGGCCGCGCGGAACTGTTCGCCGCCATTCTCCAGCCGGACGATCTCGCTGTTGAGCTGGGCCACCTCGACCAGGATCGTATTGGCGCTGTTGACGATCGAGACCAGCTCGTCGTCGAGTTGCTCGCGCAGGCGGTCGATGCGATCGCCGACGAAACGCAGCTTGTCGGCGAAGGTCTGGCCCTCGCTCAAGACCAGCTCGCGAACGCCGACCTCCTCAGGATTGTTGGACAGCTCCTCGAGCGCCGAAAAGAAGCGGCCGAGCGACGTGTCGAGATCGCCTTCGGTGAACTGGTTGAAGATCGATTCCAGCTGACGCAGCGATTCGGTCTGCGTCGACAGACTACCCAGCTCGCCCTTGGCGTCCTGGATCGCCGTCTCGAGTGACTGGTTGATCACGCGCTCGATCTTGGCCACCTGCACGCCCGTGCCGAGCTGGGCGAAGACCAGGTCCTGTGGCTGGGTGGTCTGGAAGATCACCCGCTGGCGCGTGTAGCCCTCGGTCGTCGCGTTGGCAATGTTGTGACCAACGGTCTGGAGCGCGACCTGCTGCGCGCGAAGGGCGGTCTCGCCTATTGATAGTGAGTCGAACAATCCCATACGGCATCCTTACCTGTACGCGAAGGGGCTCCGCCCCTTCAGAGCTAAGCCTGGCGGTCGAGCATCAGCCGGCCTTTGACCTCTTTCGAGGTGCCTTGCCGACTGTAAGTCTCGGACCGCGGTTCGCCGACCAGGAGCGAGAGGAATGTATGAATGTGCGTCAGCGACTGATCCACCAGTTGCTGATTCAGCTGGTTGAGCTGTGTGCACCGCTCCGCCAGCTGGCGCAGCGCATCCCTCACCGTTTCCAGGCGTCGTGTGATATCACCCTCCGGCAACCGGGCCAGAATCGCCCGCACGTCCAGGTCGTCATCCTGCTCGAGGCCCCAGCGGGCCTTGAGCGAGTCGACCGTATCCGTGCGATGGCTTTCTAGCTGGTTGAGGCGAGCGACCGCCCCCTCTTCCTGCACGAGCACTTCTTCGAGGACCGGCATGTCCACTGCAACCATAGCGTCACGCTTGGCTTTGGTGATGTCGACCAGAACTTGATAGGTCGACTGCTGGGCTTCGAGGATCTCGAGCAGTTCAGTCAGGGAGCGATTTTCTTCCAACGCCATATCTCCTAGCCCGGGCCACGTTTGGGCAGACAGTCCGCCCTCCGCATCCCGCGCAACAGGAACCAGTGCAGCACTGTTATCGGCCATCCGTGCCCCCATCTACATTGCTTTGCTTCGCCAGGCGGTCTGCCACCTGACGGCTCTGTTCGGCCAGCGGCGCGAGCTGGCGGTAGATCATCTGTGCGATGCCCATACCCTGGCCATGCTTGGCCGCCTCGTCGCTGATCGCCTGGTCGAACATGCTGGTAAATATCTGCTCCGCCTGCCCGCCGTCGAACATCTCGGACTTCTGCACCGTCTTGCGCATCGAGGTCAGCAGCATGTTGACGAAGAAGCCTTCGAACTTGCGCGCCTGCGCCATCAGCGCGTTTTTGCGCTGCGCCTTGGTCTGCGTATTCGTATTCGAGAGCGACTGGGACTGCTGCAGCCCCTTCAGTCGGGCGCTGTCCAGGTTGCTCCGAGCGGCCAGCAACTCGTTCATCGCACGATCACCTTGGCCTGGATCGCGCCGGCGGCCTTCAGTTCCTGGATGATGTCGATCAGATCCTTCGGCGTGACGCGCATTGCGTTGAGTCCGTCGATGATCTGCTGCAACTGGGTGGTCGGCGCCACACCCAGCGGCACCACGGTCTGCGGCGTGCCCCCCGGCGGCGGCACGTTCAGCGTCACGTTCGGGTGCACGATCGCCACCGGACCGACCCGCACGTGGGAGTTGATGATCACCGTCTCCCGCGCCACGTTGATCACGATGCGCGCCTCGTTGTGCACCGTCACCGCAACCTGCTCGATCACCGCGATGAAGCCGACCAAGTTCTTGCGGTAGCTCGGCGTCAACGTCACCTCGATCGTGGTCGCATCCACCGCCCGCGCGATCGGCTCCGGCTCCTCGAGACGCTTGCCCTGGCGCAGCAAGCGGGCCCGCTCCCGCCAGAACGCCTTGCCGTAGAGGTCCGGCTCCTGGTTCAGGTTGTTGGCCACCACCTGCGCGGTGGTGAAGTCCGGTGCGTCGAGCAGGATCACCACCTTGCCGTTGGTGACCAGCTTGGTCTTGACCGCCTGCTCGACGATCGCGCCGTTGGTGATGCCGCCCTTGGTCGGATGCGCCTTGGGAAGGGAGATCGCACCCTGCGCCACCGCATAGATCGTCTTGTCGCGAAATCCAGGGCCCATCAGGTAGGTCGGCAGCAGCATCCCGCCGCTCAGACTCTTGGCATCCGCCAACGAGGAGACGGTGATGTCGATCGCCTTGCCTGGGTGGGTGAACGGCGGCAGAATGGCCTGAACCATCACCAGCGCCACGTTCTTCGACTTGATCTTGCTCTCGTCGATCTTGAGGTTCAGCCGCTTGAGCATGTTGGCCAGCGGCCGGGTCGCAAGGGCGCCCGAGGAGTCGCCCGTGGCGTTGAGCCCGACCACCAGGCCAATGCCCTTGAGCATGTTGATGCGCGCCCCCTGGATCGAGGCAATGTCCTTGATCCGCTGCGCGGCGGCCGGTGTCGCCAGCAGCAAGGCCAGCGTCAGGCTCAGGATGATTCGTCTGATCATTTCAGTCTCTCCCGCAGCCTAGAAAGGCCAGAGGTACTCGACCACGCGACTCAGCAGGCCAGCCTTCTGTGCGTTGTAGGTCGTGCCCTCGCCAATGTAGCGGACAGTGAACCGGCCGATCTGCTGCGACCGAACGGTATTGGTTGTTTTGTTGACGTCCGCGGGACGCACGATGCCGGTCAGCACCATCGTCTCGATGTCGTCGTCGACCTGGCGCGTCTTGCGCGCCTCGATCACCAGGTTGCCGTTGGGCAAGACCTTGATCACCTCGGCGGTCAGCGCCGCCTTGAGTCGGAACTGGCGTCCGGTCCGACCGCTGCCGATCCGCTCATATTCGGCCTCGAAGTCGATCGCCGGGGTCGGGTTGGGCAAGGCGGCATTCAACACGTCGTAGCCGAACAGCCCTTTACCGTTCTTCTTCAGCCGGATGAACTTCTTCAGCTCGACGTCGAGCTCCGTCTCCTTGCGCACCGAGGTATTGGTCTGCACGCTGCTCTGGCTACTCTCGAGCACCAGGATCGTCACCAGGTCATGCCTGCGCCAGACCGCCTTCTCGGGCGTCGGATCGTTGAACAACGACTGCACCGGCCGGTCCTCCGACTTGGGCTTGACCTTGGTCTGCAGATCCTTCTGGACCAACGACGACTGCCCGGAGGCGACCGGCGCGATCAGCGCGGCCAGCAACAGGATCCATGTCATGCGTCTGCTCATCTCTTTCGCCTCCGTACATCGAGTCGTACCTGGCGCACGCCGATGACCTCCGCCAGGAGTAGCTTCTTGCTGCTCAGGTTCATTACTGGAATGCGGGCGCCCAGCACCCCGCCCCTGCGGGCCTTGCCCTTCATCTTGAGCGTGAACCCGTCACCGAGTAGCAGGACGTCGACCAGGTCGCCGTTCTTGACCATCTCGAAGGGCTTCAGCTTGCGAAAGCTCAGCGGCTCGCCAGTGCGGATCTCGCGGGCAACGATCCACTTGTTGAGCTTGCCCAGTTCGACGAGCAGCCCGGTCAGTCGGTGGTCGAGCGGTATCTCGCGCAGCGCGACGTCGCTCGACGACAGCCGCGCCCCCTTGGCCAGGTCCCGGACCGCGACAAGCACTTTTCGGCTGAAGCGGATCTGCACCCGTAGATGGCGATAGTAGCGCCTGCCCGAACCCTGCCAGAAAGCCACCGGCACCCGCGCCAGGCCTGGGCCGAGCTGGCCCTGCTTGCCGAGCACCTCGAGGGCCGTGGCGCCGCGACGAGATACGCGCAGCGACTCGGGGTCCAGGTTCTCGAACAGCAGCGAGACCTGCTTCGGCTTCTTGCCCAGACGCTTGAGCAGGTAGGCGCGCACGGCTCGCTCGATCGCCGCACGCGTCTGGGCCGCGGTCCAGCTCGGCGCATGCTCTTGCCGCACCGGGCGCTCGACCTGCTCGGTCCGCGGCGGCGCCTTCGTACGGCTGACCAGCACCAGCTCGGCGCCGGCGAAGCGGTACTTGACCGGCTGAATGCCAGCCTGGCGCAGGCGAAAGCGGATGTACTCGCGGGAGTAGCTGCCGGGGCACTGGCCGAGATAGACCCGACCCAAACGCGCGAACATGTCCTTGCTCGCCCCGGCGACCTCGCAAACCTGCACCAGCGTGACGTAAGCCTGCGCGACACCCACCTTCGACTTGAGAGTCAGCGTGTACTGCTGCGCCCCCGCGACCGGGGCGAGCCACAACCCGCAGAGCGCGACCCATCCGATAGTTTGTAGTAGTCGTCTCATCGGTTATCGCTTGATGCTGTTGGCGGTCCGCAGCATCTGGTCGGCCGTCTCGATGCTCTTGGCGTTGACCTCGTAGGCCCGCTGGGTATTGATCAGCTGGACCAGCTCGGTCACCACATTGACGTTGGCCTCTTCGAGAAACCCCTGGCGCAGCACACCGAAACCCGGGGCGCCCGGCGCCCCAGTCGTAGCGGTGCCGGACGCCTCGGTCTCGATGAAGAGGTTGTCTCCGATCCCCTCGAGACCACCCGGATTACGAAAGCTGGCCAGCTCGAGCGTACCGATATCCGTCGGAGCTGCCACTCCTTGGACCACCGCTCTGACCACGCCATCGAGTGAGACTGTGATGCCTACTGTATTTTGTGGAACCGTGATCGCCGGCTCGATCTTGAATCCGTTCTGCGTCACCAGCTGGCCGTCGGAATCGATCGCGAAATTTCCCGCCCTGGTGAAGGCGACGTTGTTCGGCGCCGTATCGGAGAGCACGGTCACCTGAAAGAAGCCGCGCCCCTGAATCGCCAGATCGGTCTCGACCTGCGTAGCGCGGAACGACCCCTGGCTGAACTCGCGCGGCGTACCGGAGAGGCGCACGCCGTGACCGACCTCGACTGGCACCGGACGCTGATTGCTCTCCTGGTCGGTGGTCCCGGCGCGGGTCAGCTGCGCATAGAACAGGTCCTCGAAATCGGCGCGCTGCTTCTTGAAGCCAACCGTGTTGACGTTGGCCAGGTTGTGCGCGATGACGTCGATGCCCGTCTGCTGGGCCTGCATGCCCGTCGCGGCGGTGTGGAGTGCTCTGATCCCCATGCTTACCTCGGTCTCGGAAGGTTCACGATCCCGGCCAGGGCTTCATCCTGGGACGTGATCATCTTGGTATTGGCTTCGTAACTACGGTGCGCCTTGATCAGGTTGATCAGCTCCACCACCGGCGAGACGGGCGAGCGCTCGAGGTGCGACTGCAAGATCCGGCCGTCGTTGGCCAGCGCCGTTCCTTCGCCCTGAAACTGGAGCAGGTTGCCCGCCCGCTTGTCGACCTCCGCCGTCTTGGGGAAGTCGCGCAGCATTAGCCGGTTGGCGAAGCTGTCGGTGTCCGGGTTATCGAGCGTGATCGCGCTGCCGTCTCGATCGAGCACGGCGAACCCGCTGGCGGTCAGCAAGCGGCCGTCCTTGTCGACGACGAAGTTGCCGGAGCGCGTGTAGAACCGCTCGCCGTCCTTCAGCACGCCGAAGTAGCCCGGCCCCTTGATCGCCACGTCGAGTGAGCGGCCTGTCTGCTCGACCGGCCCGCTGTGACGGTCGACGAAGGTCTTGTCGAAGAAGACGCCGCCGCCGATCTTGTCCAGCAGCGGCTCCTCGTCGAACGGGAAGCCACCGCCGTCCTCCTTGGACTCGACCGGACGCTCCATGAAGGTCTGGACCAGCCGTTGAAAACCCGGCGTGTTGACGTTGGCCAGGTTGTTGGTGATCGAATCGACCCGGGCATCCTGCACGGAAGCCCCCGCGGTGGAGAGATACAGACCGTAATCCATGCCCGGCCATTTGCAAACGCTGTGCCGCTCGCCAGAAACAAAACAAACAGCAACATAACTCTTAGCTGACAAGCGGTTTAGGACATCACCCACGCCTCTCGAGCCGGGCCATCACCATGGAACACTTTTCTCCTGACGGAAAAATGGGCTGCCCTCTGCTAGTCTCCGGCGCATGAGCAAGAGCGAGTACATCGTCGTGATGATCACCGTGCCCGACAAGGCGGTCGGCCACGAGATCGCCCGCGCGGTGGTCGAGGCCCGACTGGCCGCCTGCGTCAACATCGTCGGACCGATCACATCGATCTACAGCTGGCAGGGCGCGATCGAAGAGTCCTCGGAGTACCTGCTTGTCGGCAAGAGCACGCGTGCGCTGTTTGCCGCCCTCGCCGACAAGGTCAATCAACTGCACCCCTACGAGGTGCCCGAGATCATCTCGCTGCCCATCACTGATGGGCTGCCGGCCTACCTGCAGTGGATCGATGAGAGCACCCTGGAAGGATGAAAAGCAGGCCGGCTGCTGGTATGCTCTCGCAACAAATTCCCCCAGGAGACTTGAGATGAAGCACCTGTTACTGGCTGGCCTGCTGCTCGCACTCCCATGGATGGCGACGGCCCAGGACAAGAACGAGGACAAGCCCAAGCCCCAGGAAAAGGCCAATCCGGTGCTGCTGATCAGCACCTCGATGGGTGAGATCCAGATCGAGCTCTGGCCCGCCCACGCGCCGAAAACGGTGAAGAACTTCATCGGACTGGCCGAGGGAACCAAGCAGTGGAAGGACCCCAGAAGCGGGCAGATGGTCAAGCGCCCGTTCTTCGACGGGCTGATCTTCCACCGCGTGATCAAGAACTTCATGCTCCAGGGCGGCTGCCCGCTGGGGACCGGCATGAGCGGACCGGGCTACGCCTTCGAGGACGAGATCAACGCCAACGCTCTGGGCCTCGACAAGCTGAAGATCATGGTTGCGAACAATCAGCCGCACCAGCATCTCGGCATCCGCTCCCAGCGGCAATTCAACCAGACCATCATGGGGCCGCTGTGCCGCAAGATGGGCTACGACACGCAGGAGAAGATCCGGGCCAACCTGCCGAAGATCCAGGCCAAGTTGAAGACGATGAGCTTCAAGGATGTCTTCGAGAACCAGGGCTACCAGTACAACGACAAGCTCAAGAGCTCGCCGCCCATGCGGGGCGTGATCGCGATGGCCAACTCCGGTCCCAAGACCAACGGCTCGCAGTTCTTCATCAACCTGATCGACACCCCCTGGCTGGCCGGCAAGCACACCGTCTTCGGCAAGGTGGTCAAGGGCATGGAGATCGTCGACAAGATCGCCGAGGTCGCGGTGGGACAGGGCTCTCGCCCCACGACGCCGGTCAAGATCCTCACCATCCGGCTGGTCAAGCCGGGGAAGTAAGCCTCAGCGCCAGCTCCGCGCCCAGCGCCTGCGCCTGATCGGTCGGCCCGCTGAGCGTGGCGCTGGTGCTTCCGCTGCCGTCGGTTTCGAGCAGCATCGCCTGCATCGAGAGCCTCTCTCCGGAGACCTGCGCCAGACAGCCCAGCGGGATCTGGCATCCTCCGTGAAGCGCGTGCAGGGTCGACCGCTCGGCCATCGTCGCCGCGCGCGTCGCCGGATCGTCGAGTACGGCGACGAGCGCCAGCGACTGTTCGTCGTCGGAGCGGACCTCGAGCCCCAGCGCGCCCTGGGCCGGCGCCGGCAGCATCTCCTCGAGCGAGAGCGGCTTGCCGACCGTGCGCCCGAGCCGGATCAGCCCGGCCCGCGCCACGACGATCGCGCCACAGAACCCCGACTCCAGCTTGCTCAGTCGGCTGTCGACGTTGCCGCGCAGATCGATCGGCTGCAGGTCCGGCCGGAGTTGCAGGATCCGCGCCTTGCGCCGGATGCTGGCCGTGCCGATCCGCGTGCCGGCCGGCAGGGCGGCCAGACTGTCGCCCAGTGGGCTGACCAGAGCGTCGCGCGGATCCACCCGTTCCGAGACGGCAGCCAGCAGCAGACCGTCGCCCAGCGCGGTGGGCAGGTCCTTCAGGCTGTGCACCGCCAGATCGATCCGCCCCTGCTGCAGCGCCTGCTCCAGCTGACTGGTGAAGAACCCCACGCCCAGCGCGGGCGTGAGCGGATCAGCGGTCTGGTCCCCGGTCGTGCGAATGACCACCGTCTCGATCTTCAGACCTGAGTGCAGGCTCGCCAGCGCCGCGGCCACCATGCCGGTCTGCGCCAGAGCCAGTTGACTACCGCGAGTGCCTATGCGGAGCTTCATCTGGCCGTTGTACCATTCCGATTGACAGCCGCAAGTTTTCTGGGATGCTCGATCTGGGTTGCACAATCACTGGACGCTCTACACCGGTGGCCGGATCTACAGCACGCATCCGGTCCTGACTGCACGCCACGACTCGATCCTCGTCACCATGGGGCGGATCGTGATGATCGGGCCAGAGTCGGCCCTCCGCCGGATGGCGCCGATGGAGCTGGTCGAGGTCGATCTCGCCGGCAGCACCATCTTCCCCGGATTCTGCGACTCGCACCTGCACCTGCGCGCCTTCGGACAGTCCCTCCGCCGCCTGCGCTTCTCGCGCAGCGACGGACCGGACGAGATCGCCGCGCAGGTCGGCGAGCAAGCCTCCCGAGCAGGCGGCGAGGACTGGATCACCGGCCGCGGCTGGTCCGGCAACCTGCTGCTCGGCGATCCGCCCGCATCCTGGGAGCCGGTCGAACAGGCCGCCCCCGACCACCCGGTCGCGTTGTTCAGCCATGACGGCCACACCCTCTGGATCAACCAGTCCGCGGCACGAACACTGGAGCATGCCCCCGGCATCGTGCGCGAGAGCAGCTGCATGGCGCTGGCCGCACGCATCCCGGACGACGCGGACCGGCGCGAGACGATCCTCACGGCACAGCGAGCCTTGCTCAGCCAGGGCATCACCGCGGTGCACAACTTCGAGGGGCTGACCGACTTCGGCATCTACCAGAACCTGCTGCGGCGCGGCGAGCTCGACCTGCAGGTGCTGCTCAACATCGCCGACGGCGAGCAGGACCAGGCGCTGGCGATGGGGCTGCATACCGGCTTCGGCGACGAGAAACTGCGCATCGGCTACGTCAAGTTCTACCTCGACGGGGCGCTGGGCAGCCGGACCGCGCTGCTACAGGCGCCCTATCAAGATACTGGCCAGCTGGGTCAGCAGTTGATCGAGCCAGCCCGCCTGGAAGAGGCGCTCCGGCGACTGCTGCCCAGCGGTCTGGTGCCGGCGATGCACGCGATCGGCGATGGCGCGATGCGGCTGGCGCTGGAGACGTTGCTGACGGTGCAGACGAGCGGACGCTCCCATTTTCGTCCCCGGATCGAGCACGCCGAGCTGTTTCCCGAGTCGCTGTTCGGGCTGGCCAACAAGCTGGACGTGGTCTACTCGGTCCAGCCCACCCACCTGTTCGACGATATCGGACTGGCGGAACAGGCCCTGGGCAGCCGCAGCGCGGACATGCTGCCGCTGGCCCGGATGCGGGACGCGGGCATGCGCTTGCAGTTCGGTTCCGACGCCCCGATCGTCACGCCCAACCCGCTGGCCACGGCCTACGCCGCCAGCCAGCGCCAGACGAAGGATGGTTCGCCAGCCGGCGGATTCCACCCAAAACAACGGCTCGATCGCGCGGAGGCGATCGCGCTGCAACTGGCGGGCGTGCTCGTAACCGGCGCCCCGGCCAGCTTCGTCGCCTACCCCGAGGACCCGATGAGCGTGCCGGCCGAACGACTGCTGGAGCTACAACCCAAGTTCGTCGTCGCGGGCGGCAAACTGGTTCATGGAGAAACGTCTTGAAGGACCGATTGAAAACACTGGTAAAAGCTGCCGTACGTACGGGCGAGTTCACGCTGGCCTCGGGCAAGACCAGCAACTTCTACTTCGACGGCAAGCAGGTCACCCTCGACGCGGAAGGCGCCCTGTTGACGGCACAGCTGATGACCGACTGGCTGGCGCAGGACAAGCCCGACGCGGTCGGCGGCCCCACGCTAGGCGCCTGCCCGATGGTCTCGGCCATCGGTGTGCTGGCCCACCAACGCGAGCTCCCGCTGAAGCTGTTCTACGTGCGCAGCCAGGCCAAGGACCACGGCACCGGCCAGCAGATCGAAGGCCCGCCGCTGGCCAAGGGCACAACCGCCGTCCTGGTCGAAGACACGATCACGACCGGCGGCTCGCTGCTCAAGGCGATCCATGCCTCGCGCGACGCCGGGCTGGTGATCGATACCGTCTACTGCCTGCTCGATCGCGAAGAGGGCGGCGTCGAGAACCTGGCGAAGCATGGACTCACCTTGAAAACGGTTTTCAAGCGCAGCGAGCTGGTGTAGCAGTTCGCTGTGCGGGCCGTTATCGACAAACCAGTTCACCGCACTGGCTTCGCCACGCACACGCTAGTCATGCGCTAGAACGGGGCTGCCCACTACACCTGCTCCAGGCCAGCTTGGGACACGCCAGCTTGGCCGTGACTGGGCTGTACTTACACGCCCGGCCTACTGACAGCTCAAGCCGGTATCTGATCCAGCTGTAGGCCGAAGAACGACGGAAGCCCGAGCCGTACGGCTCGGGCTTCTTCTCTTTCTGGGACGGAACCGATGGGCTTTTGGAAATGGCCCCACTCGGTTACAGTCAGGACCTACACCACTAGGAGACGGTCTCATGCTCTTTCGTCTTTCCCGAGATTTTGCCACCTTGGAGCCCCTCCCCTTCCGCGACGTCAGTGCTTACCAGCAGCGGGAGAAGGACCTTGAGAATCTAATCGCCACAAACCTGTTCGAGACGCTATTCGAGGGGATGCCCCTGCTACCCTTCTTTCAGGAGCGGAACTACCAGGCCGAGTCAGACATCTATGCGCTAGATCGTAGTGGGGATGTCGTTCTGTTCGAGCTGAAGGTGGGCACTGCTGGGACCGGGGCCCTCGACCAGTTGTTCCGCTACACGCAAGCAGCTGGCCAGTGGCTCTATTCAGATATTGATCGGAAGTTCAGGGGCTATTCTGGGGATGAGCGCCCAGGGGTTTCCGTCGCGGAGGCCCATCAAGAGGCGTTCGACCTTAGGGGGGAGGAGCGGCTCGCCCCAAACGAGTTCAACCGAGCCCAGCACATGTGGATCGTCGGTCAGGCAGCGAATGAAGGTCTGATCTCGGCCGTGGAATTCTGGAGAGACAAGGGCCTGTCCATAGATTTCCTGCCATATCGCATTTACGAGCTGCATGACGAGCTGGTTTTCGAGTTCTTCTCGAAGCCGTATGACTTTCATCGAAATCCGGCACTTGTGAAGGGAGTGATCTTCGATACGTGCCGTCGCTTCGTGCCAGACGGCCTCCAGCATATGTGCGAAAATAGCAGAGTATCTGCTTGGGGCGATCAGAAGCATGTCGTTCATCGCCTTGGAAAAGGGGATCTCGTGTTTTACTCCCACAGAGGCACAGGTTTGGTGGCTGCGGGGAGGGTTGCTGGCAAAGTTCGGGCAGACGGAGATGGGGAACTATTCGTCGATGTCGAATTCCTGACGCCACCCCTTACCAACTTCGAGGTCTTTCCGAACGCCATGCCCTTCTCGAAGGTGAAAGAAGTGATGGGAAAGGACTTCTACTGGGCTCGCACCATCAAGTCTCCATATCTGAGCCGGGACGAGGCCGAGAAGCTATTAGCGGCGATGCTCGAACCTTGGCACTAGCGTTCAAGGATTGTGGGCGATGGGGTTGTTCTCGCCAGTCGTACAACAGAGCAACTGGGGGATGTACACCGCTGCTGGCAACCGCCGACTACGACGGTACGCCGAAACGGCCTACCGTCAGGCAGTCGCTGGCAAGCCGATCAAGAAGGTCATCCGGGCCTTCTACCGGAAGTACTCACGTCTCTGGCGTGACGGCTGTCACGATTCGCCTGACCTAATACAGGCGAAGCAAGCGATACGGCAGTCCGAGAGGTCGTCCGCAGCTTCGCAGCGGATCTGCTGGCCGCCTGCGGGCAGTGGGACTACAACTCCATTGAGGAGCAGCTTTGGAATGCTGTCTGGTAGATACGTTCTGCTAGTCGGCAGCGCCCGGGACCGTAAGGTCCTGGGCTTTCTCTTTGGAAGGAGATGTCTGCGCAGCTCAGTCGAGTTCATGCCACCAGCGACGGTCATCGTGGTAGTTCAGCGTACGAGCGCGTTCGTACCCAGCCTTCCTCATGTTCCATCGCCCCCGTTTCCCACCAACCTCCCTCGAATAGCCAGCGGCCGATAGAGAGTCGAGGGCATCTTCCATACGCTCATCATGCTCTGGGTCGGAGAACCGGATCGTCTCTCCCCCAACGATATAAGTCGGGCCTACCTCGGATCGCGCCACTATGATGATCCCCTTCATGCCGCCATCACCCGTTGGGTAGGCGGCTCGGTGGAGGACCTGGAGAGCGTCATCCGAAACTGTGTCCCGAGATTGTGGGTGTCGGGAGAGATGTTTCTCTATGCAGTCACGGATACCGTTCACTGCCGAGAGTACGCTGGCAGTGAAGGGGTCCTTTGAAGGGTCATCGCTGATTTCGTAAAGTGTGTCATCTAACTCCGCCGACCAAGATCGCCCATCCATGTGTCGGTTGACAGCGATTCTAAGGTCGCGCAAGCAGTCATAGAGTGGGATCAGGGCGGTTACCATGCTGGAGCCCCACACCACTTCGGCCTCCAACTCCATCTCCTTCAACTCGCCGAAGGCTTCGCTGATGAATGTCCAGCGTTCGCGGTAGCCGTCAGCCACGTAGCTGCCATCCTTCAGGCGCTTCCGAATCTCCTGTTCCGACAGCCCTTGTCTCCTCAACTCCGGGACGGCTTCAGACCCAGACATGAAGGGGTTTCTCACACGTCTAATCGCATTCCTTAGCTTGAAAACGGCCTTTAGCAGAGCACGGCCAATTTCCTGGTTGTCGGCGAGCCAAGGAACTGGCGGCGCGGCTACGGACCCAGAGGTTTCCAGGTCCCTTCGCGCTGCTGTCTCAGCGAGGTATCTCCACTCACGGATTACTGGAACTGTGAAGCGTTTCTCGTCGCTGTCGATGAGCTTTGCGCACTTCTGGCACAGCCAGGTGCCGTTCTCAGCCGAGGCTCGTTCGGCGGATGAAAGAGCCTTGTCGTAGCGTGGTCCACCCTCAGCTGCGGCCGTGATGTGCGCAGCAACACCAACGTTTACGGACTTATCCGAATCGGTGTGAGGGCCAGAGGTAGGATTGCCGCACTGGGGATTACTACAGTACCCGGCAACACGTCGGCACAGTACCTCCTTGACGACAGGGGGGAACTCGTCCCGATCTCGTTGCACAGCCGCGAGGAGATCATCCGGCGAGACACTTAGACTGGTTGCGAAGGCGGCGAGCTTCTTCGACTTACTCGCACGCCCCCTGAACGTCTTTGTGTTCCCATCCGGCAAATGGACGTGAAAGAGCCATACCCGGCCATCCTTCACAGCTTCAATAGTCGGAGCATCAGACATCGGTCAGCTCGATCCTCATTCTGGGCGATGGCTGATCGTATCACGATTCAAACGAAAACAGGCCGCCCTAAGGCGGTGTCCTCCTGCCCGAATTACTCACAGTAGAGAAGACGAGAATGCCTGGAGTAACTCCTCCTCCTTCCTCGTGGCCATCGCGCCACAGAAAGGCAGGAATCGATGTCAGGAGTCACCCCCAACCCGTCGCACGAGCAGTCTGATCGCGAGAGTTTGGTCGGCCGGCGCAAGCCGCGGAGCAAGAGTCGCCGAATGGTGCCCGCCGGCGAGAGCGGGCCTGTTGCACGGCTGACGCCCGAGCAACGCTTGCTGGTCCTGGACGTCGGGGTTCGTTCCTAGTGTGAGTCACTCGTGCTGGTCGACGTCAACGTACCTGGTACGGGTGCTTCGTGCAGGTCAACGTCAACGTACCTGGTGCTGCGTGCTGCGTGCAGGTCAACGTCAACGTACCTGGTACTGCGTGCTTCGTGCTAGTCGACGTCGACGTACCTCG
>CAZMLI010000049.1:0-16018 GCA_964566865.1 uncultured Planctomycetota bacterium
CGGCGAAAGTGACCATCAGGACATCTAGCTGCTGGGACATGGGCCGCAATTCTAGTGGGTCAGGCTCAAAGAACTACGACGAACTACGAACTCAACCGCCTTCGTTGTCGCTGCCGTCTTCCTCGCCAGGGGGCGCGGTCACCAGCCGCCGCGAGCTGCCTGGCCTCCAGGTACAGACCTTGTTCCGGCCGGTCTGCTTGGCCCGGTACAGTGCGCGATCGGCCTTGGAGATCAGCTCCTCGGGGGTATGGTTGACCTGGTACTCGGCGGCGCCGATCGAGATCGTCAGCGTGTGCTGGGGCAGTCGGGTCTGATTCTGAATCCGGCGCTTGATGCGCTTGGCCACGCGCACTCCACCGACCAGATCGAGCTGGGGCATGATCACGCTGAACTCCTCGCCACCGTAGCGCGCGGCGACGTCATGCCCACGCACGCTGGTCTTGATGATCCAGCCGACCAACCGCAGCGCCTCGTCGCCGGCCAGGTGGCCGTGCGTATCGTTGAGCAGCTTGAAGTGATCCAGGTCGAGCATCAACAAGGTCACCGGTGTGCCGTAGCGCGCCGCGCGGGCCAGCTCTTCTTCCAACCGCTGATCGAAGTAGCTGCGCTTGTAGAGGGTCGTCATCGCGTCGATCGTGGCTCGCTGGTACAGGTAGGCGTTGCTGATCGCGATCTTGGCCTGGTCGGCGAATTGTTCCACCAGCCGTGCCTGGGACCGCGTGAAGGGCTGGTTGCCCAGCTTGTCGGCGTAGATCACGCCCAGCAGGTCGTCGCGCACGTACATCGGTACGGCGAGTTCGGCGTTGAACTCGCTGTCCTGCAGCGACTCGGACGGGTTGTCCTCGTCGACGACGGTCAGCATCGTGCGCTTGCGCTTGACCGCCTTGCGCACCATCGAGGTCGAGACCTCGAAGTCATCGGCCTTCAGCGGCTCGTTGTCTTGATTGGCGCCCAGCCGGAACTCGAGCTTGCCGGTGTCGCGGTTGACCAGCATCAGGTAGGTCCGGTTGGCGCCCGAGACGTCGATCATCTTGCCCACGATCAGCTCGAGCAGCGGCTCGAGTTCGAGCGTCGATGAGATGGCCTTGCCCAGCTTGTTCAGCGTGCGCAGATTCCGGTTCTTGGCCAGGATCTCCTCTCGCTGCCGCGCGTTGGTGATCGCGATCGATGCCTGGTGGCCGAAGGACTGGATCACCATCACGTCGTTGTTGTCGAACGCCCTGGGCCGCTGACGGTTCTCGACGTAGATCACGCCGCCGACTTGCTCGCCGACGATCAGCGGCACACAGAGGATCGAGCGCAGCTGGAGATTGGAGACGGAGAGGAAGCCGTCGAATTCCTCGTTGTCCAGCGCGTCGTGGCAGTGCATCAACTCCCCGCTCAGATGCACCTTCTCGATCAGGCTGCGCGAGATCTCGTACTGCGGCTGGGCCAGCTCCTCCTTCTCGACGTTGCGGTAGGCGGGAATCGTCATGCCGCCCTTCTCGTCGTACATCACCACGAACGCCTGCTCGGCGTCGACCAGGGTGATGATGCTGTCGAGGATCTTCTCCAGCAACGGGCCCAGATCCAGCTCCTCGGTCAGCGCCTGGTTGATCTCCATCAACTGCATCAGGCGATCTTTCTGCGACTCGAGCACGTTCAGCCGACTCGACGCACGGGACTTGTTGAATTCGCGGAAGACGCCCTCCATCCGCCGCAGTCCCTCCTTGCCAAACAGCTGGCTGACATTGCTCAGCAGTTCGCGCAGCTCCGTCTCTACCGCGCGACCGCTGACGTCCGTGGTCGACGACGGTGACCTCGGGACCTTGGTCTTTCGCCCGGAACCCTTGCGGCGGCGGGCGGCGCCCTTGCGCGTGACGGCGGCGGGCCGGATGCGCATCGTCGAGGACTTGGAGCCGCGGTACTGGAGAATGAACGGGCCCACCTCGATCAGGTCGCCGGAGCGCAGCAGCTTTTCGACGACCGGCGTTCCGTTGAGCAGGGTGCCCGACGCGGTGTCCAGATCCGTCAGCTTGTAGACGCCGCCGGAGGTGCGCTGGATTCGGCAGTGGAAGTGGTCGACCGCCGCATCATTCAGGCAGATGTGGTTCGACTCGTCTCGTCCGACGGCCGTGCTCTCGCTGAGGCTGAATTTCTCAGCGTCGCCGTTGGGGTCGAGCAACAGATACGCCATTTGAACAGATTGTACAGAAAGGTCGGGGCGGAAGGAAGGCGGATCTGGGTGCAATCAGTGCAGTTGGGGCGAATTACCAGTTGGCCTGTTTGCGCGCTTCGGGGAACAATCCGGCGAGCCATTCCGCGAGCGTCCGGTTGCTCGGCCCGGCGCCTTCGTTTTCGTACAGATAGGACTCGAGTTCCTCTCCCATCTCCTCGGCGGAGGCGAAGCGCTCCTCCGGCTCCATCGCGATCGCTTTCATCACGATGCTGTTCAGCTGCTTCGGCACGTCTGCGTTGACCAGCCGCACGTTGGGGATGCGGAACTTGGTCATCTTGTCCATCAGCTCTCCGCGGGAGTCGACGTCATAGACCATCCGTCCGGTCAGCAGCTCGTAGCAGACCAGTCCCAGGCTGAAAATATCGCTCCGCGCATCGGTGCCCTCGAAGCGTGCCGCCTCCGGCGACATGTAGGGGAACTTGCCCATCAGCACCACGCGCTCGTCGGGCGAATTGGTCGAGAGCGCCTTGGCGATGCCGAAGTCGACCAGCTTGACCACACCGTTGAAGCTGATCAGCACGTTGCTCGGCGAGACATCCCGGTGGACGATCTTCAGTCGTCGGCCTTCGTGATCTCGTTTTCTGTGGGCGTAGGCCAGCCCGCGGCAAACGCGGCTGACGACGAACGCGGTCAGGTTGATCGGCGTCTTCTCCTGATGCGACCGCAGCCGATCGATCACCTGGGCCAGGTTGCGGCTCGGTACGTATTCCATCACGATCAAGAACTCGCCGCTGGGCAGCTGGTCGAGATGGTAGACCTGCACGATGTTCTCGTGGATCAGGTCGGCGACCAGCTTCGCTTCGTCGAGGAACAGCTGGATCGTCTCACTGTCCTCGAGCAGCTCCTTGAGGATTCGTTTGAGCGCGACGATCTTGCGAAAGCCGTGCACGCCAATCTGCTCGGCGAGGTAGATGTTGCCCATTCCCCCGCTGGCGATCTTCTTGACGATGCGAAATTCGGACTGGCTGCCAATGACCGCAGGTTCATCGCTCATCTCAATTGACCGGAGTCAGTAGGGCCAGCAGCTGGTCTTTCTCGAACGGTTTGCTCAGGTAACCGTCCGCTCGGGTCAGGTATTCTTTCATCCGCTTGTCCTGGGACTTGGCAGAGATGAAGAAGATCCGGATGTCGGGGTCGAACTCGCGGATGGCATCGAACGCCGCAAAACCGTCCATCTTTCCGGGCAGCATGATGTCCAGCAAGCAATAGTCGAACTGTTCTCGACGACAGAGGTGGATCGCCTCCTGGCCGCTGCCGGCCACCCGCAGCTGGTGCTGCTCGAGCATCCCACAGAGGTTCTTTTGCTGCTGCGGCTCGTCCTCCACGATCAGGATGCGTAGCGGCGGCCCGTCGGCGGGCGTCAGCCTCGGCGTCTCCTGCGGCGGGTCATCGGTGCCCTCGGAATCGAACAGCGGCAGCATGATGGTGAAGGTCGTGCCCTTGCCCGGTTCGCTCTCGACGACGATCTCGCCGTTGTGGTCCTGGATCATGTTGTACGACACCGACAGTCCCAGCCCGGTGCCGGGCGTCTTGCTCTTGCCGATGGCGCCCTTGGTCGTGAAGAATGGGTTGAAGATGCGCTCGAGATCTTCGCGCTTGATTCCATGGCCGGTATCACAGAACGCGATGTAGGCGTAGCCGCCGTGACGGCGCGTCGAGATGGTCAGCGTGCCGCCGTCCTGCATCGCATGCACCGCGTTCATCAGCAGGTTGAGGATGACCTGCTGCGTTTGCGCTGCATTGATCCGGAGTTCCGGAATCTCCTGGAAGTCGGTCACCAGCTTTATCCGGTTCTGCGAGAGCTCCTTGCTGATCAGCACCATCGCCTCGCCGAGCAGCTTGCGCACGTCGGTCAGCGCACGCGAGTCGTCCTTCTGGCGCGAGAAACTCATCAGGCTATCGGTGATCTGCTTGGCCCGGCCCGACTGCAGCAAGACCACCTCCTGCAACTTCTCGACGGTGAACTCGGGTTTGCGCCCGACCAGCTGGGCGTATCCCTGCATGCTGGCGATGATGTTGTTGAACTCATGCGCCACGCCCGCGGCGAGCAGGCCGATGGAGGCCATGCGTTCCTGCCGCATGATCTCTACCGACAGTTGTTTCTCACGCGTGACGTCGAGCGCGATGATCAACGCGCCGCCTGGGTTATCGCTTGCGTCACGTAGCGAGACGCCCTGGATGTTGAGGAACCGTAGTTGATCGCTGGGGCTCTTCCAACCATGTCCGTTGACGTTGAAGGAGGTGCCGCGCTTGAGCAACGTATCGAGTTGTGCCTTGAGCTGCGGAAACAGCTGGTAGATCGACTCTCCCTTGCCCAGCAGCCGCCTGCCGAACGGGTTGAGGTGGGTGATGTTGCCCTCGACGGTGATCCGGCAGAGAATCAGCGGCGCATGCTCGACGATCGTCCGGTGGCGTTCCTCGCTCTTGATCAGCGCTTCTTCGAGGTGGGCTGCGTGGGTGATGTCGCGCAGGATCGCCTCGAACCGCTCCTCGCCGCTTGCATCGTCGCGCACGTGGCGACTGGAGATGGCGACGATGATCTTCTCGCCCAATGAATTCTTGAACGCGACCTCGTGGTTGCTCAGGCTGCCGTGGTGGCGATAGATCTCGAGGATGCGCTCGCGGTCTTGCGGGTTGTAATACATCTGCCGCGCGTTCCACGAGAGTAGCTCCTCGCGCGTGGTCTTGAAGATCTCCAGGGCTGCCTGGTTGCACGAGACAATCCGTCCTCTCGGCGTGGTCTGGATGATCCCGTCCGGCGAGTACTCGACCATGTTCCGGTAGCGCGCCTCGCTGGCGCGGATCTCCAGCTCGAGCTGGGTGCGTTCGATCGCAAGTCCGGCTTGCATGCCGACGGCGGTCAGCAAGTCCAGGTCGGCGGGACGGAACAGGTCCTGCCTGGCGTGGCTGTCGAGGTAGATCGCCCCGAGCACCTGCTCGCGTCCCCGTAGCGGCGCGCACATCACCGCGCGGATGCCGTGCACGTTGACGCTCTCTTCGGCGCTGTAGCGCCTGTCGCTCATCGCATCGGCCGAGATCGTCGAGTTTCCGTGGAGCACCGATTCGTTGAGGATCGTCCGGCTCAGCGCCAGGTTCTGGTCATCGCCGCGGCACTCCGAAGCAATCGGCACCAGCACGCCGCCGCCTTCGAGCAGGACGATGCAGCCGCGCTCCGCTTCGGTCAGCAAGGCGAGGATCTCGCGCAGGACGATCTGGCACAGCTCTTGAATGTCGCGGACCGAGTGAATGGCGTTGCCCAGCTGGTACAGCGCCTTGAGCGCCTCCGGCGCCGTTTGCGCGACGGGTGAGGTCTCGAGGTCGCTGCCGCGCTTCTCCTCGAACCTCGGCTGCGTCTCATCGTCTGCTTCACGCACGCGAACCGTGGTGGAGTCGGACTTGCGCGCGGACGGTTCCGTCGTTGTGAGCATCACGCGGAAAGCCGTCTCGCCCGCCGTGATCACGTCGCCGGGATGCACCATCGAGTTGGCGACGAGCTCGCCATTGAGGTAGGTGCCGTTGGAAGAGTCCAGATCTTGCACCTCATAGGCGCCCTGGTCTCCGTGGACCAGGAAGTGCTGGCGGGACATTCCCTGGTCGCAGATCTGGACGTCGCAGACCAGATCGCGGCCGAAGATCAGCTGCTTGCTGTCCAGCGGGAACTGCTCTCCCACGCGGTCCCCTCTGATGACCTGAAGCTTGACACTCACGATAGAGACATGATAGCCAACATGTAGCATCTCGCAAAGGCCCCACACCTCGTATACGAGCGCTGGAATTGACAGATTTCTGACTGTCTGATAAGAAGTGTGTTTCCACAAGTCATGACTTCTTCCAGGTTTGGAGGCAGCACTCGGTGCTTGACCTGAAGGCTATTCGCCAGGATCCGGAACCGCTCAAAGCGGCCCTGGCCAAGCGCGGCGCAGGCCATGCTGAGCGGATCGACCGCATCTTGGCGCTTGATATAGAGCGGCGCCAGCTCCAGACCCAGCGGGACCAGCTGGCAGGCGAGCAGAACCAGGCCTCGAAGGCGATCGGCGCACGCCAGAAAGCAGGCGAGAGTGCCGACGACGAGATCGCCGCCCTGCGAGAGATCAAGCAGCAGGTCAAGGGTTTCGACAGCCAGCTCGGCGAACTTCGCACCCAGCTGGACGAGGAACTGCCCTGGCTGCCGAACCCGCCGCACGAGGCCGCGCCCGTGGGGCCGGACGAATCGTCCAACGAGCTCTTGCGCAGCTGGGGCGAGGTGCGCAGCCTGCCGTTCGAAGCGCAGGCGCACTGGGACATCGGCGAGCGGCTGGGCATTCTCTCGATCGAGGGAGCGGCCCGACTCGCCGGCAGCGGGTTTGCCTTGTTGACGGGGGCGGGTGCCCGATTGCAACGGGGTCTGATCAGCTTCATGCTGGATCTGCACACGCAGCGCCATGGGTACACCGAGGTCTGGCCACCGTCGCTGGCGCTGCGCCAGGTGCTCTACGGCACGGGCCAGTTGCCGAAGCTCGAGCATGACATGTACTGCCTGGAGAAGGACGATCTGTTCCTGATCCCGACGGCGGAGGTGCAACTGGTCAACCTCAACCGCGACAAGGTGTTGAGCGAGGCGGATCTGCCGAAGGCCTATTGCGCGTTCAGCAATTGCTTTCGGCGCGAGGCGGGCGCGGCTGGAAAGGACACCCGCGGTCTGATCCGGCTGCATCAATTCGACAAGGTCGAGCTGGTCAAGCTGGTCGTTCCCGAAACATCCGAGGCGCAACTGGAACAGCTGACTGCGGATGCGGAGGCGGTGCTCCAGGCACTGGAGTTGAGCTACCGTGTCGTCGCGCTCGCGACCGGTGACCTCTCGTTTGCTTCGCAGCGAACCTATGACCTGGAGCTCTGGGCGCCGGGTGTCGGGCGTTGGCTGGAAGTGTCGAGCTGCAGCAACTGTGGCGATTTTCAAGCTCGCCGGACGAACATTCGCTACAAACCGGCCGGCGGCGGCAAGCCTCGATTCGTGCACACCTTGAACGGGTCGGGGGTGGCCCTGCCGCGGCTGGTCGTGGCCATCCTGGAGAACTACCAGTGCGAGGACGGTAGCGTCACGGTGCCCGCGGCGCTGCAGCCGTATCTTCAGACCGAACGTCTGGTGCCTGAATGAGTGGCGAGCAGCTGGCCTTTCGCTGTGGTGTCTGCCACAAGAAACAGCGTGTCGAGGCGCGGTTCACCGGCCATAAAGCGATGTGTCCCTCCTGCGAGGCGACCTTCGTGGTCCCGACTGCGCAGGAGGTGGCCGAGGCCTTGCCCACGCGGTTGGAGGTCTACCCGATAGATGCGGAGCACTCCGGTCGGACGGCGGCCGAGGCCACCCCGCCGTCCGATGCGCCGGGCGAGGATGAGAGCGGCGAGTCGCTCGAGACGTTCGACGTCGATCCGGAAACGAACGATCCCGAACCGGCGACGGACCCGTGGCAGACTGAAGCGGTCAGCGAACGTGATCCGTCCGAGGTCGTGATCTCCAGTTTTTCCGAAGCGTCGAACGAGACGCCGTTCGACGCGCCGGACACCACCGCGTTGTCAAAAGAGTTCAAGAGCGTGCGCATCCTGGCCCCGGACCGCACGGTGGATCAGGCGGACGCATCGTCTGCGGAGTTCGAGGAGATCATCTCGGCCGACGATCATCCGGTGTACCTTGCACCGGGCAGCGATCAGGAGCTGAACGAGCAGTCCGACCAGGAAATCTCGATCTCCGCCGGTTCGTCCGCAGTGCTGGCCACACCCTCCCCTGAGGAATTCCGGGAGAAGTTCGAAGAGATCGATGACGAGCAGGATCACGATTTCGATGCGTCGGCTACCGGCCAGGCGCGAGTGCTCGATCTCAGCAGCACGCTGGAATCGCTGGCCGAGGAGCAGGGGCTCGCGCTGGATGAGTCTGACGGCGGCCTCGACGCGTACGACAGTGACTATGATGACCTGGATGAAGACGACGAGGTCTTCCTCGAGGATGACGACTCCGAGGCGAGCCCGGATCAGCTGTACGGCGCGGACGAAGATCTGAGTATGACCCCCGAGCAGTTTGCGGACCAGGTGCAGACTGCGCGGCGCGCCGGCAATGTCGAACAGTCCGGAGAGATGCTCGAGGCAGCGCTCGAGCGCTACGAGGCCAGCGGCGCACTGTTGCTCGAGCGTGGGCATCTGCGGGCGCAGCAAGGAGACCTCGAGGGCGCGGTGGACGACTTTCTCGAGGCGCGAGATCAGGGTTTCGACGACAGCGGCGCGCTGCGGGTGATCGACCGGTACGAGCTCGACTCGTTGCTCGATCAGGCGCAGCAGTTCATTCTGGAGAATCCCGAACGGTCGGCCAACCTGCTGCGCGGGATCGTCGCCGAGCGTCCCGACTACGCGCGGGCCCACTATTATATGTCGCTGGCGCTGCGCGTGACGGGGCAGGATGAGCTGGCCGCGGAAGCGCTGGAGCGTGCGTCGCAGCTGGGCTACACGGCGGATCCGGAGTTCGAGCAGCAGCTGGCGGCGCAGCCCGATCCGGTGGAAGAGCCGGTCGAGGACCCGGCAATCGCGCTGGCCGAGATGGAGGCGTTGCTCGCCGAGAATCCGGCCGAGGTGCAGCAGCAGGCGGAGGCGTTCCTGACGCGGCAGCCGGATAGCGGTGCGGGCTACGAACTTCTCGGCGAGGCGCGTCGCCGTCAGGCCGACCACCAAGAGGCGCAAGACGCCTTTCTCTGGGCGCGCGAGCTGGGTCAGTCAACGTCGCGGGTGGACCGCGGAATCTACGCCACGATGGTTGCGCTGCGCCAGGAGGAGTCGGCTGCGGCCGAGCTCACGCGACAACTGCGGGAGCATCCAGCGGATAGCTACTGGCTGCGCGTGCAACTGGGGCAACATCTGCAGGAAGAGTGGTGGGCCGAGGCGGTGGAGGATCTGGTCCGTCTCTCCGTCCTGGCCGAAGACGATCCCGAGCTGGGCGGCAGCCTCGAGCTGGCCCTCTCGTGGCTGGATCCGCTGGAGGCGCTCAGCGGCTTGCGACAAGCCCACGAGCGCGACCCGGGCAACCGCCAGGTGGCCGAGTGGCTGGCAGATCTGACCGCGCGCACCGGAGACTTCGAGACGGCGATCGTGCTCTATACCCAGCTGCTGGCGCAGACCTCCGGCCGCAGAGGGCTGCTGCTCAAGCGCGCGTCTTGCTGGCGATTGAAGCTGAACGCCGACCCCGTCAAGGCGCTGGAGGATCTGGGGCGCGCGTTCGAGGGATAACTCTGAGCGCGCCACAGACGATTGCTTTCGACGCGCGGTTGTTCACGGCGGATCCGACGGGCATCGGGCGCTGGACGACCGGGTTGCTGCCCGCGCTGCTCGACGCCGCGCCCGATCGGAGGTTCGTTGCGCTCGGGCCGGCGCCGGAGATCGAGGCGGCCCTCGGTAGCCGCCCCAATCTGAGGCTGCTGCACACCGCGCCGCGGCGGCACCTGCTCTGGCAATACTGCACCCTGCCCGGTCTGTTGCGAGAGGCACGGGCCGATGTATTTCTCAGTGTCTGGAACCTGGTCACCGCGCCACGTTTTCGTGGTCGTCAGCTGGCCTGGCTGCACGACCTGATCCCTTTTCGCGCCACGGAATTCGGCTTCAAGCGCACCTATCGCTGGAAGACAAAGCTGAATCTCGCGCTCGCCCGGCGCAAGGCGTCCGAGCTGGTGGTCGTCTCCCACTTCACTCGCGAGGATACGATCCGCACACTCGAGCTGCCAGCCGAGACGGTGCGGGTGGTACATCCGGGCATCGACAGCGACATCTTCTCGCCGGCAGCGACCGACGAGGTGGCCCGGATCCGCGCGCGGTATGACCTGCCGGAGCGTTTCTTGCTGGCGGTTGGCGGCGCCGAGCCACGCAAGAACCTGGGGCTGTTGATCGAGAGCTGGAAGGCGGTCCGGCCCGAGTTGCGTGAGGGCGCCGTGCTGGCGCTCGCGGGGGGTAACTTTCGCGGTCGCGGCCTGCTCGATGACCTGCCCGACGCTGCGTCGCAGGGCCTGATCGCGCTCGGGCGCGTACCGGATGCGGACCTGCCGGTGTTGCTCTCGGGGGCCACGCTGTTCCTTTACCCGTCGCTGGCCGAGGGGTTCGGGCTGCCACCGCTGGAGGCCATGGGCTGCGGCACGCCGGTGATTGCCTCCAACTCGACCTCGATTCCGGAAGCCACCGGCGATGCCGCGCTGCTGGTCGATCCCGAGCCTCGGGCTTTTGCGAACGAGATCGAGCGAGTGCTGGGCGACCCGGCGCTGGCCGACTCACTGGCGCAAAAAGGCAGGGCGCAGGTGGCCCGCTACACCTGGGCTCACGCGGCGAAGAAGGTGCTGGCGCTACTGGACCAGGGCCGATGACGATTCGCGTCGGTGTCGAGGCCTACACGCTTTCGATCCGGCGCACCGGCATCGGCTGGTACGTCGCGAACTTGCTGATAGCCGCCGCGCGGCCAGGGCTGGCGCTGACCGCGATGATCTATCCAGGCGAGCCGTCGGGGCCGCCCGAGCTGGATGATCTGACAGCCGCCGGCATCGCGATTCGTCGGCCCAGCCGACTCAGTTTGAGGGTTTATCTCAAGCTGGCCAGGCTCGGGCGGGGGGTGCCCTTTCAGTTACTGGCGGGGCGTCACGACGTTTTTCTGTTCACCAACTACCGTCGTTTTCCGACGCGCGGGCGGCCGGTGATCTCGTTCGTTTACGACCTCGGCTTTCAGGTCGTGCCTGATTGTGTCGACCCGGACTTCATCGAGGAACTACGCAGAAACGTGCCCGAGCTGGTCGATCGCAGTGATCGGATCGGGGTCATCTCGCAGTCGATGGCGCGCGAGATGGCCGCAGCCTATCCGGACTCGGCCGAGCGGTTGGTGGTGATGACCCCGGCGGTCACCGGCCATGTCTCCGGAGATCCGCCCGACGACTGGCGAGCGCGTCTGGCCGCCCACAATTTGAGCCCGAACTACGTGCTGCACGTGGGCACGCTCGAGCCGCGCAAGAACGTGCAACGCCTGGTCGAGGCGACCGAAATGCTGCCGGAATGCCAGCTGGTGCTGGTCGGTGGTAGCGGTTGGTCCGATGGCCCGATTCGCGCGGCGATCGCCCAGGCCGGTGACCGCGTGCGCCACATCCCCTACGTCTCGGGGCCGGACCTGCGCGCGCTCTACGAGGGCGCGACGTTGTTTGCCTTCCCCAGCCTGTACGAGGGGTTTGGCATGCCAGTACTCGAGGCGATGGCCGCCGGAGTGCCGGTGCTCTGCGCGGATATCCCCGTATTGCGCGAGGCCGGTGGCGAGGCGGCGAGTTATGTCGATCCGCTGGATACCGACGCGATTGCCGGCGGGATCGAGGCGCTGCTGGCGGATCCGGTCGCGCGCGAGCGGATGATCGAGCAGGGGAGAACGCAGGTGACGCGTTTTTCCTGGCAGCGCTCGGCGAATACGCTCGCGTCGGAGATCGAGGCGTTGGCCCGCTAGCTCGCTAAGGGCTGAGCGCGCCGACGCGCTGCAAGAAGCGCTCCCAGGCCTCGACCGTGCGCAGTCTGCTGAATTGCCGTCCCCGGCTGATCGCGCGCAGGGCGAGTCGCTCGTAATCGGAGGCGCTGCCGAGCAGGTCGAGGATCTCGCGGAAACGCGCCGCCAGTACCGGGTGGGTGTAGCGGGATTCGACGTAGGCTTTGCCCTGCCGTCCCATGCGATCGCCGATGCTGGGTTCTGCGAGCAGCAGGTCGAGCGCTGCGCCGAACTGGGCGCCTTGCTCGAAGCACAGACCGCCGCCACTCTCCTGCACGTGGTCGCGGGTCACCTGACAGCCCCGGTGAACCAGCACGGGGCGGGCCTGCAGCCAGCTCTCCATGATCACGATCGAGAAGCTCTCGTTGACCGATGGGTTGACCAGCGCCAGCGCGGCTGCCATGCAATCGAGCTTGTCCTGTTCGGACACGAAACCCAGCGGGATCACGTCGTCCCCGCAGGGTGCTTCGCCGCTGCCAATGAGCACCAGTTTCAGCGGTCCCGGCCGCGCCCGTTTGTACTGATTGAAGTAGTCCACCAGCAGCGGCACGTTCTTGCCGTGCTCCATTCGTCCGCAGTAGGTGATGAACGGTCCGTCGAGCTGGTAGGCCGCGCGAAACGCGGCCGCGTCGCCGTGGCGATCGGTGTCCAGACCGACGCCGAGGGTGAAGCTGTTGGGCGTGCCTAGCTGCAAGCGGGAGAGCGCCAGCTCCCGCTCCCCGGGGGAGTTGAAGATCACCGCGTAGAGGCTTTCCAGCATCTCGCGCATGACCGGCGTGCGCGCCGGGTTCTCGTCGTGCAGGCAGGGCACCGCGATCGCCTTCTCGAGCAGCTCCGGATGGCGCAGGGCTCGCAGGTTGAAAACGAATGGCATGTAGGGCATGAAGATGAAGAAGTCGAAGTCGTCGTGGTGGTCCGCCAGCCACTGATAGAGCGCCGGCTCGACCACGCCCGTGTTGATCCAGCGTTGCTGGTCGGCCAACGAAACAGTGCGCCGGGTGATGTCGATCTGGTAGTGAATGCGCGAGAAGGCGTCGACCGCTTCGGGGTCAATGCGGAATCGTTTGACCGGTACGCCGCCGATCACCTCGTCGCCGGCTGGCAGGTCGTTGGCCCAGTGCAGGGTGCTGCTGGCAGTTGTCGTGACGACCTGCACCCGCATGCCCGCCGCCTGACAGTTCTCGGCCATCACCCGGCAGAGCTTCTCGGCGCCCCCGGCGAATCCCTCTCCGTAGCGATGATTGACGAAGCATAGCCGCGGCCGCTTCGGCGCGCGGGGCGGCGCGCCGACGGACCGCAGCAGCGCCTCGATCTCGACCGCAGGGTTCTCGCTGACCCGGCCGCCCCGCTCGATCAACTCCGCCAGTGCTCCGTTGTGCTGCGTGACCACGGGCTTGCCGCAGGCCATCGCCTCGAGCAACAGTGGGTTCCCGTCGGGGATCGTGCCGAGGCAGATGTCGCCCAGCCGCAGGACCTGCGGCAGTTCCTGCGCCGAAACCGCCGCGATCAATGACACCTGCGCACTCAAGCCACGCCGCTGCGCGGCAGCCGCGACCCGCGTGGGGTCGAGCGGGTCCTGTTCGGAGCCGATCACCAGCAGCTTGACCGGCAGACCAGCGGCACACAATCGCGCCAGGCTGGCCAGTGCTTGCGCCAGTCCGTCGGCGCCGGCCTGCAACAGGACGAAGTGCTCGGACAGTCCGAGTGACGAGACCAGCGCCCGGTCTTTCAGGCCGGGCGTGAATCGCTCCGTCTCCACCGGTCGAGGGAGCACGGCCACTCGCTGGGGCGTGAACCCGACAGCGATCAATCGCTCGCGTCCGGCGTGGCTGGTGCTGACCGCGAAGTCCGCCACCCGGGGTAGGTCGAGCGTTTCAGGCAGTTCGCTGGGTCCGTGGTGCAACAGGATCTTGCGCGGGCCGCTGGGTTCCGCGATCGCCTCGAGCAGCGGGTAGGGGCCAGGGCAGTCGAAAAACGCTAGCTGGGCAGAGCGCCAGGCCGGGCTCTCGACGAGCTGAGCAGGACTGATGTCACGAAAGGTCTCCAGCTCGACGCGCCAGCCGCGGAGCACGTCGAGCAGATCCTGCATCGGCCCGTTCGGCTCCTGCAGGACACAGATGACTTTCATCCGTCACGGCTCATTGCTGGTCCAGCTTGCGCAGAACGGCGCTGAACATCCGGTAATTCTGGGCGGCTGGCTGGTCGAGCACTGTCTCGAGTTGTAGCTGTTCGGGCTGGTCGGTCAGCGCATCGGTGAAGCAGAAGTGGACAAAGGTCAGTTCCGCCTGCTCACCCAGGTAGCGCAGCAGCTCGGGGTCCAGTGGAAAGCGATTTCCAGGGTGACGGTAGAAGGCGCGCGCGGCCTCATGGCACAGCGGGTTGGGAGTCTGGACGATCAGCGTACCGCCGATCGACAACCGCGACGCGACCAGGCGCAGCAGGTCCAACGCGGCCAGGCGGTCCAGTCGCTCCAGCTGACCGGAGAGGAAGATCGCGCTGACTTCGCTGAGCTGACCGAGGTGCTCCAGGATCGGCTGGTGGACGACCTCCAGGCCCCGGCTGCGGCAGGCCGCCGCCCAGGTCGCGCTTGCCGTCACGCCGTGAGCTGGGATGCCGGCCTCGGCGAGCAGGGCGAGCAGGCGGCCGTTGGCGCAGCCCAGGTGCAATACACGCTGGCAGCCCTCGAAGCTGGCTACGATCGGGCGCAGCGCTCGATCGTTGGGCGGATCGACCCGGTCCAGGTAGGCGGCGGGATCGAGCGGCGCCGCCGCCAGGTCGAGGCGCTCGCGCAGCGCCGCGTTCTCGGCGCGCAGTTGCGCCAGCTCGGCGTTGGCGGTTTCGAGATACTCGAGGTTCTGGCCCAGGAAGCGACTCACCGCCGCGTTGAACTCGCGCTGGGGCTTGGCGAAGTTCCCCAGCAGCCGGCGCCGCAGGCGCTTCACCAGCGTTTCGATTCGTCCCATGAATCCGCGGCGCAGCACCACCAGCTCGCGGCCGAACCGGTCCTGGTTCTCGCTCAAGGTCGCTTGCTGTTGCTTGAGCCAGAATAGCCGGTTGTCGGGCGAGCCGGCCGCCTGCGGGGGTTGGGGGGAGACGCCGTCGCGCAGGTCCATTCGGGTCTGGACCTCGCGCATCAGCTGCTCCGGATTCACGGTGCGGCCTCCGCCGGCAGGTCGCTCGGTGGCGCTGTGGGCGCCGTCAGCATCTCGAGGAACTGGTCGACGCCCTCTCGCGGCGGGTGCGGTCCGCTCAGCACGCCTTCCTCGAGGATGTAGATGTGATCGACCAGCTTGATCAGAGCCTCGTAGTCGTGGCTGACGATCACCAGTGTCTTCTTCTCGTCACGGAACTGTCGTAGCCGCTCGCCGCACTTGATGGTGAAGGCGGCGTCGCCGACGGCCAGCGCCTCGTCGATCAGGAATACGTCCGGGTCGATGTGAGTCGCCACGCTGAATGCCAGCCGCATGAACATGCCCGAGGAGTAGGTCCGGATCGGGGCGTCGATGAACTCCCACAGCTCGGCAAAGTCGACGATCGCGTTGAACCGATCGCGGATCTGCTTCTTGCTCAGGCCGAGGATGATGCCGTAGATGAAGACGTTCTCACGACCGCTGAACTCGGGGTGAAACCCCGCGCCCAGTTCGAGCAGCGAGGCCACGCGGCCGTGCACCTTGATCTCGCCGCTATCGGGCCAGTAGATGCCCGCCATCAAGCGCAGCAGCGTGGATTTGCCGCAGCCGTTGCGCCCGATCAGGCCGATGCTCTGGCCCTTGGGCACCTGCAGATTGATGTTCTTGAAGACGGAGAACTTGTTCGAATCCCCATTGCTCTGACTCCGGGCGACCAGCCGCCGCAGGCTGTGCACGATCATGCTCTTGAAGGTGCCGTAGCTCTGGATTTGACGGTAGCGGCGGAAGCGCTTCTCCAGGTCGCGGATCTCGACTGCGTAGTCCACTACAGTTCCTCGGCCAGCAGATAGCGGTAGCGGCGGAAAATGATCAGGCCGGAGGCGACCGCGAGCAGTCCGTAGCCCGCCGCCATCGCCAGGTTGAGTGGATTCGGAAAGCGGCCCCAGTACAGTACGTCCTGGTAGCAGAGGATCAGCGGCGCAACCGGGTTGAGGAAGCGCACGATCGGCTGGTACTGCTCCGGGATGGAGCTGACCTCGTACAGGATCGGCGTCAGGAAGAACCAGAACGTCAGGAAGTTGCCGACCAGGAACTGCACGTCACGGTAGAACACCGTCAGCGCCGAGACCGCCAGCGTCGCGCCCAGCACCAGCAAGA
>CAZMLI010000049.1:16118-17336 GCA_964566865.1 uncultured Planctomycetota bacterium
CGCATGAAGACCGAGAAGACGATCGCGTAGACCGCCATCAGCATCAGCGGGTTGAGCAGCGTCCAGAAGTATCCCAGCACCGAAGACCGGTAGCGGGCGCGCAGGTCGCGCATTGTCAGTGCCTGGATCAGCAGACGCGATTGGTAGAGTTCGCGAATCTGTCGGATCAGGCCGCCTCGGGGCGTAGTCATGGGGCTTGCAGCTTGACTGGCGAATTAATTGAACTAGCCTGGAAGCTATGAATAGCAGGGTGCAAGTTAGCATCATTATCCCCTTGTACAACGCCTATTCCTACACCAGGAGCTGCCTGGAGAGCCTGTACGCAAGTTTCAATCAGGCCAACCACGGCAGCCCCGGCTGCGATTACGAAGTCATCCTCGTCGACAACGCCTCTTACGACGAGACCCCCAATGAGGCCAGCAAGCTCGACTACCCGAAGCTGTCCTATCACCGTCTCGAGACCAACCAGGGATTCGCCAAGGGGTGCAATTTCGGCGCCCGTCAGGCCACCGGCGAGTATCTGATTTTCCTCAACAACGACACGATCGTCTTCCCCGGTGCGCTGGATGTGTTGGTCGGAGCGATCCGCGCGAACGACGCGATCGGTATGGTCGGCAGCCGGCTGCTCTATCCGGATTACACCGTGCAACACGCCGGGATGGCGATCGACGAGAACCTCGACTGGGCCCATGTCTTCCGTGGTTTCCCGGCCGAGCACCCCTTTGTCTTGCAACGGCGAGCGATGTCGGCCGTGACCGCAGCCTGCTGCATCATCTCGAAAGCCCTGTTCGATCAGCTCGGCGGCTTCGACGAGGAGTTCTGGAACTCACACGAGGACGTCGATCTCTGCCTGCGGGTGCGCGAAACAGGCAAAGAGGTGATCTACGAACCGACCTCGGTGCTGCTGCATTACGAGAGCATGACCGAAGGCCGAACGGCCACCCATGTCGATCCCTCGCACGAGCGCTTCAAGGAGAAGTGGCGCGACAAGGTCACCCCCGATCTCGAGTCCCAGACCCGGATCTTCGTGGAGAAGCTGCACAGCCGGCTCGAACACGAACTGCAGCGGCAGCGCGAGCACGGCGACAGCTACGCCAATACGCCGTACGACGACTGGCAGTCCGAGGCTCCGACGCGTGCCTTCCATCAACTGCTGCAGGATCAGCTGATGGTGCAGCAGCACATTCAGCTCGAGAAGCGGACCGCTGAGCTGGATAC